>CAZOKS010000010.1:0-27684 GCA_964580745.1 uncultured Methanosarcinales archaeon | reverse complement strand
CCGCTGAGGCTCTATTTCCAGGTTCAGTAATATACCAGGAAAAGATATCAAGATTAAGAAAGAAAAAGAGACAGAAAAAAAGAACCAAATAAGCATACCTTTGCCATTTTTTTACCTGAAACAATTCCCTAAAAAAGCCAGGTGTCAGATAAAGAAACATAGGAGTTACAAAAACCAGGAACTCCGGACGATGATGAACACAAAGATAAAACAAAGAAAACAATAAAACCAAAGACAAGAACTTTTCTTTAAAACCCCCACTTCGTCTTCTTTCAAATAATTCCTTAAGATGACAAAAAACATAATAAGAAAAAAATATACCGAATAAAGGAATCATATAGAAGAACCGGTAATACCATATCCCTTCAAGAAGAGGCCTGTAAAGCAATAAAACACAAGAAAAAAGCAAAGGCATAACAAGCTTGTCTTTAGAATTCTTAAAAAACATTAAGAAAATCACGAAAAAGATTAATAAGATAATCAAATAATTCATGCAGATAATAAATTTAAACAAGACTGAAGCCTCTTTTAGGAAAGGAAAAACATTAAAAAGAAGAATAAAGAGATAAAAGAAGCCTCCTTGGGGAGAACCTGCTGGAGCATATCTGCCTTGTTCTGAAAATCTAATAGCTGATATGTAGAACTTTAAATCAGTTTCATCATATCTGAAAAACACTCTATGAGAAACAATTGCCCAGTATACACAAGAAACGAGAACAAGAAGTATAATCAAAGAAACTACAAATTTTCTATGTCGAAGATTCGGCTTGGTTTCTCTATACAACAGCCGAATCGCCAGAAAAAGAAACAACAAAAACAATAGCAAGCTTACAAAAGCAAATGTCCTCCCGTTACTATAAAAAAAAGAGAGCACATTATAACCTAGAAAGCCGCGCAAAGCATCCCAAATCATTTTAGTAAGCAATTAAAGGTATGATTTAAAAAGTTATATAGTTTAAAAACAATATTCAAATGAAATCAGTTCTAATTTCCCCATTTGACCTCATAAACATCAAATCAAAAAACAACCTCATACTCCTGAAAGGGTACTTAACCATGAAAAAAAGTGTCCTTAAAGCATTTAAAGGCCTTAGATAATATCTAAAGAAGAATTCTTTCTCACAGTTTTTAATCTCTTTAAAAGAAGTCTTAAAAGGTCTAATGGAAGCAGATATATTGTCCCTCTCTTTCTCAAACAGTTTTGTACCAGGGTAAGGAATAAGCAAACTCAGATTAATAAAATCAACCCCCAGTTTGCTCACCTTTGAAACCATACTCAGCAAATCTTCTTTGCTTTGCTTAAGTGGATGAAACATCAACCATAATCCCATTTCAATGCGCTTACGCCTCAGTAGTTTTATCTTCCTTTTAAGTAAAGGCAAATGAACATCAATATTCTTATCATAATACTTCTGAAGTTCAGGATTTAATGTTTCTAAACCCAGATAAATCCTTTTAAAACCAATCTGTTTGATGAGAGTGATACTTTCTTTATCTAAAAGGTCAATACGAGAAAGCCCGTAGAAATCAAACTTGATTCCATTGTTTACCAAAAACTTTTGCAACTCAGACAAAAATTCTTTGCTTACAGTAACATTATCATCCAATACCCTAATATTCTTGTAGCCCGCTTTTTTCAACTCCTTAAGCTCCTTAAAGATAAACTCCTTCTTCCTTAAAGCATACTTCTTATAATTATACGAACAAATACAGTAATTGCATTTGAAAGGGCAACCAAAGCCAAAGTAAAGGAAAGCGGTTTTACCTCTACAAAACACCTCCTGATACCTTTTTGGATTAATAAACCCCCTATCAACTCTAGAACTCAGGTTTGGATTAAATTCAAAGTCTTTATTCTCTGAATCTTTCAGATTTTTAGTAAACTCCTCCAAGGACTCAGCTTTCTTTAACGCCCAGTATGTTTTTTCCTCAAAGAAATTATCGAGAACTATATCTAAATCAGAGAAATCCTTGCGGAACAAGCTGGCTAAATAACTAATAGACACAATAGGGATTCCTGTGCTCTCCTTAATCTTGCTCAAGGTTTTTATATCAGTATCCAAAAAATCAAGGCCTAAAAGGGTAAAGACTAAATCAATCTTGTTTCTCTTAATGAAAGCAACAACCTCATTCAATGATTTATTCTCTGCAATAGAATCAACAAAGAAAGTCCTACCTTTGTTGTTTTGCTTAATCAGGGTAGCAAGTCTTAGCAACTCTTGAGGAGGATAAAGAAAACCTTTTGCGTAGTAAGAGCAGCTATACCTCCTTACAATCCTAACAGGAAAAGGCAGATTCAATACCAAAATGTTCATTATTCTGAACCCCCAAAGTAATCTATAACCGCATCCCTAACCTTTTTGACTTCTTCGTCTTTAAGTGAAGGGAAAAGTGGGATACAAAATGAATTCTTTGATAGGAAGGATGAAGTTCTTAATGGTTTACGCCCAAAAAATGATGATAGGGCATATGGGTAATATTGCTTGATTTGTATACCTACTTTATCAAAGAAAGAGAAAGCATCCTTCACGGAAAAGTCATAACCCCTTTTCACCACAATGTTGTAATGATGAAACACATTGTTGTCAGGAGAAGGTAAGGAAATCTTTGAGAGATTCTTCAAATGCTTAGTATAATACTGAGCAATTTCTTTTCTCCGGTTATTCAACTCCTCAAGCTTTTTAAGCTGATATAAGCCAATAGAAGCATGGATATCACTCATCCTTAAGCTATCTCCCAGCGGTGCTTTGATTTCTCCCTGATAAAATCCATTGTTTGAGTAAATCGATAACTTCTCCCTTAAAGAGGGATTATTAAAAGCAATGATTCCACCTTCGCCAGCAGCAAGATTCTTTGTCGCATAAAGACTAAAGGCAGATACATCTCCAAAAGAACCTACTTTTTTTCCTAGAAAAGAGGCGCCTGCTGCCTGAGAGGCATCCTCAATCAACCTTAGACCACGTTTCTGACAGAATCGTGCAATCCTCTCAACATCCGCAGCCTTTCCATGAAGATGCACAACCATTACTGCTTTAACATTCCCTGAAAAAGTCCTTTCCAATTCATCAGGATCAAGATTACCATCCTCCTTAACATCCACAAAGACAGGCCTAAAACCTTCCATAACAATTGCTTGGACTGTAGCAATAAAGCTCATATCAGGTATGATTATGCTTGCTCCTTTTGGCAAATCTAAAACTCTCAATGCCAATCTTAACGCAGTAGTACCGCTATTTACTGCGAAAGCATCGTTTGTTCCGATATAAGAAGCAAAATCTCGCTCAAACTGTTCACATATCTTACCTCTTGTCCAAAAGCCAGACTTCAGTGTATCTGCAACTGAATCAATCAGCTCATTTGATACAAAGGGCCTTGCAATCGGAATCTTTCTGGTCATCAAAGTCAACCTTAAAAGGGAATAAAGAGCACACTTCTTAAAATTTTCTATATGATAAAAGAAATGAAATAAGAAGCCAAACGAAAATTTTATAAAGAAAACAAGAAGCCTCAGTCCATACGGGCCCGTAGCTTAGCCTGGTTGGAGTGCTCGACTGATAATCGAGTGGTCCGGAGTTCAAATCTCCGCGGGCCCATCTTTTTAAGTGAAAGCATATGCCACGAAAAATTAGAGTACATAAGAAGAAAGACAAGGAAGAGAAAAAAAGAAAGAAAACTATGCTTATCTGGAGTTTATTTATTGCATTTCTCTTTGTTGGCAGTACTATTGCTTCTGTAGTTCTTAGTCCATGGGGGCAGAATCAAGACGAAATAAACATCCTTAATCATACTTTTATAAGAGCTTCACAGGGGTGGAACCTCAAATACAATGACAATGAGGTCCGGTTTAACTTTCTCCCTTCGCAGCTAAAAACATTTAATCTTTCTAAAGAGGCTTTCAGCCAGCTTAAAACCAGCCCTATGTTCTTATTCGCAACCACCTCAAATTCGGAGTTGGTAAGCCTTGTCTCATACGGAAAGCTTCAATTATCTAAAGAATGGGGTCAGATAAAACCCACCTATATACTTTATGGCTTCCTGGAGCCCTTAACCAATTATTCTCAGGTAACCTGCGAGAACTCTTCTTTAGCTCCTGTATTAGTCTTTGAAGAAGGAAATATCAGCAAAGTCTCCAAGTTGGAAGATCGATGCTATCAGGTGCAGATTGATACCAACTTCCGCCAAGATCTCTTTCAGTTCTTTGATTTGATGGGATATATTAGATTGGGAGTAATTGATGAAGAAACTTTCTTTAATAGAGGGGATAATAATGCAACCCAGGTTTAAAAGCTGGTGGAAGCCAAAATGGAAGCCCATAAAAAAGGTAATAAAAACGGTAATAACTACTTTTATTATTGTTTGCTTCGCAACTATTCTTCTTTTGGCAGTTCTTAACCAGCGTGGCATATTTGACAGAACTCCTCAGCCCAATAATGATACAGAGCCAAAGCAAAACCAATCCCTGAAGACATACAATGGGTTTGAATTTAACAAGGAATTAGTGGGATGGTCTGTCTTGGTAGATGTTGGAGATAATCTCTATGACCTTAAGATGAGATACCATCCCACTGAAGTAGAATATATTGACATTGTAAATGAGAGCGGAATTAAAAACAGGCTTCTTAGCTCAGATATTGTGTTTATAACAATGGACCCCCTTATGCCTAGCAAGGTGGCTTTATCAGCGATGGAGATATCCAAAGTCCTTAATCCAAGAAAAAACAATACCGGCATTCTGGGGATTCCTGCAATAATTGGAGTTACTCATATCCCGCCTACTTATCCAAACAAGAACACAATTATTGCAAATTGTGCCAATGCTTCCAGCATCTCTGAGATGAATAATAAGAACAAAACTGAACCATTTAGATCAATCATAAAATACGAGCTAAACCAATCCAGAGACAATGAAATATTCATTCGAGACGATTGTATTATTATCAGCGGCAAAAACAACACAGTTCTAAGCGAAGCAGGGGACAGAATGGTTTATTCTCTTCTCAATATTATACCATAATGTTATACTATAGTTCAGTATAAAACAGCAACCACTACCTTTTCAATCCTATTAAACCTTATTCTCCTTCGGCCTTCTGAGCTGAATTGAGCATACCAGCCCTCTTTATCTTCTCCAATATGGGAGATTCTGCCATAAACCATCATCTGTTTAGAGGGAGAGAAATAGGAAACAATATCGCCTGCCTTTAGCTCTGAAGGAGAGGAAACATTCATTACAAGCCCTTCCGAGTGAGAAGAAAAGAGCGATTCCCTGGAGCTTTTATCATCAAGCTTTGACAAGCTGGCTCCTGGAATATTTATTATCACACTGTTGTGCCTCAGTTGGATATCCTCCTCTTTTATCCTATCTTTGGGGGTATCTCTTTCTTTAACAGAATCCAAGCTCGAGAAAGGGGTTATCAAAGTAACAGCTCGACCCTCATCAAAGCGAGCTGCTGATTCAATCCCAGCTAGGATGCTGGCAAGCGTGAGCCCAGCTATTGCACATACAATCAAAATACCAAAAATCCTATAAAATATGCCTGATAGAGTCATAGTGACGTAGTAAGAGGAGCACCATTAAAAGGCTTGTATCCCAAATAATGGAAGAGTCCCAAAAAAAGGGCTTTATATTTAACAAAAACAACTATCAAAAGTAATTTAAAAACACGGTCCAATCCTTTTTAAATGAAGGAGATAAAAGAAGGGAAAATGACTCAGAACAAGAAAGCGAAGGTATGCTTTGACACATATGGTTGTTCAACCAACCTCGCTGACTCTCTTTATATGAAAAAACTACTAGAAAGAGAGGGTTACAAGATTGTTGATTATAATAAAGCGGATGTAATCATAATAAATTCCTGCACTGTTAAAAGAAACGCAGAAACCAAGTTTTTCAGAGCTTTAAGAAAGGCGAAAAAAGAGAAGAAGCTGGCCATCGCTGCTGGATGTGTTGTGGATGCCCAACACGATTTGGTAGATGATAAGAGGTTAAAAGGGATAAGCATAATTGGCACACGAAACCTGGATAACATAGTGGAATGCGTTAGAGAGAGTTTAAAGGGAAGGAGGGTTGTTTTTCTGAGCAGGCAACCCAAGAATCCTCATATCATTCCATATAATAAATTGAATGATGCAGTTGCTATTGTGCCTACTGCTGAAGGCTGTGTTGGCTCTTGTACATACTGCAAGACAAAGCAAGCCAGAGGAAAACTTGATTCCTATCCTGAGGATGATATTCTATGCCAAATAAAGCATTTCATCACAGAGGGAGTTAATGAGATTTGGCTTACATCTCAAGACTTAACAAGCTACGGACTAGAGAAAAAAGGAAATATTCTCTCTTTGCTCAAGAGAATTGATTGCTTAAAGGGAGATTTTTGGGTAAGATTAGGGATGAGCAACCCTCAACATCTCATGCCCATTATTGATGAACTGCTAGGTTTAATTAAGGAATCTAAGCATTTCTTCAGATTCTTGCATATTCCTTTGCAATCCGGAAGCAATAATGTTTTAAAAGCGATGAACAGAAAATATTCCAGAGAAAACTACTTAAACCTCATAAAAAGGATAAGAAATATTATTCCAAACATTACCCTTTCTACTGACATTATCGTGGGCTTTCCAAACGAGGAGAAAATAGATTTCAACCAAACTCTTGATGTTATTAAAGAGATAAGACCAGATACGCTGAATATATCAAGGTATTGGCCAAGGCCAGGCACAAAAGCAGCCAAAATGAGGCAATTGAAGCCAGAGGTGGCAATAGATAGAGCTCGAATTGCTAGAAAGGCCTTTAAGCAAATTGCTCAGGAGAGAAACAAAAGCTGGATAGGATGGAAAGGCAACGCCATTATTGATGAGGAAGGTAAGAGAGAGAGCTTAAAGGGCCGAAATATCTGGTATAAACAGCTGATATTCCCCAAAACAGAGGTTGAGATGCATCAATTAAATATAGGAAACAGCCTTGAGGTGGAGATTATCGAGCATAATAACTTCAATCTCTTCTGTAAGGTAATAAATAAATAAACAAGAATATCTAATGTCCAATACCCATATTGGGATGAAAATTCGGAAAAGTATCCCCAAAGTTCTGCTGTTCAAAGTATTTCTTCAAAGCCGCATAAAAATCATACAATTCTTTTCTCGCAGCCGCCTTATGCATATCAATCTCTTTATGAAGCCAGAATCTGGGGAAGATATGATACATGGTTTTGATAATTGGATGTTTTGAGAGCAGCCCTTTCGGATCAAAGACCATATATCCTCTAAGAGTTATAATAATCTCTGCTTTATTGAGCTTTACCTTCTTGTCTTTTATTACTACTTCAACATCCTGCATCCCCAAGATTTGAAAATCCATATCAATATGATACTCAAAATAGCTTGATTTAGTCTTTTCCTCTCCAGCATAGGTTCTCCACCAAAACCAAATATTCTTGCCTCTTTCAGTAGTTTGCTGCCAATAGTATCTCTCCAAGAATTTGTCAGAGCCAGTATCATCATGAAAACCCTCTTCCAAGAGCCAATCATGCATAAACTCATAAAGGGCTTTCATATTGAAAGGCGTATTCTTGTGCCTAAGGTCAAGCCTTATCTTCCCAACTACCTTTCCATTAGTAACTCTTATGCCCATTGTATTAAAATTCGATTTAAGAATATATAAATTTATCCCCTTTATCTGGTTCTCTCAACACCTATCTTAGGACAATATTCTGCTATTGGACATTTTGAGCAGAAAGGGCTAATAGGCACGCATATATTCTGTCCAAATGTTACCAACAAGGTGTTATAGATTATCCAGAACCTCTTTGGAAGCTTCTTCCTTAATGCTATCTCTGTCTCTTCAGGAGTTGCTGTATTTACATAACCCCATCTGTTACTCATTCTATGAACATGGGTATCAACACAAATAGCGGGGATATTAAAGCCCTCACCCAATACAAGATTAGCGGTTTTTCTGCCGACCCCGGGCAAGGCCAGCAGCTCCTCCATTTTATTTGGAACCTTTCCACTATGCTTTTCCACGAGGATTGAGGCAGTCTTCTTAATGTTTTTTGCCTTTGTTTTATAGAAACCAACGGGATATATGGCTTTCTCAATCCTTTTCTGCGGGAGACAGGCAATCTCCTTTGGAGACTTAGCCAACTCAAGCAGTCGCTTTGTTGCTTCCCTTGTAACATAATCCTTAGTTCTCAAGCTTAGCATTGTAGATATAAGAACAATAAAGGGATCTCTGGTCTTGTTTTGAAAATAGGTTACAACAGGCACCTCAAAAGAGGATATTCTCTTTTCTATTTTTTTCAGTATAGCCGGAAGAATCTGATTATCAATTCTTTTCATCTAAATCAACCTTTATAAAGATTGTTTCCTATATAAACTTTCTCAACAATACTGGACAGAGCAGAGCAAAAATTATATAAAGCAAGACTCTTATGCTCACAAATATGCCAAGAAACAAGCGTATAATTCCGCTAAGCCCTCTAAATAGGGTGTTCTATAACAATAAGATTACAAGGGTTTCTCAGAAGGCAACTGAAAAGCTGGCTGATTGGGTGGAAGGATATGCACGCAAGCTCTCTAAAGAAGCTGCGGACATATCAAAGCTTTCAGGAAGAAAGACTTTGAGAGACAATGACTTCAAAACAGCTCTTAAAATAATCAAAAATAAGTAAACCGCTTATTTTCCCTATTGTTTCATATGAGATTAACGTGAATAAAGATGAATGAATGCGAAGAGAATCATTTAGGCTTTATTACAGATGTTACCATTATTGGAAGCACAGGAAAGGAAAAAACAGTAAAAGCAAGGGTAGATACCGGCGCAGCAAGCTGCTCAATTTCAGTTAAGTTGGCTGCTGAATTGGAGTTGGGACCAGTATCTAAGGTTAAGGAAATCAAATCTGCAAATGGAAGAAAGGTTAGGCCTTTTGTTAAGAGCAAATTCCGAATAAAAGGCAAGACAATCACTGTTTATGCTTCTCTTTCTGACAGAAAGCATATGACATATCCTGTGTTAATCGGCCGGAATGCTTTAAAGAAGTTGGGCTTCTTAATAAACCCTAACAAAACTCAAGAGAAAAAAGAAAACTAAAGAAGGATGCCAAAATGAAAGCATGTTTAATAAGTCAAGGAAGTGTAAGTTCGAAATGGATAGCAGAGGCCATGAAGAATTATTTTGATAGCGTTGATCAATTCAGCCTTAAAGAAATAGAGGTGGGATTAGAGGATGACCAGCTAAAGGTTATGCATGAGGGCAAGCCTTTAACTAAATATGATTGTGTATACATTAGAGGTTCATTCCGATATGCAAACATTTTACAATCTATCGCTGCAGCCGTGCAAGAAGAATCCTACACACCTATTTCCAGCGAGGCGTTTACCGTAGGGCATGATAAGATAATAAACCAAATCGCTTTTACGCGTGGAAATGTTCCCATTCCGAGAACATATCTTTTCTCTAATGTCAAGAAGGCGAAGAATTTCCTTGAGAATCATGCTAACTATCCCATAATAATCAAGATTCCGCATGGGACTCAGGGGAAAGGTGTATTGTTTGCGGACTCATATGCTTCTGCCTCTTCTGTTTTGGATACCTTGTCTGCCTTGAGACAACCGTTCTTAGTCCAGGAGTATATTGAAACAGGAAGCTCTGATATCAGGGCAATTGTTGCCGGAGATAAGGTATGTGCTGCTATGGTAAGACAAGCTAAGCTCGGGGAAAAACGTTCCAACACCCATATGGGCGGAGAAGGCAAACCAGTTATCCTTGACGAGAAAACAAAAAGAGTAGCGATTAATGGCGCTAAGGCAATGGGCGCTTCAGTATGCGCTATTGATATTCTTTTAGGTGCAAAGGGTCCTGTTGCGATTGAAGGCAACCTAAGCCCCGGGCTTCAGGGAATTACAAAGGCAACTAAGATTGATGTGGCAGATGAGATTGCTAAATACCTTTTCGAGCAGAGCAAGAAATTCATGAAAAAAAGGAATGGAGTTGCTGCATCCCAGGTATTCAAAGATTTGGGTATAGAGCATACCAATCAAGAATATGAGACCAGCATAGTTTGCACTCTTGAAGAAAAGAACGGAAATCTAATCCTGCCAAAAGAGATTTGCAAGAACTGCAATTTCAGCCCTGATGACGAGTTTGAGATATCAATAGAAAAGGATCAGTTGACGATAAAGCGGGTTCCTAAGGAGTAAGTGATGAATCAAAAGATATTTTCGCTTTCAATTAAATTTAAATTCTCCTAAGAAAAGGAAACAGTATGGATTCTGTTATCCTTCAAAAACCTTTATATGTGAATATGATTTACGGGCCTGTTAAATCAGGCAAAAGCTCTGAACTCGTTACAATTATTCTCAGTCTTTTAAGAGGCGGTCATGTTGATGAGAACAAGATTGAGGTGTTCAAGCATCCTTCATCAGATAAGGAACACAAAGGCGTTATTCATGCCAAGAGTGGAATTGAGTATCCTGCATTTGAGGCCGAAACTGCCAAAGAAATATTTGATAAAATCAAGAAGAACCCAGAATCTAAATACATTTTTATAGGCGGAGTCAATTTTTATGAAGGCAAGGATATTGTAAGACTAGTGGAAGCCTTGCGGGACTCTCAACGTTTTGTCACTATGGAAGGGCTTAACCTCAATGGAGATGGAAAGCCATTCAATCAAATGGGAGATTTGATGTGTCTTGCTCAGCACTATGTGAAAAAGAGTGCCATCAGTCCAAAAAACGGAAAGATTGCTGATATGAGCATTAAGAAGGGAAAAGGGTATATCCCTATTTCAAGGGAAGAATTCTTTGGTTTTGAGGGAGCTGAAAAGCCAAAAATAACTGCAATAGTAGGTCCAATGTATTCTTCCAAGACAGAAACATTACTTGATGAAATAGCCAAGCTCAAGCTCACAGAGAAAGCATATCCGAATAGCCCTTTTTACAAACATGCAATCTTTAAATCAAATATTGATACACGATACAAAAAAGGTGAGATTACATCTCATAATTTAAGGTCCGAACCCTGTCAAATCATTGGATGCGGCAAGGAATTAGAGGATTTCATCAACTCAATGAAGCCAAAAAGAAAAAGAATTGTGGTGGATGAAGCCCAATTTATAGGAAATATTGGTGAGGTGGTCGAGAAATATTATAAAGAAGGATACAGCTTCATCATTACTGCTCTAAAAAGGGATTATAAAGGGGAGCCATTCAACGAGGACATAGGAAAGATACTTTGTTTGGCCGATGACTTGATTGATAGGATAGGTCTTTGCTCTCATCCAGGATGTGACAACATCGCCACAGAAACTCAAAGATTCGTATATAGAGATGGGGCAAGGATTGCCTCCTCATATGACGAACCTCAAATACAGCAAGGAGCTAAAGAAGCATATACCTCAAGATGCAGCGATCATCATATGGTAAGAAACAAAGAGAAAGGTTATGAAAAATTCTCTGAATTGCTTAATTTAGTTAGATAACCTTTAATCCCTGGGCCAGTCAAACCTGGAAGGGTAAAGCCGATAAATAGGTTCTCTGCTTATATAGGGCTTTAGAAGTGATTGATTTATCTGGGATATTTGGCCATTCCGAATCATCTTTGAGAGTTTAAAGGTATCAAGTTTCAGAAGCTCTTCATACAGGTTTATCTCCTTAAGGATTTTGATTAATTCCTCTCTCTTTTCTTCATCATCCGTTACCTTGATGCTTTCCCCTTTCCAAACCCTAATCTTAACAGAGGAACCATAAAGCGTATCAACATTATTCCTGTCTGCATACTTGAATATGCTATCTTTAACCTCATCCATCTGCGTCTCTATTTCTTTCTTCTGTTGCGAAAGCTTGAAATACCTATTAGCCAATTCCACTCCATCCTCGTGAACAAACTCCTCAGGAGATGCCTCCTCATTCTTGAAGAGATGCTTTCTCCTAGGGCAAATTGGCTGATATTCGCACCAATTGCATAACGCAGATTCCTTTGGCTCGAAACTCTGAGTTTGCTCAATCTCATCTATCTTACTAATAATCTCTTTTTTCAGGGCTTCCAAATCCTCGTTTGATTTCTCTGTTCTTAATTCCTTATCAAAAGCCAGATAATGCCAAATAAGAATAACCCTTTCAACATCTGGAAACATCCTCCTAACTGCCAAAGAATATAAGGCAAGCTGTCTGTCATTCTCTATGTCCCGCTGAGAAGGAAGATGCCCTGATGTTTTATAATCATGTATCTCATAAATTCCATTTTCTTTAAAGCTCAACCGATCAATATAGCCCTGAAGTGTATAGCCTGGCTTCAGCTCAATAATAACTCTCATCTCGCACCCAATTGTCTTTGAATCATTAAAAGGGCTATAACGGTCATAATAATCCAAGATATAACTCTCCCCCATTTTCCTATAATTCTCAGCATCATACTCTTTTCTTACAATCACAATAGAATCGTCGTAGTTCTTCTTCCATTCCTTGTTATAGAAGTCAAGGAGTTCCTGTTTTTTAGGCAATTTTTGAAATTTCAAATCAGTATATAGCTTCTCAAGAACAGTATGCACCATAGAGCCCATAAAGGCCTCTATTGAATTGCCTAATTCTGCCTCAAGCTTGTCTATATAAGAGAACTTATACTTAAGAGGGCAAGACTCAAAAGTGCCAATCCTTGAATGAGAGTAAGTGGGCATTAAGCTAAAGACTGAAGCGACTATTTTTATAATTTTCTGAAAAGGATGTCTAATGGAGAAGACAACAGATATAGAAATTTATAAAAAATATTTTGAATAAAAAATTTTTGATGAAGAAATATCAACCAACCCCTCACAACTTCAGCAAGAAGGGCGTTTGATGAATCCCCGATATAATGCGAGAATGAAGCAGAAAATCATAAGAAGTGGTCTAGGACATCAACAAGCAAGAATATCTACTGTTTACAAAAAAGATAAGTCTCTTTTTTGGGAACCAGAAAAATAACAATTTTTATATATTAATCCCTAAATAAAACGATGTTAAGAGAGGATTAAATTGCCAACTCGTAAAAGTAAAGGTATAAACAATATCAGAGAAAAAGAATTGCTCACATTAATATTTCTAATCATCATGTTCTCATCCCCAACTTTGGCAGAAGTGATAACCAATCCCTCTGACCTCAATATAGAAGATTACGGAACACAAGTATATGCCCCCTTTTATGAAGAATCTTATAAGATAGATAAATCATTATTAGATTATTTTGACAAAGAGTTAAACAACATGTACAGACAACAAGAGCTCTCTAAGAAATATGATAAATATATTCTTATCTACATTGAGAATTCTAAAGCGGAAACAATCGATGATTTTGTTGATTGGTCTGATGAGGTCGCCCTCAGAACCGAGATTGATGATAAGATATACTCGGTTCTTTCAAAAAACCGTAAATCTTGCATAACGTTAGTTTCATACTCAAGCCCCTTATCATATATTCTATTAAGCTCCACTGGAAGTTGCCAGAATTTGCCCCAATCGGTCTTAAAGGAATACCAACCTTATTTTGGCAGTTTATCTACACCAGAGGAAAAAGAGGAAGTAAAGAAATGGTTCAGATATCTATTTAGTAAAGCCTTAGGGATGGAAAAATATTTCACAGATGAAGTCAAAGGTAGGGACCAGCTTTTTTCAAACAAGATAAAAGCAGAAAAGAAACCATTAGCTTATGAGAAAAAAGAAGTTTTTATAATATCAGACAGAAACTGGCAAGATGTACTCTCCCTTTTACCTGCAACAACATGGGATGACTTTAATAAGGTTGATCAATCCTGGTGTAAAAAAGGATATGATACCGCGCAGGATATATGCATTTATCCTACTTTGATTTTCCACCAAGAGGATAAAGCAATTGATGCAGATGCAATAATTGAATTCTTAAAAGAATATAAACCAACAAAGATAACCTACATCAAAAGCGACAAGGACTCCGAGATAAGTTATGTCTTATCATATTTATCCAGAGAGCTCAAGAAAATGCAAGCAAATAAAGAAAACATTGTCCAAACGATGAAACCAGAGGATTTTACAAAGTTCTGGAAGGAATACAACACCGTAGTATTATGCGAAGATGAGTATGACTTGGGGCTTGTGGCCTCTGTATATGCTTCCCATATCAATTCTCCTTTAATCATAGAAAATTCTGTTTTAGATAAACCAGAGAACTTTTATGACAAACAAGTACTCTGTATAGGAGAAGTTGAGGACTCTGAAAGATGTGATATAATAATGAACAAGCAACAGTCTTATGAATCGTATTGCAAAGATGCCTATTGCTCAAGACAAATATATGTAAACCCTTTAGACCTCAAGATATTTCATGACTTTACATTATATCCCTCCTACACCTCAGAAGGAATAAGAAAATTGTTTACTAAGAACTCTCTTTGTGCTCCTTTTTTAGCTGCAGCTAAAAAAGAAATTCTGGTTTCAGATACGCCCACACCCCCATCAATATCATACACGATTCCTGAAATAAACAAAAAAATAAAGGAATATTTTACTTCATATGCCACTCTTCCAGAATATGAAGAAGCATCCTGTGAACTAGGAGAATCATGCTCTGAGGGATACATGACGCTTTACCATGAGGGCTATCTCACCGATGGAACCTTTGAAATTAACATTCCGAATGACGTACTATCAGAATTATCTTCAGCAACAGACATCTCTTTAAACTTAAATGCAGTTGCCTACAAATGCTCAACAGATAGAATTGAGAAAATGTCCCTTCTTATTGATTCTAAAGAAGTTTGGAAAGGGGATGTAAGATGTACAAGCAATATTTTTATGTCAGACCTTTCTGAACAAGACATCCCAAGAATGATTAACATTCCTATTTCAAAAGATGAAATAACCTCAAATAAATTTAAGTTTGAACTTAAAAGAAATTTGTTCTTTGAAGTGAATACAAAGGAAAAGAATACGGTTTTTTACTCAATTACATACTTAAAGGATGGAGAATTAAAGAGTTATGAATGTAAGTTAGAAAATATAGAAGACTGTTTTTCGCCATCTCCTCAAGAGCAAAAAACCACCATGGCTAAAAGAGGGATATCACTAAAAGCCATCGCAAAAGATGAAGGTAACAAGGACATTCGGTTCAGTATTCCTGTAAAAGAAAACCAAGGAGCTTACCTCAAATTTAATTTCAGAAAAATTGCAGGATTGGACTCCCTGGAAAAAGTGAAGCTAAACATAAAGATTAACGGGAAAACTTTTTTCGAAGAGAAAAGAATTGAAAAGATTGAATCACAAACCATCAAGATTGAACCAGAATCCGAAGAAATCAACATAGTAATAGAAGGACCTTCTTCTTTCATTAATATGGAGGATAAGATTACAAACAATATGCTTTTCACTGTATCTGTTGAAGCATTAAAAGTAGAAGAATTCTCTAGGGACAAGATTGATAAATATCCCTACATTACCCTTTTTGGTCCTGGCTCAAGTATTCCGGAAGAGACTACATCTCCAAATGCTCAACGCTCCATTTTGACCTTGGTGAAACTTGGAAAATTAGCCACTGATTCAGCAGACTCAGCCATCTACGGTGACTTCGTGAAAGAAATGCTTCCAGATGTAGCTGTAGGGAGAATAAAAGGTTTTTCTACCTCGGATGTATCCAGCCTAATAAGTAGAACTCTATTTTATGACGACCTTGCACCTCCTAAACCCAGAGCGGTGCTAATGGCTACGGCAGACCCCGAAGGACCAGAAACCTACATGGAAAACAGAGTTATTGCTGAAAAATTCGGGGAGATCCTTTCGAAATCAGAAATAGATTTCGAATCTTATATTAAAGACAGCAGGACATTCAAGTTTCCCTCTAGATATTGGAAAGACAAGCAACTTATACTTTATTACGATCATGGTAATCATGATTGGGCAGGGATAGACTCTCACGAGCTTCCCACCTTAAACAATCCAGTAGTATCACTAATGGCATGTCTTCCTTGCTCTACCGACACCCCAGATTCCTTTTGCAACAATCTTATTAGAAAGGGAGCGATTAATACAATAGTAGCATCAGATATTGCCTTTGTAGGACAATACCTGCCCTTTTCTACTATTTATGATATGCTTGATAAAGGCTGGTCAATGGGGCAAAGTTTTCAAAGAAACTATGTATATGGGAACTATAACAAAATGTACCAACTATTAGGCGATCCTACTTTCAGATTCCCTAAAGAAATAGAGATGACAAATGGAGATGAGTTAATAGCTTTTAAGATTATACCAAAGGATTTGAACTAACAAAATGAAGAAAAAATACCCTGCGTTCATCTGTGCGGTTGTGTCGTTCCTAGCTTTTATTTTGCTTACTGAAAGTAGTCTCGCGGTAGATATATCACTCGAAGTTCAAAAAGAATTCCAAATTGGAGATGACTTGAAATTTTCATACTCAATTGTGGCTAGTAACGACTCAGAAATCATCTTTGCCCCAGGCATCGTGTGCGACAATATTCCAGTCCCAAGTTTAATCCCTATGAAGATTTCCCTCTCAAAAGGAGAGATTTACTCATCTAACTATTCTGAAGGAACAATTAAACCAGACTATCCTTCCTCCAAATGCATAGCTTTTATTAAAGTCCTAGAGCCTTTATCATTCTTAGTAAATAAATCATTTAATATCAATGCTCTCAAAGAATGGAATCTTCAAGTCTTCATATGTGAGAAAGACAACTGCAATACAAAAGAAAGATATTTCTCTCCAGGCTCAGATATATTTATAAGTTATTCTGCTTCCATTAAAAACCCCTCATTAAATGCAATCATAGAAAAACCATCTGGTAAAAAAACAAAGGTAACACTTCCAACAAGCTTCCACATCTATGAATCTGGACAGTATACGCTTAAGATTGAGGCTTCTGCTAAGCAATATCAAAATAAAAGTATTTCGGAATACTTTTTCGGGGTTGATAAATCTCCTAATTTCCAAAAGAAAGAATTCCCTTCACAAGAATCGCCTTCACAAAAGGTCTCTGGTCATAAAGATAAGAAAACATCAGCGATTAGCTTTATTTTGCTCATCTTAGTTGTGATTCTATTATTTGCATTCCTAAGACGCAGAAGCAGAAGAGGGACAATGTAAATATCAAAGACTTAAGAAAATCGTACTCTCTTTCATCTAATTTCAAAAACCTAAAGAAACAAGCATACCAAACGATTCACTTACTGAACTGGGCCATTAAAGAGCTATCCAAACCAACAATATTCTTCCTTGTTTGCACTCTTCTAAAAGCTGAATCAAGGTCAATAATAAGGTCATTGTCGCTTTTTGTTATGGAAAGAGGAATACCCTTGTCCATCAACTGCAAGAGATAATTCTTGGTCATTTCAGTTGTATAACCCAATCGTGTAGAAAGCCTTTTTAGGGTAGGTTTCATGTCTTGTTCACACATCACATAGATTACAGAAAAAACCTCTTTTTCATGCCTAGTCAAAGAAATCTTAAGTTGTTCAAAACGCTGCTCTTCTATATTAATGGCATCTATGTTAAGAACCCTTGCTATATTGGCCAGATAAAGATTGAGATCATCCAAACGCTCAGAAAGCTTGTCTATCTTCTTGTCAAGCTCATCAATATACTCAAAGTTTGACTGGATTTCATTGGTATTTTCATTTATGGCTTCCCTTTGGTCATCCAGTTCAAACTTGATTTTGGAAAAAGATGCCTTCAAAGCACTCTCTATTTTCCTTATTTTGAAAGCATCAAAAAAGCCCATCTTAACATCCTCTAGTAAAAAGTATCAAACTATCAGTATATTTAAAACTTTTTGAAATGCAACATAGAGAACTAAATCATATAAACTTCAAGAGATATCTTTGAATCAATCCCAAGCGATTCTCCCTTTTTTCTTGTTTCTTATGCCAAAATGAATTAAAATTTTATAGAAAACATAATCCTTCGCAAGAATTGCTACTGTTTTTGGGATGCTTGGGTATTCTAGCTTAGAAATGTTTAGATTATTTGGGTTCATCGCAGATGAAGTTATCTGCTTTCTAAGCCATTCTACTGGATTTCCCTTTATCTTGTTATCTGCCTTAAATAAAAAGCCTTCAAAGTAGAGAGAGCTAAAATGGAAATCCCCTCCTGGGAAGCAGGGTTTTTTATTCTCACGAGCCAATTCCAAAAGCTCTTTATTATAATGCCTGAAGGGACCTACGCACATCCCGTTGAGTTCCCAGGCATCGAAGAATTTTGAGTATTTAATAAGAAAGTCCTTTCCGACCCCTCCAAAATCAGTAAACAAGGGATGAGCTGCCACCACTATGCCGCCCTTTTCCTTTATTGACTTAATCGTAGGAAGGGTAGCTTCAAAGGAATGAACCTTGCCCTCAAAACCTATACCTAAAAGATGAGCCCCCCAATTGGGATTATGCTCTAATGTAGAGGGAAAGGTAGTGAACTCACATCCTCTAAGAACTATCAATCTTTTGCCCTTCTCTGATATTACTACTTTATAAACAGGTTTTTTAGTTTCCACATGAAAAGAAGAATTTCCGAGAAAGGATTCAAGAAAATCAAAAGCCCTAGTTGAGTCGTGGTCTGTTATAATAATCATATCAAGATTATGCCTAAAAGCTTTCTCAACGATTTCAGCAACGCTAAGTTCAGCATCAATTATATTGGTATGAATATGAGAAGCTATTAATGTCATAGCAATAAGCTCAAGTTATTTGTTTTTAAGAGTTTTGGTTAAGGATTTATTTAAAAGCTTGCTGGCAGTATGCTTTTTTTATAACATTGTTAAATTCATCACAAACAGATTCATCTAACGCCTCGTTTAATTTATCTTGGGTTAAATAAAATTTCACTAAGATGTCCAAACAGTTGTCCCTTTCTTTTACAGAAGATTCTGCCTGCAGTATTCAAGGTTCTCTTTGACACTTTGATCATTAAGAATACTGAAGTATTTGATATTATTTGCTGCATTAGACATTGAATAAAATATTATGCCTCCGATATATATGATAAAAATGACCACAATAATGATAACAAAATATTTCATAAAGTCCTCATTTATCCTCCTCTCCTCTTCCAAGTCTAAATAACCTGAAGAGAAATAACCCCTAATCTGCTTGAAATACCATAACCCTAAGAAAAGGAAAGGGACCAAAATTATGGAACTTGCACCTGATATGATTCCAAGATCAGTCAGCATCAATAGCAGAACTAAGAATACAAACTCATAAACTATGTATGCGATAAGAGTGAACTTGATAATTTTATAGCTCTGAATAGTTACCTTTCCTGTACCCCACAAAAGCAAGATATAGAATAAGAGCGTTACTAAGCTAAGGACAATGTAAAGGGTTTGACTTATTCCTAATAAAGAAGATATTGGAACCGAGAAAGAAAAAAGGAAAAAAAGTAGATTAAACACCAGACCAAAGATAAGCAGAATCTGAATAATTTGCAAAATCTGGGGTTTTTTCTGATTCATTGGGCAAATAAATTAATAAGGATTTATAAAAATTTCTGAACCTTAATAACCTAAGGGCCAGAAAACACATCCAAAGATTTAAAAACAAACAGGAAAGCCCTTTTAGTGATGGAAGAAAAGGATACCAAGCAGGATAATGAAAGTAATGAAGAATTTCCTTATCAATATAGAATGAAGATTCCTAAATCCAGAATTGCTCCTCTAATTGGCTCTTCGGGAAAAACCAAGAAAGAGCTGAGTTCTATTTCTAAATCGAAGATTGAAATTGATTCGCATGAGGGTGATGTGAAGATATCGGGGAAGGATCCTATTGCGCTTTTTGAGCTAAAGGATGTGATTACAGCCATTGGTCGAGGCTTTAATCCGGATATTGCCAAGCGTTTGTTTAAAAAGGACTATATTCTGGAAATTGTTAACATCAAAGATTTTGCCAATACCAAGAACAGTATGATAAGACTTAGGGGTAGGGTTATAGGTGAGAAAGGCAAGTCAAGAAAGACTATTGAACAGCTTACTGATACCAATATATGCATCTTTGGCAAGACTATTGGTCTTATCGGCCATGTGTTTGATGTAAAGGATGCTAGAAGAGCGATTGTTACCTTGTTGAAAGGAAGCAGGCATGCGAATGTATACAGTTGGCTTGAAAAGAGGAAGAAGGAGAGAAACCTTGAGAAACAGATAAATGCTGATGAGTTTGAGTTTAAGGATGAGAAAGAGAAGGAATTCGCACGAAAAGCTTGATTTCCGTAAGATTTCCACAAAAAGCCTCTATTTTTCGTAAAAAACAACTTCTATCAATGACAAGTTTTATATTTGTATTTTTCACTCATTAAAAAATACAATATCTGCAAACAAAGTGGGAGAGGCGATTAAAATAATCGAAACAACCCCTAAAAACAATTCCGAAGCTAATAAACCAAATGAAGTTTCCTCTATTAACTACTCTCGGCTCATATACAACATTATAAAAGATAGGAATGACTATGAGCGATTAGCTAGAGGAGTACCGCGCTTCCCGCATTGCGCAGAAAGCCTTGATAAGCTTGTGGAAATTCTATACGACTCTGATGAAGAGGCAATAATTGACATATTAGCTACAACATCTACAATCACAGAGGACTCCACTCTAAAAAGGGATATAATACAGACTAATAGAGAGCTTTTAAGACATGTCAAGGAAACCAAAGCAGGAAAACAGGTGTTAAAAGATTATAATCAATTAATAAGTTATTCAAATAAAGCAAATCCCGAGATCCCGCATTCTGCCCAGATTGATAAAATCAATGCTTGCATAAATCATATCACTAAAACCTATAGAAACAAGAAGCCAGTTAAAAACATCATAAACATTATCAAACAATATCAAAATCCTAAATATCAAAAGCACTATTCTCAATTCCTCAATAACATAGAAAGTAGTATAACTAAAGCAAGCATCTACGGAGACAGGGTGGTGGATGTTCTAAGACGTTTTGAAGGAAAAGACGGCTTGATAATCGCCCATTACATTAAGAATAATGTTGAGAGAATTAAAGACAACAAATATACCCCATTAAAACGTTTCTTACATACAATGAAAAGCAAAGAGATACAGAAAACAAGAGAAGCACTGAAAGGCGCTGACAATAATCCTGAGAACCCAGATAAGAATAAATTTATAAGATATATCACTGAGATAGCTTCTGAACTTGGAGATGAAAATGCCATAAACCAAGTATCGGAAACCGCTCGTGAATATAGAGGCAAAGACCTTGAACTCTTTATGCAAAGAATGAGAAGCATAGGATTAAGCTCAAGAAAACCTGAGATATTAGAACAAGTTGCAAAAGAGAGCAAGGGAAAAAAAAGAAAAGAGTTGAAAAAGTTCCTGGATAGCATTGTTTATATTTGCAATACAAATAAAGATGATGAAACTATAGCAAAGGTCATCAACAACTATAATCAATTAGACAAAAAGGAACGTTCAGATTACATAAAAGGAATAAAAGATATTGGAGAGCATGATAGTACTATCATAAAGGAAGTAGCCAATCTCCCTGAACAAGGCATAAGAGGGAGACACTTGAAAAAGAGGCTAAAAGAAATTAAGAAAGCCACGAAAAAAGAAAGAAACCCATACGAAACAAAGGAATTAGTGGACAACATTAAAAAAGAAGAAAACCTAGATAAAAAAAGTTCATCTATAAAGTATAATATTGATTCTACTCTTGAATCTGAGACCAATGATTTAGCAGCGTCATTTAACAGTTACAGAAGACTAGATTATCTCCAAAAAATAGAAGAATTAACCAAAAACCTACATGAGAATAGGCTTGATTCAGATAACATCATCGAAAGCTTAAATGAATCCCTAAAAGGTATGAAAAGTAATAAAGTAAGAGAAAAAAAGCTTGTTCAGATTGTTAAAGAGTTCAATTCATTCACAAAACGAAACAGACATTCATCTGTACCTAGGAATATCATGAACTCTGTATATGAGGGACTGGTGTCTGGATTGAGATACTTACCAAAAGGACTTTTATCAGACATTGACTTAATTGGATGTAGAGGCACTGGAAGCTTATTAGAAGAATACTTTGAGAGAGGATATAATATTGGAGTGCGTTCCCTATCTCCCAATAAAAGTCATGAGGAAAACAAGCAGGCCCTTGAATCAGTTATAAAGGGAGGAAGCAGCCTTGACAGGGTAAGCAGTTTCACAAAATACCTCAAAACAATAGAGGCATTAAGTAAGAGAAGTATTTATGAACCGGAAGCGCTTGAATCAATTGGTAAGTATGCCCAAAAAATCTTACCTATGAAGGGATTTGGTTATCTAAAACGCAGCCTAAAAAAAGCCATGAAGAAAGCTAAGAAAGAACCTTGGAAAACAATACCTCAAATAATAAGCAGCTTGTAATTTTTTCTTTTCTCCAAAACGTAAGTTATTTAAAGAAATTGATTTAGTCTCAATTTTATCTTAGTGAATTAAGATGGAAAAAGAGAGTAGGTTATCAGATTTTGAAGAGAAATTAGAATCGCCAGCAAGAGATAAAAAAGAGAAGGACAAACTGGTCAAGACACTTTCTGCCGAGGAACTGAGCAAAAGACAACGCGAGATTTCTATTGCTGAGTTTTTTGAGAAGAACAGGCATCTTCTTGGCTTTGATAATAAAAGAAAGGCTTTGCTTACTGCTGTCAAAGAAGCAGTGGATAATTCTTTGGATGCCTGCGAGGAAGCGAGAATTCTTCCCGAGATTCTGGTTGAGATTATTCAAATGGATGATGAAAGGTTTAAGGTTGCGATTGAGGATAATGGGCCCGGAATCGTCAAGAAACAGATTCCGAAGATATTCGGCAAGCTTTTATATGGCTCTAAGTTCCATTCTATGAAACAGAGCAGAGGACAGCAGGGTATTGGCATATCTGCTGTTGCATTATACAGCCAGCTTACTACGGGCAGGTCCATACGGATTTTGTCTAGGACATCTCCGGATGCTCCTCCTAATTATCTTGAGATTCACATTGATACCACAAAAAATAAACCCATAATCAGCAAGAATGAGGTTGTTGAATGGGATAAAGAAAGAGGGACAAGGATTGAATTTGATTTGGAAGGCAACTATTATAGAGGAGCTCAATCCGTTGATGAATATCTTAAGCAGACGGCTATCATTAACCCTCATGCTACTATTATATATTCAAGCCCAAAGGCAGAACAGACTATTTATGCTAGGGCTACTGACAAACTTCCTGAAGAGTCCAAAGAGATTAAGCCTCATCCATATGGCATAGAGCTTGGGGCTATGATTCGTATGTTAAGGACCACAAAATCAAGAACAGTCCACTCTTTCCTCACCTCAGAATTCTCAAGGGTTAGTGCAAGGGTTGCGTCTGAGGTGTTAGAGAAAGCAGGGGTGAGTCCTACATTAAATCCCAAGGAAATATCAAGACGGGATGCGGAACAGATGTTCAAAGCATTGCAGAAGACCAAGATTATGGCTCCTCCAATGAACTGTTTATCTCCTATAAAAGCTGAGGAGCTTGAGAAAGGTATTAGAAAAGAGGTCAATGCAGAATACTATGATGTAGTTTCAAGGCCTGCCTCGGTTTATAGAGGGAATCCCTTTGTTATAGAAGCTGGGATTGCCTATGGAGGAACATTGAAGGGCGACGACACAGTTGCTGTATTAAGGTTTGCCAACAGGGTCCCATTGCTGTATCAAGCAGGGGCTTGTGCCTTTACCAAATCTATCATTGCTACTAATTGGCGTAAATATGGATTAAGTCAGCCCAAGGGCAGTCTGCCTATTGGTCCTGCTGTTATTGTAGTGCATATGGCTTCTGTATGGACTCCCTATACAAGCGAGGCAAAGGAGGCGATTGCAAGCTATGAAGAGATTATTAAAGAGGTAAAGCTAGCTCTTCAAGAACTAGGAAGAAACCTAAAGAGATATATCTCCAAGAAGAAGAAAGTCGAGGCCGAGGTCAAGAAACGCTCTTATATATCAAAATTCATACCCCATATTGCTAATGCTGTTTCCAAAATCCTTGAAGAGGGAGAAGAGGATGAAAAGCAATTGGAAGAGAAGCTTAAAATTGTGTTGGAACATAAGAGAGGCAAGATTGAGAAAGTGGAGTTTGATGAGAAAGCCAACAAAGAATATGATGAAGCATTCGCACTTAAGAGCAGAAGTGGTCTGGTAGAGGATTATCTTAAGGATGAAGACGAGGACAAAAAGCAAGAAAAGGAAACTGATAATAAAGAGGATAATCAAAAATGAACACTGTTTTGGAGAAGATTCGGGATGTTGCACAAGAAATTAAGGATAAGATTATGCATCTTAATCCTCCTTCGTTAAACATCCCTGTAAGGGCTTTAAGCAATGTTGAGTATAACCCTAAAAAAGGATACTTTGAGTTGAAGCAGTCAAGAAAAAAGAGAACATTAACTGCTGCAACCTCCAGGTCTTTTGCGCAAAGCTTGAGGATGTTAGAGCTGTCTAATACCTTAATCAAAAACGATGATATTGCTACCAAAAGAGAAGCGTATTATACGGCTTACAACTGGGAGGATGCTGGCTTCAAGAATCAACCCGAGTCCGACAATGTAATGGATGATATTGAAGCGATGTTAGGAGTTAACAGAGAGCAGATGGGTTTTGTGCCTGAAGAGAAAGGCGGAGATGTTGCTGGGGATTTAGTTGTGGTGGACAGGGATCCTGAAACAAAGCAAGAGATAAAGATTGACTGTAAAAAGATGGGCAGCGGAGCTTATTCTATTCCCAGCTCCGTTGAACATCTTGGTTTTGAGACCAATGCAAAGGCCATTATCGCTATTGAAACTGCTGGTATGTTCCAAAGACTTGTGAAGCACAAATTCTGGAAGAAATCTGAATCTATATTGGTTTCAATGGGAGGAGTGCCTACACGGGCATGCAGACGCTTCATAAGGCGGCTTTCTGATGCAAAGAATCTTCCGGTGTATGTTTTCACTGATGGTGACTTTTACGGTTATATGAACATTTATAGGACTTTAAAAGTAGGCTCAGGAAACGCTGCCCATATCAACGAATTTTTTTGTGTACCAAATGCCCGCTTTATAGGGGTCACGCCTGATGATATTGTAGATTATAAACTGCCTACTCATCCTCTTAAAGAGGTTGACATAAAAAGGGGCAAAGATGCCTTAAAGAACGATCCCTTTGTTAAATATCATAAGGAATGGCAAGAAGCCATTAAGAAGCAAATCAAGCTGGGAAAAAGGGCGGAGCAGCAGGCCTTTGCCAAGTATGATTTGAATTATGTTATAAACAATTATCTGCCAGATAAACTTAATAATCCGAAGAAATGGCTACCTTAAAACTAAAAATATATAAATAATTCTTGGTTTAAGCTTTGTTAAGATGAGAAAGTATTACATTGCTACCGCTGCGCTTTTTGTCGCTTTTATGCTTGCTTTGCTTGTGCATGAGTTCAATGTGTTTCCAGAATCACCGACAAAATATAAAGATGAAGAAACGCTTAAGGAAAGTTATGAAACAAGCGTTCAGAAAGAGGACCAAATAATAGGTAGAGCGACTGACGACAATAAAATAAAATCAGGTAAGGTCGATATAGAATTTGAGTTTAACAAGACAGAGCTTAAAGAGCCTTCTTTTAAGCTCATTAGAGAAGGCAACTATATCTATCTATCTCATGTTAAGAAGATGGACTGTGAGCGTAAATTAAAGCCAGAAACCATTTCCGGTCCAGACTTTGATATGTACGCCACAAACATAATTGAGAAGGTAGAAGGCAATAAAAGTGGAGAGGACTGCTATTTCTTTGTCAAATATACCTTCGGACCTCTAGAGCCGGATTACTACAATTTTAGGATTTATGACTATGAGAATGACAAAACTAAAGAGGTTTGGCAAATGGCTTCCCTAGTGCCTGAAAATGCTTCTACTAAGATAGAGGAGGAAGAAGAAAGGGAAGAATTCTGCGGTGTTTCTTTAAAAGGAGAATGCGAAACAGAGGAAGATTGTATTGTTTCTGGATGTCAGAATCAGGTGTGCCAGAGCATTCATGAGCAAGGCATAAAGACGACTTGCTACGCGAAAGAATGCTTTATTGCTGAGAATTACAACCTGAGCTGTCAATGTGTTGAAGGGAAATGCGCCTGGGCTTTGGAAAATTCGGAATGAATACTGAGAATTAGTTAAATTCCATAATTTCTTTCACTTTTGAAACGAATAATACAGATTTTAATCTCAGGTCTTCTACTTCTTTTTTAGTATATATCGTTTTTGTTGAATAAGTAGCATCTTCTCTTTTATTCTTTGACTCAACATAAAAAAGGATATCCTGGTAATCCAACAAAGATATAAATGTCCTGATATCATCTTTATCTAAACCGTTTTCATAAAACTCTTGAATAAGAATTAAAAGAGTAGCCAAATGATTCTTAGAAGAATATCCTCTAGTGATTATTAAAGACAAAGCTGCATGGTAAGCTGCATAATAACAACCAGTTATTGCCCAGTCTAAATAACCAAGATTAATAGCATCTAAAACAAAATCTAAATTGTGATTTGACTTAAGAAGGTGTCCTTGGATCTCTTGTTCATCTTTATATTGCTTTTTTATTATTCCCAACTTTATAAACTCCTTAACCTTATCTTCAACTAATTTTGGATTTTTGATATATCTATCCAAGTCATATTTTAGCACCTGCGAGCACCTCATAATACTTTATGTGGTTTAACAAAGGATACCCTGTTTCCAACGCTGATTGAACTACCATATCTTCTTTCAATCTTAACTCTTTTAGGAAGTCCTTATAAACCATTTGAAAGCTGCTTATCTTTAAAGCAGCCCGAGCATCTGCTTTGACTTCTGCTTCTTCTGTATCAATTCTTCTATTGGTTACTATCAATAAATCAATATCTGATTCAGCCCTATAAGTGTTTTTCGCGGTAGAACCAAATAATATTACGAAAATAGGCTGTTCAGGCAAGAAATTTAAGTATGTATCAATAGCTACTCTCCTATTATGAGGCAGACCACTATACCTTTCAATGTCAAAATAGGATAACAAAAGATAGACGCTCTTGCTTTTCTTTAGTGAGAAGAACCTCATATTACCTTCTTTCTCAGAAGAGAGTATACTGCTTTTCTCTAAGCGATTTAAGAAGCGATAAACGCTGTTCTCGTTCAAGCCGGTTTCCTTAGCAATCTCTCTAAGATGAATTCTTGTCTTCTTAGTATAAAAAAGCTTTAGTATTTTAAAATAACCTTCTGAGATTATGTTTAACATTTTTAAACAAATGTTTAAAGTATTTAAACATTTAAATAGTTTTCGTTCCAGAAAATTTTAAAAACAAAAGAAATCCTGTTTATACTATCCTAAAGAAAGATAAAACTGGAATTCTATTCTACGAAGTGCCTTTCTCAGATGAACTTGACAAACAGAAGAAGATTGTTGAAGTATCCAACGATATGTTTGAGCATGCGGATAAGACTTTGATATATAATCCACGCTATTATAAAATAAAGGTTTGTCGTAATTATTCTTTAGAATAATCAGAAACCAAAGTTTTATATAACATCCTTCTTGGCTTAATAAAGGTGTTTTTATGGAAAAGATTAATGAAGATTCAGTCGTAACGATTGAATATACTGGAAAATTAAAGGACGGAAGGGTCTTCGATACTACTGAAGGTAAGGAGCCTTTCAAGGTTGTTCTCGGTGAGGGCCT
>CAZOKS010000009.1:0-28548 GCA_964580745.1 uncultured Methanosarcinales archaeon | reverse complement strand
CAATTTTGAGGGGTGGTATCAGGTTACACAACTTCAAGATACAGAAAACATATGTGAATAGAAATAAATCACTTTGAAATACTAAAACAAAACCTATTTATATGAGTAAAAAGTTCAATAAAGATACTCCGGGGCGGTAGCTCAGCTGGGAGAGCACCACGCTGAAGACGTGGGAGTCGGGGGTTCAAGTCCCCCCTGCCCCATTTTAATTCTAGTAGTAATGTTACTGAAAAACAAGAATAAAACAGGGGCCGAAGCCCCTGCAGGTTTTTCATCCATGAACTACCTAAAGGGAGTAACATAGTTGCATTTAAGAGATTTCTGGGAAGAAATCCGGAAAAATCACGGGCAGGCATTTATTAGCGATTCAACTCTTTTTGGAATTCGTATCTTATCTCATTAACTTTTTTCTCATTCATTTTAGCAACAATGTCTTTACATTTTACCAAAAACTCAGGTGCCTTTTGAATCATTTTATTATAATGCTCATCAGAAACAGTTCTGTCTACATAATACTGAGAATCAATCCTTGCTTTGAGAGAATCTTCAATAAAAGTTATCTCATTTTCTTCAAAGAAGTCCCTCAAGAATCTCCTTGCGAATTCAATGGTGCACGAATGAATCTCACACTTAACTCCAAGCTTCATCAGAACAGAATATAAAGAGAAATAGATAGTATAATACGCCGTTGAAATTTTCCAATCCTTAATTACATTTACTCTAACGGATTCAAGTGCTTCCTCCGCCTTCTTTATATATGCCTTTGCAAGATTAGAATTTGGCTCAATCAAATTTAACCCTTCCTTCTTCCGAATACACCAAGTTATCTTATCCATTTTTGAAAACATCTCTTATAAATTGTTCCACATTTAAAAAGATTACATGATTCTTTAAGACCTCTTTTATGAGAAAGTCTCCTGAAAGATGTTCTTCAAAATTCTTTAAAGGATATGATTTAACACTAATATCAATGCCAAAGATTTTTGAAACATTTCTTATTTTATCCTTACTACAACTTCCAACAACAAAAATATCCAAGTCAGAACCCTTTCTTTCCAGTCCTTTAACATAACTTCCAAAAATAATGCCTATCCCATTGATAAAGGGTGTTATTTTTTCTATAATCTCTTTTATCAACAATCTCTTATGAAGAAAAGCAATCGCTTTATATTGTTCTACAAATACAATATACCTCATGGTAAAATCAGTTGGATTTAACTTAAACAGCTTAATTTTGCCTTTTGTCTCCGATTTCAGAATCCCTTTATTCTCTAAATCCTCAAGAATAAGCTGCGCTGTTCTTGGACTTATCTTCAATAATTTTTGCACTTCGCGGATGTAAAATTCTCTGAAGAACCCTTTTGTAAATAAGGATAAAACTTGCAAAGTATTTTCAGTAATGTTTATTTTTTCATACATATGTATATTATAACATACAAAATATATAAGCTTTTCGGTTATAGGAACAAATCTAATTTAAGAGCATATCTTTCCTAAAAATTTATATATATCAACAAAACAAACATGTTAGGTGGAGGTAAAATGGGTTTTCCGGATAGTTTATTATATGATAAGAAATATTGCTGGGTAAAGATAGAAGACAACATTGCCAAGATTGGGCTGACTGATAAGGCTGCAGAATCTGTCAAGGAGTTTGTTTTTATTGAAATGCCTGAGAAAGGCAAGAAGGTAAGCAAGGGAGAGGACCTTTTCTCAGTAGAGGCTGTGAAATGGAGCGGTCATATTGAGGCTCCTATTTCCGGAGAAGTAATAGAAACAAATGATGAGGTCTATGATGACCCTTCTTTAATTAATAAAGAGCCATATAAGTATTGGATAGTTAAACTCAAGGTGGACAATCTAAAAGAGAAAGAAGGATTATTAAACGCAGAACAAAGAAAGAATCTAGAATAAGGGGTGAAAAGAATGCAAGATATGAATAATATATTGAAGGAGGTAATGACAAATCTGGGGACGTTTTCTGAGGAAACGCCAGAACAGATGAAGGCATTCCACGGGTTTATGGAAGCCGTTGAGAAGGAAGGCAAGCTAAGCAAAAAAACCAAAGAGCTAATTGCATTAGGAAGCGCGATTACAACCCATTGCGAATGGTGCATTGCCCTTCATGTGAAAGGAGCATTGGATGCTGGAGCAAGCCGAGAAGAGATTTTGGAAGCGGGCTGGGTTGCCACATTAATGGGCGGCGGACCTGCCTTGATGTATTTTCAGTATGTCTTAAAGGCATTGGAAGACTTTAGGAAGTAGAATGAGGATTGCAATCATTGGAGGTGGGGTTGGAGGAACTACCCTTGCCTTCCAGCTCAGAAAGAGGAATAAAGAAGCAGAGATATACATAATAGAGGCATCAGAGCATACTGAGTATTCTCCTTGTTCTATGCCCTATACAATAAGCAATAATCAGCTTAGCCTAGATGGTATTTATGTCTTCAAGGAGGAGGATTACGAACAGAACAACATTAAACTCATAAAGAACACACGAGTTGAAGACATCTTTCCAAGCCAGAAGAAGCTTAAGCTTCAAACAAATTCCACAACATCAGAGCTATTCTATGATAAATTAGTAATTGCTACTGGAGGCCATCCTTTCATTCCTCCTATAAAGGGATTGGACAAGGTTAAATACTCTGCTTTTACCAACATCGATAATGCAAGAGAGATTATTGGGAAATTAGGGAACAACAAGAGATATGCGATAATCGGAGGAGGTTTTATCGGCGTAGAAGTTGCTTATTCCCTTGCTGAGAAAGGAAAAACAGCAAATCTGATTGAAGCCAAGGAATCCATTCTGCCTGGCATTCTTGATAAGGATATGGCCAGAAATGTTCAAGAATACCTTAAGGATAAGATAAACCTCTTGCTAAACAAACAGGTAAGGGAGGTAAAAGAAAATCTGATTATACTTGATGACAAGACTATTGATTATGATTCTCTTATTATTACTGCGGGCACAAGGGCGAACAAAGATATAGCAGAGAGAGCAGGGCTGGAAGTTGATAATGGAATACTAATAGATAAAAAAGGAAAAACCTCTGAAGAGGATATATTCGCCTTAGGGGATTGCGCTCAGTTAAAAGATGCCAAGATGCAGCCAGCCCAGCTTGCTTCCATAGCCACAATACAGGCAGAGGCGCTTTCCAGAACCATTCTTGGAGAAGAAACAGAGTTTCCAAAACCCACAAATGCAAGTATAACCAAGATTGGGAATGTATTCGTAGCAAGTGTTGGAATGAACTCGCAACAGATTGAAGGCAGAGCAATATCGGGTAAGTATTCTGGCAAAACCAAGGAAGACTTCATTCCCAATGCAAAGGATATATCTGTTAAGATATTAGCTGAAGAAGATGGAAAGCTCTTAGGTGCTCAGATAATCGGGGAAGAAGAGGTCTTGGGCAGGATTGATGTTTTATCATTGGCCTTTCAGAAGGGGATGAGCATATATGACTTAGCAGAAGCAGAAACCGCTTATCATCCTTTCTGCGCTCCCATTTTTGATCCTATAGTTTTGGCAGCCAAGAACGCTATAAGAAAACTCGAATTTCTTAAAACACGGAGAAAAGACCGCTAAATACTTTGTAACCGTCAAAAGGCGGAATCGGCAGCATGTTGAATATAAAGAGGAAGAGATTTATTGAAGATATCGCATGGAATATCATCATCTTATTAGTGTTCTGCTCCCTTTTATACAGGAATCTAAAAACAAGCCAGAATGCCAGATTAACAGCTGGTCCTGCAAAAGCCACCAAACTGCCCTGAAGAGCAGTCATCTGTCCGGAAATGCTTACATAACCTGGCGCGAATATAATGAAAGGAAAGCCAATTGCCTTTAATCCAACCCCAATCAAGAGCCCGGGGATATGCGCATGAAAGACTGCTGACAACCCAAAAAACATGGCCACGAACTTATGGCCCAGCTCATGCAATACAACTCCTGGAGCAACAATCGCTGCTGCAAAGAGAATATCATGAATGAATTTGTCATTGCGATAAAAAGAGAGTGGGTCCTGGCCCTGAGTTCTTTCTCTCAGCCTAGAAAAAAGATTAGAGAATATGAAACCAATACCAAAGGTCATTATTATCAGAGATACAACCTCGCCTAATGTTATTATCGCCATTTTAGAGTTATGTTAAAAACTCAAAAAGAAAGATTATTTCTTGGATTTGGATTCAATCAATACAGCATTGATGGTCCCTTGCTGCCCAGGTCTTGAAGTAACCCTTGCCTTACCCAGCTCAGTCTCAATTATAGCGCTCTTAGTAATTATGTTTCTTACCTTATAGTTTCTATTTGCTGGAGTCTCAAGCACATTAAGAACCTTTACCTTCTTAGCTTTGCCCATGTCATCCACAACATTAACAAACTGGCTGCCTAAAAGCTTTACTTTCTTGTTTCCCCCTCTCGTACGAACAACAACAGCCTTTCTCTTGCCAAGCTTAGTCATAACAGGCTCATTGCCCTTCTCATACTCTTTCTTCCTCCTGAAAGACTTATACCTGCCTCCAGATACCTTTCTTTTTGACCTATGATGAGTTATCCCCATTAATATCACCAAATGATAATTATGTTCAGATTATTGGGATGATGATATCCTTTTTAAAACTTTTGCTTTAATTTCTCAATCTCTCTTGATTCCTTTTTTTAAGTATCCACAAGAATCAATATAATATTTTTAAACAAGATTGAGTTGGTTGATAAAATAGAGCCAGGAGCAATTCTAAGATTTCCTTACCATTTTGTAATGTATTTGGGAGAGGCTAAAGAGAAAAGATGGTTCTTCTATAAGAAGGGCAATTACGGTCTTTGTGAAGTATCAGATAAAGAAGATATTAAGAGGCTTACAGGCACAATCCCTAACTATGTTTATAAGGTTGTTGACGAATAATAGAAATAAGATTTTAATTCTCAGAGAGCATTTCTTCTCTGTTCTCTGCCATGATAAGCTTTCGATAGAATTTAGCGGACTCTTTTGGTTTTCTGTTCATATCCTTATCAACGGCTATAATGCCGTATTTATAAGATGGACCCAGGGCCAGCTCAAAGTTGTCAAAGGTTGACCAAAGAATATAGGCACGGATGTCAGCTCCTTCATCCAAGGCTTCTTTAACCGCCCTCAACGTTTCTTTTATGTATTTTACTCGGGGTTTGTCTTCTCCATTTACTTCTTGAATTGCTGAGGTGCAGTATCCAGTCTCAGTTATGAATATGGGTTTATCAAACATTTCTGAAAAAAGAAGCAACATGTCTTTGAAAGCCGTTGGGTCTTTCTCAAACATCTTATCATATTCCTTGCCTTCCAAAATGAGAGGATTTCTACAAAGCATTGGAGTCATAGGTCTTGGATTCAAACCTACCTTGCCATAATGCGCCAGACCTATAAAATCTACATTCTTATTAATTTCTCTTGGTATTTTCTGGTTATAGAAGTAATTAGCAAGCTGGGAAGGAAGATAGCCCCAGAAATCAAAGGCATAAAAGGTCATTGTATTATTAGATATACCTATTGGCTGCGAGCCTTTTTTCTTAAAGTCTTCATATACCTCATTGTGTATCTTCTTGATATTCTTAAGCACTTTAATGGTTTTGTCCAGCCTCCATTTTTTATAAGGAGGAGCTTCACCTGAGAGATAACCAAGATAAACAAGCGTGGTTGGTTCATTAAAGGTATTCCAGTAATCCACCAGATCCCCAAACTTATCCATTAATTGCCTAGCATAATCCGTGAATACCGAAAGGCTTTCTAAGATCTCAAAGCCCTTCTTTTTGGAGAACCAGATAGGTGAGGCAAAATGATGCATTACAAGCATGGTTTTTACCCCCTTATCTTTAAGCCTTCCAAGAAATTCTCTATATCTCTTAACTTCTTTCTTATCGAAAGGAGCATAGGGTTTCAGCTGAAGTTTAGCCCAATCGCAGCTAAACCTATATAGTTGAGAATGTTCAGCAATGAGCTCAGCATCCTCAGCCATATGTTTTTCATGCTCTATTGTTTGTTCTAAAGTTGCACCATCTTTGGCTTTCAATCCAAACCAATCATGCCTCTTCTTATTACCCAAAGCAGTTTCACTCTGAAGAGCAGACATAGCTGTGCCTAGGATAACATTATCTAATGTTTTCCCCGCCTCATTTTTTTGGCTGTTTCCCATAAAATACTGTAAGGGGTAGGAAGAACTCTTTTAATTTTTTCTAAAGCAAAAAGTGTATTTTGAAAATTTGGAGATTATTGATAAGAAAGTTTTTTAATTGGACATAATTCCCATTAAGAGATGCTTGAAGAGGAATTAGAACAGATTATTAGAGGATATGAAAACCCGGAAAAACGAGGGTACAAGGAATATTATGACTATTTAAGAGGGTATAACGCCCAAATCCACAAAGAGCTAAAAAACTTTCTAATAACCTGCTATGATACCTTTCTGAATAAGGGCTGTCAGGGATTTATTGCTGTAGTTGGAAGTGACGCAAGATTGGAGAAAGGAGAAAAATCCCCCCTTGAACTCTTGATAATTAAAAAAAGGGAGGACACTTTCCCAAGAATATGCTATGAGATTGAAAAGAGAAGACGAATATTTGAAGGGAGCGAAATTAAGAATATCCAAGAATCGATGATATATTATAAAAATAACAAAAGAAAGTTGTTTCCTTCCAGGATAATTGACGCTAAATTCATATTTGGGGACTATAATCTCTTCATAAACTCAAAACAAAAAATGCTCTCAGAAATATCTAGGAGTAGCAAAAGCATTAAGAAATCACTAAAAGAGAGGGATAGATATTATAGAAACATCTTAAATACAGGAGAGAACGAGTTTAAAAGAAAAAGATTAATACATTATGATTTAAAAAAAGGCGTATCATATTATGACGAAGAACAAGGTATTCTATCCTTTAAAGCAGGACCGCTCAGGTTTATTCAGAACAAGCTAATTAGAGAGATAATAAAGAAAATGAAAGAAGATGAGTTGAGTTTTGCATTAAATCTCCCCGCTAATATCTCCGACAGGATATATTTTCTTTACTGTTGCCCGGATTATAAGCTGGGAAATTTTGAAACAGAGGAAATCATTGATTCATACAAATATTTCCTAAAACAATACCATAAAAGCCAGCGTAATTTACATGATTACAACCAATTCGAAACAGACTTTGATAAACAAGAAGTCAAAGAGAGAATTGAAGGAGTAAACCGCATACTGACAGGCAATTCCTTATTCTGAAGAACCCAAGGCCTTGAGATACAAATACCTTAACCTATCAAGAAAGAGCTCTAGCTCATCTTCTTTTATGTGACAGCCGCAGGCGTGCTCATGACCTCCTCCATTGCCTGAAAGGCCTTGCAAAGCCTCTAAAAGGATAGGAGGTAGATTTACTTTAGAAGCGCGAATGCTCATCCTATACAGACCGCGAGACGCCCTTCCTACCAAAATGAGTTTATCTGGAAACAAATAAAGAAGCTCATTTGAGAGCTCTTTGGTAAAGCTGAACTTATTGCCCTCATAGAAATAGAATAGCACCTTATCCTCTGCCTTTTCCTTTGCTTCTTCAAGATGATGATTATAAAGGTCTTCTATCTTGGTGAATTTCTGGTATATGAAGTTGCCTTGAGAAGTGGTCTGATGTAATATTTCATAAGGTGATTCAATCCTTAAAAGCACCTTTATTGCTGAATTGATGCTCTTTGTATTGCCTTTAAGCATAAAGGATATTATCTTTATCAAACGCCCCAGCTCAGTGCCGAAGAGAGCAGCACTTGGCTCTGTTATTTTAGCATTCAAAAGGTCTGGGTATTTTTCTGAAAACTCTGAAGCAAAATCTGGGATAGTCCAATCACCGATAGCTCCCACCATTGCCAGCCATAAATTCTTCTTGAAAATCCTATAAGCAACATCTGATACAGGAAGATTGTGGCCGAAAGAATCTCGGGGATTATAATATAAAATATCCTTTCTGTTGAATTGGGAGAGCCATTCTTTCTGAGAATCGTGATGGTCCACCCATACCAGAGGAACCTCCAATCTTTCTATGAAGTTCTGGCTTATCAAAGGCTTGTCCAACACAAAGACCTTGTCAGCCCCGAACTCATGAACCTTCCTCAGATAAACAGATTTGAGTTGAGGACTGCTCTTGATTATTACCCCTCTCCCCGCCTTTTTAGCTTTATAGAACTGAGCAAAGGAGCTTACCCCGTCAGGGTCATCATCAAAGAAGAAGATTGGCCTCTGTGCATCTTCTAACTCAGCCTTTATCCTTCTTAATTCCTTTTCCTGCTTTACTTGCTTCTTCATATGGTTCATTGGGAAGGTTCAGCCAGGGGTTTTTAAAGGTTATTGTTTGTTCATACTCCCTTCTTCAAAAGGGAAACCTTGTCTGCCCTGAATTTATATCTTCAAAGAATAATATAAGAGCTATATCAGAGCCCCGAAAAGCAATCCTCCCAAAGTCGCATAAACTATTACAAGGCCTATATAAACAGCTGTTTTCTTTGTTCCTAACACTCCTCTCACAACCAGCATATTTGGGAGGCTTAAACTGGGCCCAGCCAATAATAAAGCTAAGGCTGGTCCTGAATGCATTCCTTTAGCAATCAAAGCCTGCAAGATGGGTATCTCAGTCAGAGTCGAGAAGTACATAAATGCTCCAAAGATTGATGCAACCAAGTTCCCAAGTACATTATTCTTTCCCACTATCTTTGTAATCAATGATTCTGGAAGGAGCGGCATAATAAAACCAGCAACAAATACTCCAATAAACAGCAAAGGCAATATTAGTTTTGAGAAGTTCCATGTTTCTTCAAGCCATTGCTTTCTTACTTCCTTGGCAAATTTGAATCCTATAACAATACAAACTCTCATAGAACATCTTAGTTTCCTTTATCAAAGAATATGAGAAATTGTTATCCTTAAGGAATTTCTGCAAGGGTTTATCTATAATTGAAGAAGAGATTAACAATATCTTACCATTCGGCTTGAGATATTTAGGAGCTGCCAAAAGAAACTGCTCTATCAGCTCTGTTCCTTTTTTGCCACCATGAAGGGCTTTGGAGTTAAGCCTTTTATCATCTTCATCCGGCAGATAAGGAGGGTTAAAAAGGATATAATCAAAGACTTTAGAACTCTTTCCAGGAGAAATCCACAGCCTTTCCCTAATAAACTCAATTGAATAATTCTCTAAAAAAGAGAAAAGGTCGCTCTTGAAGAAATAAAGATTGCTGCAATGCTGTTTCCGGGCTTCCTCCTCTGCAAACTTTACAGCAGAAGGATTGATATCAAGACCTATTCCAAAATTGATTTTATCGCAAATCCCTTGCAACACGAATCCACTGCCAGAACCCATCTCTAAAACATTGCCCTTGGCCTCCTTTCGGGCGCAATCCCTTAAGAGGATGCTGTCTTCTTGCGGGAAATAAACTTCATTTTCAGCATCCGCAGGATTTTCAGGGTTTATCATAGGCCATTCTTATCTATGAGAAAGAAAATATTTAAAAATTTCCCTCTAAAAAGCGGCAAAATCGCAAAAATCATATATAATTTGATTATTTCCGCTACAAATAGCAAAAATATTTAATATGAGTAGAGAATAAGAACGCTAAAAGGGGATAAATATGACTGATTTTAAAGATATTAAGAAGATTGAGAAGAAATGGCTGAAAGAATGGGAGAAGGCCAATCTGTTCGAACCGGAGATAGATGATAATAAACCTAAATTCTTTGCGAATTTTCCTTACCCTTATTTAAATGGTTATCCTCACATAGGTCATACATACACGGCATCTAGGGTGGATGCTTTTGCACGTTATAAAAGACTTAGAGGCTTTAATGTACTTTTCCCTCAAGGCTGGCATGCTACCGGCTCTCCAATTGTCTCTGCTGTGAAAAGATTAGAGGAAGGGGAGCCTAACCAAATCAGAATCATGAAAGGTATGGGTCTCTCTGACAAGGAGATAGAGGAGTTCAAGAAGCCAAAACATTGGATTGACTTTTTTGCTCCTAAATACAGGGAATCTTTCAAGGAAATGGGTTTTAGCATAGACTGGAGAAGGGAATTCTTTACGACATCATTAAACCCTCGTTATGATAAGTTCGTAAGGTGGCAGTTCAGAACGCTTAAAGAGAAGGGCTATGTGATTAAGGGCAAGTTCCCAGTGGTATGGTGCCCTAAATGCAATAATGCGGTAGGCGATCACTCAAGAATAGAAGGAGAAGGAGAGAGGCCTCAGGAGTTTGTGCTTATAAAGATGAGGTTAGAGGAGAGCGATGAGTTTATTGTTGCGGCTACATTAAGGCCTGAAACTATGTTTGGCCAGACCAATGTATGGATTAACCCAGATATAAAATATGTTAAAGCAAAGGTGGATGATGAGAGCTGGATTATGTCCAGAGAATGTGCTGAAAAACTAAAACAGCAGGACCACAATGTAGAAATTATCTCAGAGATATTAGGAAAAGACTTGATTGGTAAGAAGGCGAAAGCGCCTTTCGTGAATAAGTTTATCCCTATCTGGCCTTCAGACTTCTGTAATCCAAAGAAAGGGAGCGGTATTGTAACCTCTGTGCCTTCAGATGCGCCTGATGATTATATGGGCCTAAAAGATTTGAAAGAAAACAAAGAATTACGAGAGAAGTATGGGTTGGACAAGAAGGAAATAGATAAGGTACAGCCCATCCCAATTATTGATTCAGAGGAATTAGGTGATGTTCCTGCCAAGAAGGTATGCGAGGAGATGGGAATCAAGAACCAAAAGGAAAGAAAGAAACTTGAGCTGGCCAAGAAATATGTGTATAAGAAAGGATTCTACCTTGGGAAGATGAAAGAAAATTGTGGAAAATTCGCAGGTCTGCCTGTAGAGATTGCCAAAGAGAAGATGAAGAAAGAACTTATCAAGAACAATGATGCTATACGATTCTATGAGTTATCTGGAGAAGTTATATGTAGATGCCTAACGCCTTCCATTGTCAAGATTGTGCATGACCAATGGTTTATTGATTACGACCTGCCGGAATGGAAAAAGAAAACAAGGGAATGCCTTGATAACCTTAAGCTTTATCCAGAGAAAGTAAGAGGACAATTTGAGTATGTTATTGAATGGCTTCATGAATGGGCGTGCACTCGAGAGGAAGGATTAGGGACCAGGCTTCCATGGGATGAGAAATGGCTGATAGAATCACTCTCTGATTCAACATTATACATGGCATTTTACACCATTGCCCATATCTTAAAGGAGATTAACCCTGATGATATAGATGACAACCTCTTTGACTATGTTTTCTTAGGCAAGAATGTAGAGGTTAAGGTGGATAAAGAGAAAGCAAATAGGATGAGGGATGAATTTAATTACTGGTATCCTGTGGATTTTAGGAATTCTGCCAAGGATTTAGTGCAGAATCATCTCACATTCTTCCTTTTTAATCATACTGCAATATTCCCTAAAGATAAATGGCCTAAAGGCATAGGAGTTAACGGCTACCTCACAATAGATGGATCCAAAATGTCAAAGTCAAAGGGAAACTTCCTGCTTATAAAGGATTTATTGGAAAAGTATCCAACAGATGTGGCCAGAGCAACCCTTCTTTCAGGAGGGGAGGAGATGGATGATCCTAACTGGGACACAGAATTCGCCGAAAGCCTCTCAACCAAATTCCCTCAATGGATTGAATACATTGTTTCGATATACAACAAAGGCAGGGAAGAGTGGAAGAAGATTGATGACTGGATGGAAGCAAGGTTATATGAGGTTGTGGAAGAAACCAAAGAAGCAATGGAAAAGACCTTATTTAGAACTGCTTTCCATAATGCATTCTTCCAGCTATCTAATCATTTAAGGTGGTATCTGAGGAGATGTAAGAACCAACCCAATAAAGAAGTTATCAACAAGGTTATAGAAGCGCAGCTTATAATGCTCAGCCCTATAACTCCTTTCCTTTGTGAGGAGGGTTGGAACAGGATTGGTAAAGAAGGGTTTATTTCTGTAGCGGAATGGCCTGAAGTTCAAGAATCTGATAAGAGGGAGGATTCTGAATGGTTAATCAAAAATCTTATTGAGGATATAAGGAATGTATCGCAATTGGCTAAACTCAAAAAGATAAATCAAATCAAAATATTCTTAGCAGATGACTGGAAATACAAGCTGTTCAAGACGGTTGAGGCAAAACTTAAAGAAACAGACAACCCTAAGCAGATTATCTCAGATATTATGAAAACCGAGCTAAAGGAGCATGGAAAGGAGATAATGACGTTCCTCCCTAAGATGCTGAACAAGAGGGCTCTCCCTAAAATCATGGATAAGAAAATTGAGGAAAAAACGATAAGAGATGCCAAGGAGTTCTTAGAGGATGAGTTCGATGCGGAGATTGAGATTAATTCCAAACAGGTTAAGGATGTGCCCAAATCTAACCAGGCAATGCCAGGGAAACCAGCAATCCTGCTTGAATAAAATGAGGATTAAGAATGATTAAGAGAGAAAAGGAACATATGCTCAAGGTCTTAGAGGATACTAAAGCAGCTATCTCAGACAAGGATTTCGGCACCTTGAAAGCTTTATCTAACCAGACTATACACTCTGCTTCGATATACCAGGACAAGATTTCCATAAATCTTGCAATTGCAATATACTCCCTTTCTAAAACGCTGGATAGGTCTAAAGGCAATATGCCCACAAAGAAGATAAATAGCATTATTGACAAGATGATTGATGCGATAAATAAGGATAAAGAGAAAGAGTTTGAGAAATCATTAGAGGGCGTCCTTAAACTCATTGAGCATCTTGACAAGAAATTTGATGTTTATGTAGAGGATGTGCTCTCTCAAGCAAAGGTCAGAAAAGGAGCCAACATATACAGGCATGGAATCTCTTTAGGACAGGTAGCTGACATGCTTGATATAAGTTTATGGGATCTGATGTCATACCTGGGAAATGCAAAGTTTGACGAGGAATCCGGCTCAAAGATAAAAGCCATAGACCGATTGAAAATAGCTGAGGAGATATTTAAATGAAAGGCGTAGGATTGGATGCAGGACCTGTTATCAGCTTGTCTATAAACAATATGCTCTGGATTTTTGAGGAGCTTAAGAAAAGAACCAGAACTTCGTTCTATATTACAGAAGCAGTTAAAAGAGAAATATTTGATAGGCCTATATCCATCAAACGATTTGAGATTAAGGCTGTACAAGCATTGGACCTGATTAGTGAAGATATTCTTAAGATAATAAATGTTGATGAGGAGTTTGTAGATGAAACCCTTAAACTGGCAAATGAGTGTTTTTATGCGAATGGGAAACAGATTCAGATAGCTCATAGGGGAGAGATTGAATGCCTGTGCGGAGTAATCCAGCATGATTTGCAGGCTTTTGTTATTGATGAAACCAATATGCGGCTTATGATTGAGGCGCCTGAGCAACTAAAACATAAACTCTCATCACGGCTTCACACAAATATTAGAGAAGATGCTGAAAAAATTAAAAAATTTCGCAACATAACCAAGTCCATAAAGGTTCTGAGATCTACTGAGTTGCTTGCTATTGCATATGAAAAGGGAGTAATGAAAAGGTATAATGATAAGAATCAAAGGAAGTACATGCCTGATATAGAAGAGAAAATTATTGATGGTATGCTTTGGGGAGCAAAGCTGGCCGGCTGCTCTATAAACCATCAAGAGATTCAGGATTTGAAGGAGTATCTAATGAAGAAACATATTCGCGAAAAGGAAAATCTTTAAAAATAATCGCATAATTACTTCTTAAGAGTGGGATATTACTACTATGCAGAAACAAAAATATTAAATAGTTCTAATAATAAGGTGAAGAATATGGAATGGTTCAAAGAGTTAGGATATGAGGAAAATCCGCTGGGGATTGATACTGTTGGCACCATTTATGAGTTGGCTAATAGGGAAAATGAAGCTAAGGAAATTCTTTATAGGATTCTTTCAAAGAATATGATGGTTATAGAGGGCAAGCCCGGTTTCGGAAAGACTATGCTTCTTATGTATGCTGTTGATAACTTTAAAGGTAGGGGAAAGGTAATCTATGTTAATGCTAAAAAGCTCAACAAGAAGCTTGATATTGAAGAACTACTCAAAAAGAGGTATGGCTTTGTAAAAGGTAAACTGTTCGGCATGATGCCTAAGAGGATGATTCTGCTACTAGATAATGTAGAGAAGCTTTCAAAGAAGAATTGCGAAAAAATCCGGTACTACTTTGACCAGGATTATCTCAGCTCTGTTGTGTTTACCTGCAACGATTATGATAATCTTGATATAACTGATGCACTGAAAAGCAGAATAGGAAAAAGGGTAATCAAGCTTAAGCCGCTTCCAAAAGAAACATTTACCGAGATGGTTGTGGAAAGGTTAGAGGCTTCCAATATCCTCTCCAGAGAATACATAGATAGGGCTTATGATACTACGCCCGGTAACATAAAGAAGGCCTTAGTCATATTAGACAAGGCCTGTGAGTATGCAGTGGCAACGGGAAAGAAGGAGGTTGATGATGAGGATTTCAACAAAGCTCTGAATACATTGCCTGAAATTGAAGAAAAAGAACCAAATGAAGTCTTCTATTGCCCGGATTGCGGCAAGGAACTAAAGAAAATTGGCAACTACTACAGATGCGAGTTTTGTGATCAATACTGCGAGGCATGCGGGGCTTTATGCACTGATGATGACAAGCAATGCCCTGAATGCGGAGCAATTTTCGAGGTTGAGATAGAATGAAACGAGATACATGGTTCAATAAACTGGGTTTTAAGACTAATCCGCTCTCAATAAAGCCAAGAGAAGACAATAAGCTCTTTGGAAATGATGAAATTATTAAGAGGATTATTGAGGGAGTGGAGAAAGGTAGAATGATTCTTGTTGAAGGCGATTATGGGTCTGGAAAATCCACTTTGCTCAAAAGGATTATTGATGAATTCAGAGATGATTTTAGGATTATTTACTATAGTTGCAACAGAAAGCTTGGTTCTATTGATTACGATGATATGCTTGTGAAAGCTGGGACTCTTTTCCATAAGATTTTCAGAATAAAGAAGAAACACAATATCCTGCTTCTGGATGAGGCGCAGGACATGAACATCAAAGACAAAGAGCTTCTGCCCCAATACTTTGATGATGGCTTCTTCCATTCTGTTGTTTTGGTTACAAGCGGCAACAAGCCTGATTTCAATAAAGGTGAGATAAAGGAAAGGATTGGAGATAACCATTACAAGCTTAACGAGCTAAAGGCTGAACAAGCTGTGGAGCTTATAAGGAAGAGAATCGGGTATATTGAGCTTATCAGCGATGACATAATCAAGAAAGTGTTTCAGAGATCAAGAAACCCACGACAACTACTAGAAGATGTTGAGGATTTGTTGAGGGATGCAGTGGAAAACAATAAGGAGGAAATCAAAGAAGAGGATATATCTTCTGTCCTTGGCTCAGAGAAGAAGCTTCAAACAGAGATTGAATAAACTTTTTTCTTCTATTAAAAAAATATTTTTTTCTCTACTACACAAACTTTAAAAACCCATTCTATTCTTCTAAAAAAAGGGTGCTTAATATGAACAAGACAATGAAATGCTTAATGCAGGCCTTTGTAGGAGAAAGCCAAGCAAGAAACCGATATATAATATATGGCAAGATTGCCAAAAAAGAAGGGTATGAACAGATTGCGGGGATTTTCTTTGAAACAGGCGATAATGAAAAAGAGCATGCTCAGTCCTTTTGGGAGATGCTGCAGGATTTAAAGAAAAAGGAAGGAGAAGATTTTGATAAGATTAAACTAGAAGAGGTTGATGCTCCTGCCAAGGTTGGAGATACCGCTACCAATATAAAAGCAGCTATCGAGGGAGAGCATGAAGAGAACAGCAAACTTTATCCTCATTTTGCTGATATCGCTGAAGAAGAAGGATATCCAGAGATTGCAAAAAGGATTAGGGCGATAGCCAAAGCAGAGGAGCATCATGAAGCAAGGTACGGAAAGCTTTTAGAGCAAGTCGAGAACAACACTTTCTTTAAGAAAGAGAAGAAGGTTTATTGGGTTTGCAGGGAATGCGGTTATATCCATGAGGGAGAAGAACCTCCAGAAGTGTGCCCATCCTGCCTTCATTCCAAGGCCTATTTCCAACTTAAATGTGAGAAATATTAATCTCTCTTTTTTCTTATTATTCTTTCATTACCCATAAGACATCCAATCAGATAAAGCATATTAAAAACACTTCTTCTGAACAAGACATGGATATTAGAGAAAAGATACGCATCCTCGGCGAAGCAAGCAAATGGGATACCTGCGCTAGCTCTGCATCTAAAAGAAGGGTTAAAGGCAGGAATAGAGTTGGGAATACTGCTTCAGGCGGGATATGTCATTCCTTTACTGAAGACGGTAGATGCATCTCTCTTTTTAAGACCTTGATGACCAATACTTGTATAGGGGATTGCAAGTATTGTCAGAACGCCTCCCAGTGTTCCAAAAGAACCACAACTTTTTCTCCAGATGAATTGGCGAGAGCCACTATGTCCCTCTATACGAGGAATTACATAGAGGGGCTTTTTCTTTCATCTGGGATTGTAAAGGATGCTGATAATACTGCTGAAAAGATGATTGAAGCTGTAGAACTGCTGAGGAAGAAATATCGGTTTCAGGGCTATATTCATCTTAAGGTAGTGCCTGGAGAATCCTTTGAGAATATAAAAAGAGCAAGCGAGCTGGCTGACAGACTCTCCATAAACCTTGAAGCACCTAACAAGAGCAGGTTATCTAAGCTGAGCCATATCAAGGATTATAAGACAGATATTCTAAGAAGACAGAGATGGATTTCCAGAAGGAAGTTGAGTGCTAGTCACACTACCCAATTTGTAGTGGGAGCAAGCGATGAATCGGATAAAGAGATATTGAGGATGACTGACTGGCAATACAAGAATTTCAGGTTGAAAAGAGCATATTTCAGTGCCTTTGACCCCGTGAAGCATACTCCTTTAGAGTTTAAGGAGAAAACTCCTTATCTTAGAGAGAGAAGGCTGTATAACTCTGATTTTCTGATGAGAAGATATAACTTCAAATTCAAGGAATTGAAAAGCATTATGGACAGCAAGGGAATGCTGCCTGAAGAAGACCCAAAGATTCCCCTTGCACGAGAATACTTTAAAGAGCCGGTGGATCCTAATGACCTGCCTTATAATGAATTGCTGAGGATCCCTGGGATTGGACCAATAACTGCTAAAAGGATTAGAGGGTTGCAAAGAGCCAACAAGAGGATAAGCTCTATAAATCAATTAAAGCAGATGGGAGTTGTGGTAAAGCGAGCACTCCCCTTTATCTCCCTAAACAATGTGCATCAAACAAGCATAGCTCAATGGAATGGTAAATATGGCAACAGAGAAAGAATTGAAGGATATGTTTGGGCTGGCCTTGCTTCATCCCAAGCACGATAAGAAGATATGGAAGGCTGCTTTGAAGAAGGATAGAACCCTTTTATATAATCTGGGATGCGAAGAAGCAAGGAGGCTTTATTCTCTACATAGGAAAGTAGCAGGATATATACACAAGAAGAAGTCCTTTATGCGTTTCAAACTCTCTGAAACAGGAGTTTTGTATTCTGAGGTTAAACTTGAATATCCAATAGAAAGAAATCTGCTTATCCATTTTCACAAGAGATTCCCTCTTTTTTATATTGTAATCAAAAGCAGAAAAAAGAGCTGGTGGATAAGTCCAGAAGGCAACATTGATTGGAAGAAAGAAGAGATTAAGAAGGTTGTTAAGGAGTTGGATAAAGAAGCTAAGAATAACAGCATAGTGAAAGGCATGGAATTTAATGAGGATTGGTGGCCTGAATACTATGAATCTCAGTTCATCAGGCAAAGGAAGAACCTGAAGCTCATGAGGAAGCAGATGCCAAGGTATCTTTTAGAGGAGGATTCAGAAGAAGCCAGGATATATTTAAGAACAAAACCCCTCAAGGATTTCCTTTAATGCTTCTTGGGGATTATATAATAAAATAAAACTGAAAAGATTTCATCTTTTTCATAGAAGAATAGAAAGATACAGCCTCCTGAAGAAAAAGCAAAAACATTATCCAAGCTAAAGAAGTGGGGCTGCGGGGATTTGAACCCCGATCTGAACCCCCCGAAGGTTCGATGATACCAAGTTACACTACAGCCCCAAATCTCAAATATTAGTAATAAGAAGAACTAATCCTTGACCTTGTCTCCTATTGGTTTTAATATTTCATAAAGGTATTTAGCGAGCGCATTCTTTAGGTCTAAGGGATGGAGTTTCTTTTCCCTGAAGTCCTTTTCTAAATCCGCATAAGAGGTATAGCTTAGACTCCCTCCAAATTTATCTGGCCGCTCTATTAAGAACTCTTCAACCCGCGGGAATATAATTAATCGAGCGATCTCCAATACAGGGTTTTCTTTGACTTCGCCTTCAGGGCAATAGGCCTTATTAATCTTGTTCTTCATGCTTGTTTCATCATCTCTTATTGAGATGAAGGAACCTTGCTCAGAGGAACTCATCTTGCCTCCAGGTCCTTTCAATGATGCTATCAAAGGCGTATGAACCAAAACAGGCTTCTTATATCCTATCTTGTCAAAGACCTCCAGGCCAAGCATATGAATCTTCCTTTGTTCTATGCCAGATTCAACTATATCAACTCCTAAATGTTTTATATCGCATATCTGCATTAGGGGGTATATTACTTGAGAAACCTTGGCATGCTCAATATCTCGGGCTACTTGCTGCATGCTTCTCAAAGCCCTTTTCATCGTTGTGTCTACTGCAATCTTCATCAAATCATCCATATACTCAGGACTGCGCTGGAATGAACTGCCTTTTATAAACTCTGCTTTCTCAAGTCCGGCTGCTTTGAAACCCTTAATCCACATCTTGACAGACTTGTCCATCTCTTCCCAATTGCCTTTCTGATTGAGCCAACCATGCCAGTCCGCCATCAAAACCTTAACCCTGCAGCCAAGCTGCTGCAGCTCCATAAGCTTTGTAATAGTAACAAGATGCCCTAAATGGATTTCGCCAGAGGGCTCATAACCGCAATACGCCACAGGCTGCCTGGATGAGAATAAGTCGTATAAATTTTCCTTATTGATAATCTCCACAGTATTTTTTTCCAATGCCTTCATCTTCTCTTCTGGGCTCATATTAGCAGCATCTCTCATTTTTATCAAAGGCAAAGATAGAAGTTTTCTTTATTAAGTTTTCTATATGACGAATAAAAAAAGAATCCTTAATATTCAATCACGCCTACGTTTATTCACATAATTCAGAACCTCAAGCACGTTGCATTTCCTATAATAATTATTCTTTCTTATTATTACCTTAGGGGATTCCTCCTTGTCCAAAAAACCTTTGATTAAGTGCTTAATTTTGCGGAAGCTTATTTTATCGTAATTAGAGATGTAATCCAAAACAGATTTCTTTATTGAATAATCAGATAAATACTTCATCGCTTCAAAGATATCGCATCGCAGATAATAGTTATTATTCTCTTTTATTACCTCTGGGAGCGCTCCCGATTTCAGAAATGTATCTACCAACTCTTCCAGGTCAATGACTTTGCTTTCAGAAGCATATCTCTTTTGGAGTTCTTTCAGCTTCAAACCATCTGCCATTTTAATAAATTAATATTTTAAATAGGTTTACAATCCCTATATGCCCCTAAGTCCTCTTCAAAATTCTTTTCATAATTCTTAATATAAGCTTCACTCTCCTCAAGCCTCTCTAAAGGCAAGCAAAAAGTCTTATAAGCAAACAACTCTCTCATCTTAGCATCAATAGAACTCTCGGATATTTCAAACTTCTCGCTTGGGATACAACTCTTATCTTCATTTCCAAAAATCCTATCAAGAATCTCGTCATAAGTAAGCGATGATTCTTTTCCCTTTGTGGAAGGAATCCTAATATAAGGACCACTCACGTTGAGTTCATCCTGATCATCGTAAGAAGGGCATTTCCAGTCATTTGTCTCATCTAAGGTTTCACATTTTATTAAAGGGTCAAGAAAAAACCTCTTATAATTTTGGGATATATTGTCCATTTCCTCAAGGATTCTATCTTCATTCATATTATCACCTAATACGGAACTCTGCTAGGCACTTAAAATTATTTCTTTAGTGCGAAGAATATTTTAAAACTTAACTATTTCAGAAAACCGGCTTCATTAATATAAAAGAATCGAGCGGTAGCAAAGGGCCTTGATTTGTCCTTGACGATAAGCTTTGTCAAGCCTGCATTAATTACTTTTAGATGCGGAGCAACCTTTACCGCATCAACACCCAAAATATGAGCTACAAACGCCCTAATCCAGCCAGAATGGGTTACGAAGAGAATAGATTCATCATTAGAATCCATAAGATTAGAATAAAGCACAGAAGCCCGCTTTTTAACATCTGCAAAGCTTTCTCCACTTGGATAAGACCAATTATCTCCTCTTTTCTGCATCTCTTCCCAGGAAGGCAACTGGGTAATCTCAAATATCCTTCCCCTATCTATCTCCCTAAGCAAGGGTTCTTTCACAATAGGAATGCTTAATTCCTCTGATATCCTTTTAGAAGCAATAAGACATCTGGGAGAATCACTTGTATATACCTTTTCAAGTTTCTCTTTCCCCAGCCGCGTTATCAGAAGAGAAAGCTCTTTCTTTCCTTTCTCAGAAAGATTAGCATCTGAATGCCTCTGAATTGCCTTTATCTCATTAAGCTCTGTTGTGGGATGCCTTGTTATGAAGATATCCATAAACCTAAGAAGAAACGAGAGATTTATAAATGCTTCTATGTAAATAAGACAATCAATAACCTAAAAATTATTTAATTTTTTTATTAAATGTTCATACTTCTCTTGTGTCTCAGGAATTTTCTTTAGATAAATATATTTGCCAGCAATTGTAAGCAGGCTGTCCTTCAACTCATCATCTTCCAAACCAAATCTTCCTTTTTTTTCATAAATATAATTCGCCACCAGCTCAGCCCTAGAAACCTCCTTATTCGCAAGCGCATTCTCATAACTCTTAAGATTCTTAAGGAACTCTTCATATCCCTCCAATTCTTGATCAGATGCGAAAAACAATTTCCTTAAATATCTAAGACCCTGCTTGATTTGTTTTTCATGGCTCAGTATTGCAGAAAGAAAGTCCCTTAACGAATACAAATCCTGAAGCTCTAAACTTGTGACATCGGATTTTTTGAAGACCTCACTTAAAGACTGAGCAGTCTCCAGCGCCTTCTTTACACCAGTAAAATAATCATTCAATAAGGTGGTAGAATGATGCATAACAGAATCATGCTTAACAAAGAAATCGGACAATGATATCAAAGCCAGCTCATACTGAGCATAAACCCTATATTTAAGCACCTCGCGTTTGTCAGACAGATAGTTGTCAAGCAAGTAAGAAGTACATTCAAGAAAAGAAGAAACAGGAGGATCCTCAATTATCAGCATCAAGTCACTGTAAAACCCATTGCTGTAAAACTGTTCCTGAACTATACTATCCAAAGAACTAAAGGCATTATAAACTGTCTCACGAATATAATCATCCATATAACGAGAAAAAACAGGAAAAATAAATAGATTTTGATTATGAAATAGTTGTTTTCTTGCAATATTGAGGTCTGGGAAATATAGTCAATAAAAGATATAATATAACGGTTGTTTTTAAAGAATCAGAGTGTACGAGTCAATTTTGCTGTTTTTCTTGAATATTGCCACCAGAAATTGTCAGAAAATCCAAAATTTGAATCGAACATAATATATTGTTGTTATACCTAAATAGTAGGAGGAGGTGATATATATGAATGGAATGCAAAAAGTGCAAAAAGTATGGAATAAGGTATTGGGAAACAATATAAAGGCATTGGGAAACAATAAGTCAGAAGGTTTAGAGTTTCTTATGAACGGCGAACCAAAGGTCAATAATCTTACAGGAAAGATAGTTAAAACCATCAAAACAATGACTGATGGAATGAAGAATGTTTCAAAGGGATTGAAAGAATATATAGCAGTTACAAAAGAAACTACAAAAGGATTTTATGAAACAAAAGATGCCCTTGGTAAATATATGACTTCCATAGACCAGGCTTACAGACCAATGCAAGAAGCCTACAATCTGGCTTAAACCTTTTTCCTTTTTGTTTTTTACCTATTCCTAAAATCAGCCAATATAAAGGTATACCAAAATCTTTAATAAGCTGTCTTTGTCTTTTGAAGATATGAACAATCAACAACGCTTTCTACGGATAGGCCGGCCTTTAAAAAGCAAGATTAGGGATAATATTGAACAGCTCCTTTATTACTTAAAAGAGGCTGACGGATATTCCCTTTATAAGTGGTATTCTGATATATTCGGCAAGGTCAATATCCGCTCCATCTACTATCATCTAAAGAAAGGATGTGAGATAGGTATATTCAGGGTAAAGGAGATTAAACAGGAGAAAGGCGATTATTCATGGGGCGATTATTCTAAGAAGATTAAATACGAATTGACAAAGAAGGCCGGGCCTAAACCAGACAAACGGCTCAAGAATAAGATAAACAACATAAAAAGCAAAAGAAGAAAAATAAAGGATTAGTCTAACACATCCTTAAGAAGATTCTTAACCTTCTCTCTTCCAATTTCATCTATAAAAGAGGCAAGTTTTGGTCCTCTTTTCTTATCAATCAAAATCATATAAAAGGTAGCAAAGAACTCCTTAAAGCCCATATCAAGCTTTTTGGCTACCTCAAAAATCTCATACTCCAGCTTCTCTGTTGAGATGTCGCTGTCAATCAGCTCCAATACCTCTTTAACCGCTTCTTTCTGCTTATCCGAGAGAGACTTTTTTAAATCTTGAGGGACATGCTCCCTGACAACAAACTTAAAGTCATCAGGCGCATACCTCTGCAGCCAGTTCTTGGCAAGAGTAATCCTTCGCCTCAACCTTTTCTCATCAAACTCATTCTTGACATCTTTCTTAAAGAAGTCATAGGTTTTTTGTTCATTATAGTCATGGGAAAGGAGTACATTTGTGATATGCCGGAAAGAGGGCTGGATAGGAAGTTCGGCTGGCAATGCCTCTTTATCGACTATAGAAAGCTCATAAGCCAGCTTTTGTTTATCTTTTTCATGCTCTGGCGCATCTTCCTCATCAAAATAGATGCGCTCGCATTTCTCGAAGTCCTCGTAAATTTTCAATACATCAGTATCAAAAGATATTTGAAAATTGGCATTGGGGCGGGTTCCTGCAAAAAGCCACCTAACTATCTCTGGTTCGTAGATATCAAGCACATCGTTCAATGTAACAACATTTCCGGTAGAGCTAGCAAACTCCCCTCCGCCCTTTATCTTTATCCACTCATACATAAAACCATAAGGAGGTTTACCTGGCCAAAGCGCCTTAAAGAGCTCTACCCCAGAGTCCCTAGAACCGCCCGCAGCGAAATGGTCTTTACCGCCGGGCTCCATATCAACCTTCTCATAATTCCAGCGCATGGGCCAATCTATTCTCCACTTAAGCTTAGCAATCCCTTTCTCCCTTAAATCAAACTCTTCTTTATGGCCGCACTCACACTCATAATAAACCCTATGGCTGCCTCTATACTCTATCTTGGTTATTGTATCTTTATTACATTTTGAACAGAATATAGCGATGGGCACCCAGTCCTCTGGAAGCGGGGATGTCCTGTATTTATTGAGGATTTTTCGGATTAATTCAGTATTCTGAAGGCAGTAATCAATATCATCAGCATATACGCATTCTCTATACATCTTAGATTGTCTTATAAACCTTGGAAATATGCCCACAAGAGGCAATGTCTCCTCCACAACCGCCTCGTTATGCTCTGCAAAAGATGGGTGATTGCAATCATAAGGGTCAGGCACATCTGAAATTGGTTGTCTTAAATACTTCTTAAGCATCTCCTGGTTAGGCATGTTTTTAGGCACTTTTCTCAACACATCAAAGTCATCCCAGGAATACAGAAAATCAGTCTTCTTACCCAGCTTATTTAGAGCCCTCACTACCAGCTCTGTAGTGATTATCTCCCTAAAATTACCCATATGCACAGTCCCAGAAGGAGTTATCCCAGAAGCGCAAACAAAAACCTCTTTATCAGGATTCTCCTTAATCATCTCCTCAGCTATTTGAAAAGCCCAGTGTTTTTTAGTTGCCATATTAAATAGGAAATAGGATTAATTTATAAATGATATGGATTATATCGCCTGAAGGCCTATTCCTTAATCTCAACCTTTAGCAGCTCAACCTCATCCCCTTCTTCTACATTAATCTCTTTAACATGCAATGTGGATTTGAGCTCTCTCTCAAACATGCTCAAATCAATGGCCTTTGGCAACGATATTGCTATTGAGGTCAATTCTGCCTTCATTGAGAGCTTATTAAGAGCTTTATACCTTCTTACCTTTGAGATTACTGAAAGCAATGCCTTTCCTGCCTCTAGAAGAGAGTCATCCTGCCACTCTTTTCTAAAAGAAGGCCATTCAGCAAGATGAATGCTCTTATGCCCCTCAAAGCCCCTGAAAAAGCTCTGATATATCTCTTCAGTTATATGCACCAGGAAAGGAGCAAAGAGTTTCAGGGTTACCAAAACAGCATTATACAAGGTGTATTTGGCGGACTCAAGCTCTTTCTGTGTATAATCCTCGCTATTATACAGCCTATCCTTCACAATTTCAAGATAATTATCACAGAAAACATTCCAAAAGAACCTCTCAATCTCTGCCTTTGCCTTGGAGAAATCATACTCTTTGAGATACTTTGTAGCATTTTTGATAGTAGTATTAAGCTCTGAGAGTACCCATTTGTCTATGTCAGATAACTCAACATTGTTGATTGGCTCGTAATCCTCTAAATGCATCAAAGCGAAGCGGGCTGCATTCCAAAGCTTTACAACAGTTTTCTTGCCATTAGAGAGCTCCTTCTCAGAATAATTAACATCCTCACCGAACTTCTTGCTTGCAGCCCAATACCTCAAGGCATCTGCCCCATACCTATCCAATACATTCATAGGGTCAACAACATTGCCCTTTGACTTAGACATCTTTCGGCCATGCTCATCCAAAACCCAGCCATTAATCATTGCAACTTTCCAAGGCAACCTATTCTCATGAAGATAAGATTTCACAACAGCATTGAAAAGCCAGAAGCTGATTATATCATGACCATTTGCCCTCAAAGAATAAGGAAATATCTTATCAAACAACTGCCTTTTATCGCTTTTTTTAGTGTCCCAGTCAGTCGCAATCATAGGGGTTAAGGCACTTGTAGCCCAAGTATCCATAACATCCTCTTCCGGCACAAATCCAGTATACCCGCATTTTGGACATTTATCTAGTGGTGGCTTATCTATCAAAGGGTCTACAGGCAAATCCTCTTTGTTAGCAAGAATCTTTTCTCCGCATTTTTCACAATACCATACTGGGAAAGGCACTCCATGGAACCTCTGTCTGGAAATGCACCAGTCCCATTGCAGCCCCTTAATCCAATTCTCATACCTATGCCTCATAAACTTCGGATGCCATTCAATCTGCCTCCCCAACTCTATGAACTTATCCTTCAAATCCAAATACTTAATGAACCATTGCTTTGTATGAATAATCTCTATCTCATGGCCACATCTCTCATGCACATTGACAACATGAGTAATCTGCTCTTGTTTTCTTAACAAGTCATTATCCTTCAAGTCCTCTATAATCGCTTTCCTGGCTTCTTTGTTCATCATCCCCTTATACTTTCCAGCAATATCTGTCATCCGACCTGCTGTATCTATTGCAACCTTCAAAGGCAGATTATAAGCATAGTACCATTCCATATCGGTTAAATCACCAAAAGTGCAGCACATAACAATTCCGCTTCCCTTCTCCATATCAACCCTTTCATCTGAGAGAATAGGCACCTCAAAATCAAACAAAGGAACCTTGGCTTTCTTCCCTACCAAACCCATATGCTTCTCATCTTCAGGATGCACAAAGACAGCCACACATGCAGGAAGCAATTCTGGTCTTGTTGTGGAGATTATAATTTCCTCATCACTGTCAGCAATCCTAAAGACAATATCATTGAAAAAACTTTGAAGTTCTTTATCTTCCAACTCAACCTGAGCAATAGCAGTCCGGCAGTGAGGACACCACAAAGTAGGGGCCTCTTTCTGATATTCACGCCCTTTCTCATAAAGCTCTATAAAAGACAACTGGGATATCCTTTGAGAATTATCATCAATTGTTCTGTAAACCTGATTCCAATCAGGAGAGATGCCTAATGATTTCCATTTCTGCCGCAGTTTATCTTCTGTTTCCTTAGTTACCTTCAAACAAAGCTCTTTGAACTCCTTTCTTGACATTGAGTTTCCTCTAACCTTAGCTTTCTTCTCAACAAACCTCTCGGTAGCCAAGCCATTATCATCAAAACCAAAGGGATAAAAAATCTCTTTACCAAGCATTCTATGAAAACGCATCGCAAAATCAGCTTGAGAATATCCCATAGCATGACCAATGTGCATTATGCCAGAAACAGTTGGCGGAGGTGTATCTAAGGAGAATATCTCTTTATCTGTATTGGGATTAAACTTGAAAATTCTTTCGTTCTCCCAAAAATCCTGCCACTTCTTCTCATTTTCAGTGATATTGTATTTTTTATCAAGTCCCATAACAATCACATCATATCATAAGCTAAGAAGAGCAAGACGGTTTATATTTTTAAATTTATCTCATTATAGCTTGAAAAAGAACCTTGCAATTGTTAAAGCGTATATAAGACTCAATGTGGATTTTATGAGTTCTTTGGTTTGCTTTTCTCAGCTTTATCACTTATAATCGAAGAATTTCCATTTGGATCCTCTATAACAATATTTATTGTTTCAGAACCCCACAAAACCCTATTTATCTTCTTGATGTGATTCCTGGCTTTCTTAACATTCTCTTTATCTGTATCGCTGTCTTTTATAACCTCTAACTGATGTTTCATCCGGTTAAGCAATCCCTCTATATTAGTAACATAACCATTAGAAGCGATTCCAGGTTCAATCGAGCCAACCCTTCCTATCCTTACCCTTGCTGTGGATGACTTGATTACACGAACATTCAAATCCTCAGGTTTCTCTACCTTAAAAGTGAATTTTACTGGTTCATTAACATCAACCATCTCAACATCAGCTTTATGGTACCTGCAATTAGAGCAAGTCATTGAGAATAAAAGCACTGTACCAAAATAAGGCACATCCCTTGCACTTTCCCTAAGCGTTAAGGTATTCTGTCCGCAAACAGGACACTTCTGATTTCCCAGCTCTGAAACATCCGACTGTTCTTGTTTTTCTTTTGTTGCCATTTTAACATTCAGCTGATTTGGAATGACAAAGGGTAGTATTTAAGCATTTTGTTTGGCATCATCAAGCATTAAGAGCAAAAGGGATAAAGTTTAAAAAGGAGTAAGGAATTAAGCAATAAAGGGGGTTTCATAATGAATAATTTTTCAAGGAAAGCAGTAACCAATCCAGTTAAATTCATGCTGAGTTTGGTTGAGGAGATGCCCAACCAGATAAGAGAAGCCAGAAAAAACTGCTTAGGAATATTCCTTGAAAAAAAGTTTAAAGATATTTTCTTCTTTGGGATGGGCGGCTCAGGAATAACCGGCGACCTTCTAAAAGAATATCTTATAAAAGAGCATAAGATAAAAGCATACTCAACTCATAATTATGAAGGCACATTCTGGATGAACAATGCGTCATTAGCCGTTATTCTCTCCTATTCTGGAAATACTGAAGAGGCAATCTCCTGCTATAACTTTGCCCGCAAGAAAGGAAGCCAGATTATAATCTTAAGCTCTGATGGCAACCTAAAAAAAATAGCTAAGAGAGACAATATTACTTTTATTTCTTTGGATAAAGGCATACCTCCAAGAGCAAGCGTTTGCTTAATGTTCTTCTCAATACTCCAAATATTGGAGAATTCTGGAGTCATACCCAAACAAGAAAAAGAAGTTGAAAAGACGATTAATATCCTGTCTTCCAGCAAGATTAAGGAGAATGGGAAGATTTTGGTAGATAAGATTACTGGAAAAACGCCTTTGATATATGCCTCGCCACATTTATTACCTATTGCGTATAGATGGAAGACTCAGTTCAACGAGAATGCTAAGAAGCTGGCCTTCTGTAATTACTTCCCCGAGTTAAATCACAATGAATTAGAGGCCTTCGGCTCTCCTCAATCTAACTATCATGTCATAATATTAAGCGACGATGAGGACTCTGGGCCTTTGAAGAAGCGTATAGAGATAACAAAGAGATATATCACAAGAGGAAGCTCCTTAACACACATCATGCTTAAAGGCAAATCATTCATGAGCAAGATGTTTTATTCTATTGCATTGGGTGATTTTGCTTCTATATATCAAGCGGTAAGAGACAATAAGAATCCCTTGCCCGTTAGCTTTATTGAAGAGTTCAAAAAAGAACTCAAATCTGGGAAAAAGGAATAAAATGGCATTATCTGTTTCAATAGACATTGGTGGAAGCCAATTGAGGTTTGGTCTGATACAGGATTGTAAAATAGTTAAGTTTATAAA
>CAZOKS010000008.1:0-28810 GCA_964580745.1 uncultured Methanosarcinales archaeon | reverse complement strand
GTACAACTTCGCTTCAATCATCAGGCATATGTGTTTATCCGAGATCTCAGACAGTAGTTCAAGGAGAGACTGCTGCTTATCTTATATGGGTCTCAAATATATTCAAGGATGATATTACAGAGATTGTGGTAAGTAAAACCTCTGGGTGTAGTGATTTGAAGGGGCTTTATTCAGAGGGTGATGAATTTGTGATAACAGAAACTATAAAACCCGGCGAAGAGAGTAAGATATTTCCTGCTTTTGTGAATCCTAATGCTGAAACATGTGCCTTCAAAGTAGAAGTCAAAGATGCTGGTGGCATTACATTAGCAACTGAAACCTTTTTTCTGAAAACGGAATAAAGAGAATTATACAATTACTCAGGCTTTCTGCAGAAAACATCTATCCAATTATTTTCAAAATCGTATTCATTGTAGTATTTTATAATCTCAAAGCCCTTGTTTTCTAATAACTGAATCAATTCATTCAATTGATAGAAGTAGGCTGTCAAAGAATTCTGATAAAACCTTTTTATCCTTAGCTCCCGCTGGCCTTCTCCCTCCAGCATGCTTACAAACAGGATTCCCTGTGGCTCAAGCCATTTAAGAAACTTGTCAAAAATCTCTTTTACCTCTTCCCTGGGCAGGTGTAGCAATGTGGCATTGCACCAGATTCCTGAAAAAGAATTCTCTTCAAAGTCCTTCTTGGTAAAATCAGCAACCTCAAACTTTCCATCCTGCACCAGTTTTTTAGCAACCTTAATCATCTCCTCTGAAAAATCAATTCCGAAAACATCATAGCCCTCTTCCATGAGGTATTCTACATCCCGGCCAGGACCGCAGCCTACATCAAGAATCTTTATTGAGGCCTTGTCTTTTTTAGGCAATAGAGAACAGAACTCAGAGAGTTGGTACTGAAGAGGATTTTGAAAGTTCGCAGCAGCATATTTGTCTGCAAACTCATCATACTCCTTCTTAACTTCTTCTATTTTAGGGGATTCCATGAAAATAAAGGCAAAGTTATCTCTTATTGATACCTATAAAGAATAGCTATGATATTTAAATCTTACTCCTTTCCTCTCAATCCTCTTTTCACGCCTTTGCAAAGTTTGGTTAATATTGAATCAGGGCTCTTGGCTTTAAGCACACAAGACGCAATCAAAACACCATCGCATCTCTCTTCAATAGCCCTTTGGGCATCAGTCATAGAATGCACTCCGCCTCCGCATAAAAACCGGATAGAATGTTTCTTGGCTTTGCTTGCAGCGTTTCTTATAATCCTAGGCATCTCTTGGCTGACGGAAATCTTGCCTCCTATCAGTTTGGGAAACTCCAGAGCAATCATGTCGGGCTTTAGTTTTATTGCTTTGTTGAGCCACCGCTGGTTAGGAATACACAGAATAGAGATTATTCTTTTCTTTTTGGCTTCTTCTACTGCTTTCTTTATTTCTTTGAAAGGAATGGAATGCTCTGAATGGTTTATTAGGCTTCCCTCAGCCCCATTTTCTATTATTGCTTCTATGGGCATATATCCTGTATGGTGCCCAAGGCTCTGAGGGTCAAAATGTTCGCTGAAAACAGGGATGCTTACTTTTTTAGAAATCTCATTTAATTCTGTATAAGGAACAGCCACCCCAATAGAAATCCCTTCTTTCTTACTGACTCTTTCACAAGCCTTGGCAATCTCCAGTCCCCTCTTGCCAAAAGCCTGCTTATATGCTTTGAAATTGACTAAAATGATGGGATATTTGATTCTAACCTTAGGGATTTTTTACCACCTCTAATGCTTAGAAACAATAACCTTTTTAAAATTTCCTTTTGGTTTAGATAATTTTATATAACAAAGAATAATATAAAGGGTTGTGCTGTTATCTCGGTAAGAGGAAAAAATGGAATTCAAAATCAAGGAAGCTTTTGAAATAAAAACCAAGGATAATAAAAAGTATCAGGGCGTCATAATAGATGAAAAGCCAAATAAGATTGTACTGAAGCTCGATAGCGGCTATAATGTTGGCATATTTAAGAAAAATATTAAGGAAATGAAACATAAAACGATGTCTCAAAACCTCAAGGCCTCCTCTGACAAACAGAAAAAACCAACACAGAATAAGAACCTTCCTGAGCTAATTTTGATTCATACTGGTGGCACAATTGCTTCAAGAGTCAATTATAAAACAGGCGGGGTAAGTGCTTTATTTGAGCCAGAGGAAATAATATCATTGTTTCCTGAATTAGGGCAGATAGCAAGATTAGATAGCAGGGTAGTTTCCAACATGCTCTCTGAGAATGTGCGTTTCTCACATATCAATAAAATAGTGGATACTATTAAAGATTCTTTGAAGTCAAAGCCAAAAGGGATAATAGTAACGCATGGAACTGACACCTTGCACTATGTGGCTGCGGCTTTATCCTTTTTGATAGAGCATCCCCCTGTTCCGATAATCCTTGTGGGCTCTCAGCGCTCTTCAGACAGGCCTTCTTCAGATTCAAAGTATAATCTTCTTTCAGCAGCCAACTTCGCCTTGAAATCCGGAGCAAAAGGCGTTTTTATTTCTTTCCATGAGAAATCCTCAGAAGAAAAATGTGTAATCTTAAAAGGTGTTAATTCTCGAAAGATGCATACCTCAAGAAGAGATGCCTTTAAGCCTATAAACACAGAGCCGGTGGCTTATGTAGACCTCAATAATTATGGTATACATTGGGTTTCAAAGAGGGGGAATTTTGATGCAAAGGGAAAAACCAAGTTTCGCAAGTTCAAATCGAATCTAAAGATGGGGATGATATACGTCCATCCTTCTATAACCAAGGAAGAGATTGGTGTTATTAGCAAACTTGATGGAGCGATTATTCTTGGCACTGGATTGGGCCATATTGGTTTAGAAGATGAAAACAGTTTTGTGCTTGATGAATTTAAGAAAGCGATAAAAAAGGGAACTATTTTAGCCATGGCACCTCAAACCATTTTTGGCAGGATTAACCTTAACATATATTCAACAGGAAGACAGCTCAAGGAGATGGGTGTTTTGGGCCATGAGTGCAGTATGACTCCTGAAACCGCCTTTATCAAATTGGCTTATCTTTTATCTAATTTTAAGAAGGAGGAGATTCCCGAGCTTTATCATACTGATTTAAGGGGCGAACTTTCTGACAGAATAGAGTATATAGAGGAGTATGTTTAAATGGTAGAAGAGAAATTAGATTTCAAGAATATTGGGTTTAAGGCAGGATTGGAGATTCATCAGCAGCTTGACACCCAGAAACTTTTTTGTTCTTGCAGGGGAGGAAATGAAGGTGATTCAGAGTTTGAAGTAAAGAGAAGGTTAAGCATATCAAAAAGCGAGATGGGTAAGTTGGATGCTGCCGCACTTCACGAGTTGAAAAAATCAAAACAATTTGTTTATAAGGGCAACAGGAAGAGCTCTTGTCTAGTTGAATTGGATGAAGAGCCGCCTCATGAGATAAGCCAAGAACCACTTAAGATAGCTCTGCAGATTGTGAATCTCTTTAAGGCCAAACCTGTTGATTCCATTGAGTTTATGAGGAAGATTGTCATTGATGGCTCTAACACTTCTGGCTTCCAGAGAACTGCCTTGATTGCGACGGATGGCTATGTTGATTTAAACAAGAAAAGAGTTCCTATAGATACCTTATGCCTTGAAGAGGATTCAGCTAAGCTTCTTGAAAGAGGAAGTGATGTTGATGTATATCATCTTTGCAGATTGGGCATCCCTTTAGTAGAAATAACAACTGCACCAGTGATTACAAGCCCAGAGGAGCTGAAGGAATGTGCTAGGGAGATTGGACTTCTTCTTAGAAGCGTGAAGGTAAAGAGAGGCTTGGGAACTATCCGTCAGGATGTCAATCTTTCAATAAAGAATGGAGCAAGGGTTGAGATAAAGGGAGCTCAAAACCTGAAAGAGCTAGACACTTTGGCTTATAATGAGGCTAAGCGCCAATTGATACTTTTAGAGGTTAGGGATGTTCTCAAAAAGAGGAAGGCCCTTGTAGGAAATAAAGCGATTGATGTTACTTCTTTGTTTAGCAATACTAAATCTAAGATATTGAGGCGGGCATTGGATAACGATGGCAAAGTCAAGGTAGTGCCATTAAAGGGCTTTAAAGGCATATTAGGAAAACATTTATCTGATGATAGGAGAGTCGGCACAGAGGTATCAGATTATGCCAAGGCGTATTCAAAGTTGAAAGGACTATTTCATAGGGATGAGCTTCCTAATTATGGTATCGCTGAGGAAGAGGTTGAGAAGTTGGAAAAAAGATTGAAGTTAAACCAAGATGATTCCTTTATTATTGTAGCTGGCAATGAAAAGGAATGTGATAACTTCTTGACCAGAGCAATTGAACGTCTTAAACTTCTTATGGAATCTGTGCCAAGCGAAGTAAGGCTGGCTTTGCCCAGCGGCTCAACAAAATATCTGAGGCCTATGCCTGGGGCTGCGAGGATGTATCCAGAGACAGATATACCTCAGATATATCCTTCAATGGTTAAGATAAAGAAGGTTAAGTCTATTAAAGAGGATATTCAACAGCTGCTGAAACTTGGCTTGCCTAAACAAGAGGCGACTCGAGTTTCCAAATCCGAGTATAAGGAGTTGTTCTTTAATTTGATTGAGCAAAGTTCTCAAAAACCAAGTTACATATACACTCTAATCTTTTCCAAGCCCAAGGAATTCAAGAAGAAGGACGCCTCTTTTGATTTTGGCAATATTGAGCCTTCCAAGCTTCAAAAGTTGGTATCTTTGCTTGATAAGGGGGAGATAGATAAAGGAGTATTGGAAGAAGCTTATTTTGACCTTGGAAGGAATAAAAAGGTAGAACTTGATAAGTTAAAAGATAGGGGCTTAGATGAGGAAGAGATAAGGAAGAAAGTAAAGGAAATAGTTAAGAAATATCCAAATCAGACCTTTGGTTTCCTAATGGGCCGATGTATGGCTGCCTTGAAAGGAGCTGATGGCAAAAAGGTTAGCAAGATTCTCAAGGATGAGTTAAAATAAATGCTTAGATTTGTTTTCTTATTTCTCCTTTTTTATGTCAGAAATCCCATTAAGTAAACCCATAAGACATTGGACATCAGCCTAAATAGGGTATTTAAACCAGCCATACTTAATTCTGCTTAGGTGATAAACATGATTGATCTAAGCCAAAAAACAATTCAGGACCTTTTTTACTCTCAGATAAGACAACTAACCAGCGATACAACCAAAATGGACAGCTTTGACTATCAATTCTCTGATAGATGGTTTTAGCTTTTTCTTGTTTTGCGGTAATTTTTTGTGAAGAGGTGGAATTATGAAAAACAAAGAAGGAAAAAACGAGGATTTAATCATGCACAAAAAGGAGTTTGTTCAAGAGACTGAATCATCAGAAGAAAACGATGTTTATGATTATGCAGCTCTCAATACTTTTTATGATAATGATGAGATTGATTTTATTGAATTGAATTTTTTGAGAGGATACAACATGGCTATATGAGGTGGTCATTATGTTATCTTTTAGAAGAGGAAAAAAAGGATATATGGAATGGGATGAATATAGAGTTTTGGTTTCTTTTTTGAGTAACTTTAATTTTTCCCAAATGGTTTATAAACAGAGTATAAAAAATATTTGATTCTTCTTTTTTCTTTAATGTACTTCTTTGTTTTTATGAAAAAGTTAATCGTATAACGAAAGTTTTTTAAAAAACTTTTATATCCCTTCATTTACATGGAAATACTAAGTAAAGAGGAAACCTTCCTCAATAAAATTCGTTTGCACAAGGAGATAAAGAAAGGTAAGATAATTCTCCATCCTACTGATACAATTTATGGGCTTGGATGCAGTGCTGAGATTGATAATGCCGTTAGAAAAATAAGAACTATAAAGAATGATTTTGAAAGACCTTTTTCCATAGTTGCTCCCTCAAAGGAATGGATTAAAGAGAATTGTGTGCTTCATGAGAGGGATGAGGAATGGCTGGATAAACTTCCTGGCCCATATACTTTGATTCTCACGTTGAAAAATAAGGAGGCTGTTTCTGAAGAAGTAAACATGGGCCTTTCTACAATAGGAGTTCGCATTCCTAACCATTGGATTGCTGAGTTTGTTAATGCAATTGGAATTCCTTTTGTAAGCACTGCTGCAACACTGGAGGGAAAGGAATTGCTCCAGCATCCGAAGGATAGTAACGAGAATTATCACATGCATGTTCATTATGCATTTGATGATGGTTATCTAAGGGGCCGTCCTTCTACAATAGTTGACTTAGTGCAAGATAAACCTTTGGTTAGAAAGAGGGATTGAGATGAGAATTCTTGCTGCAGGAGATATACATTCTGATAAGGATTTAGTTGAAAAGCTGGCCGAAAAAGCAGAGAAAGAGAATGTTGATTTGGTTATTCTTGCAGGGGATTTGGGGTTGGCAGGAGCTCAGATTGAAGGCCTGATTGGTCCTTTCGTTAAGAGAAAGAAACAGGTTTTTGTGATTCCAGGTAATCATGAATCAAATGCAACTGTTAATTCATTGGCTGAGTTATATGGGATAAGAAATATTCATGGGAAGTATGAGATAATAGGCAATGTTGGTTTCTTTGGAGCTGGAGGAGCTAATATAGGTCCTTTCGCAACATCTGAAGAGGAAATATATTCTATGTTAAAGTGTGGTTTTCAAGGGGTAAAGAATGTTGAGAAGAAAGTAATGATAACTCATGTTCATCCAAAGGACTCTATCATGGATAGGTTCTCATCTTTTGTTGAGGGCAGTAACAGCGTAAGGAAGGCAGTAGAATCCCTTAAACCAGATTTGCTTATTTGTGCTCATGTGCATGAAGCAGAGGGTATTGAGGAAATCATAGGAAATACAAAAGTAGTGAATGTCTCCCGTTCTGGCAAGATTATTGATATCTAATTCTTTATGCGTATCTGGTTTTATTTGCTTTCTGGTTGATTATTATTTTGCTATTCAACCCTTTATTACAAGTAATGGAGAGAACTCAGCAATCCTTTCAGAGATTCCAGCATCAACAACAGCTTTAATAACAGAATAAACCGATTTATATGCAGAAGGTGCTTCATCTATGATTCCTTTTTTTGAAGGTGAAAAGACTGAAATACCTTGCTTTGTTAATGCTGCTTCAATGTTCTTTAAATTTAAGTTCTCTTTGGCTGCTTTTCTTGAAAGAGCTCTTCCAGAGCCATGGCAGGTGCTTCCCAAGGTGTATTGAAGGGCCTTTTCTGTTCCTTTCATTAGGAAAGATGAAGTGCCCATAGAACCGGCGATTATTGCTGGCTCATTTGGGAAGGCTCGGGTGGCTCCTTTACGATGAACATAGATCTCTTTTCCGTTGAATGTTTCCTTCTTGCATATATTGTGTGATATTGTGTAAATGCCTCTGAGAGTTGATTCTTTCCTATAACCCAAGAAGAATTCTTTAAGGGTATCCTGAATAATTGATGCCAAAACCATCTTATTTGCATAAGAAAAATTGGCAGCGCATTTCATTGCTTTTAGATAATCCATTGCTTCTTGGGAGCCAATAGGTACTCCAACCAACTGTTTGTCAGGAAAACTTAGATTGTATTTATCCATAGCTTTGAGGTGAAGTTTTACATAGTCCGAAGCAATCTGATGTCCTAATCCTCTTGAGCCGGTATGTATCATTACACAGATGTTTCCCTCTTTAAGTCCATATTCATCTGCTTTGTTCTTGTCAAATACCTTTCTTACATATGAAAGTTCAACGAAATGATTCCCTGAGCCTAAACTCCCTAACTGGTTTTTGCCTCTCTTAATAGCTTCTTTAGATACCTTTGTTGGATCAGCTCCTTCCAAACAGCCATTGTCTTCAATATTGCTTAGTTCAGAGGATTGGAGGTATCCTTTCTTTACGCACCATCTTGCTCCCTCTTTCATAATACTGAAAAGCTCATCTTCAGAAAGCTTAAGCTTTGATTTTGAGCCAACTCCCGCAGGAATTCTTTTCAATAAAATCTTTCCTAACCGTTCTTTATTGGATGCTATACTTTCTTTATCTAATCCTGTTTTGAATAGAGAAATGCCGCAGTTGATATCAAACCCAACCATCCCAGAGCTTATGATTCCTCCCTCTTTTTGAAAGCCAATTACACTTCCGATTGGCACTCCATAACCCAGATGCATGTCGGGCAAGCCGATTGTAGCTGAAGCAAGTCCAGGAAGCATTGCAACATTTGCAAGTTGTTTTATTGTCTCCTCATCAATCTCATCCAAAAGTTCCTCTGATAAGATGAAGCGACAGGGTTTTTTCATGCCAGGAATACTCGTTGAAGGAAGCTCGTATATGCCTTTTTCTTTCCTGTTGATTAGCGATTTTATCTTCTTTTCTCCCATTGATTTCAAGTAGGGCTTTAGAGTTTAAATCAGTTTTGGTTTGAAATTTTTCTTTGATTCTTTCAAAAAGAGAAATGCGATAAAAAGGTTTTTATATATCACTCTTTTCTTGGTTTCAGATGACACACATTCTTTTAATCTCAGAGAAACCCGCTGCTGCTCGGAAGATTGCGTATGCAATCTCCGAGGAAGCTCCTCAAATAAAGAAAGAGAAAGGCGTTTCTTATCTCCAATGCAAGAATGGGGATAAGAATATAACCGTTGTTTCTGCAGTTGGTCATCTGTTTTCATTAGATGAGAAAGAAAAAAAAGGATGGCGTTATCCTGTATTTAATCCTGTTTGGGTTCCAACGTATGAAGCCAAAAAAGATGCTAAGCATACAAAAAAATATCTCGATGTCATTAAAAAGTTGGCAAAGGGTGCTGAGGAGTTTGTTATTGCCTGTGATTATGATGTGGAAGGAGAGGTCATTGGTTACAATGTGTTAAGGTTTGCTTGTGGGACTGAGAAAGCTAAAAGGATGAAGTTCTCAACCCTTACGAAACCAGATTTGATTAAATCATTTGACAAACTTGAACCTAGTGTTAATTATGGCTTAGCAAATGCTGGGATTGCAAGGCATGAGTTGGATTGGTTATATGGCATAAACCTTTCTCGGGCTCTTTCTCTTGCTACAAAGAAGGCGGGCAGAATGAAGATAATGAGCATAGGACGAGTTCAAGGGCCTGCCTTGCGGATTGTTGCTGAGAAGGAGAAGGAAATTTCTAATTTCAAGCCGGAAACCTATTGGGAGATTTACCTGAAAGGCTTAGTGAAGGGTGAAGAGATTAAAGCCAAGAATACTCGCGGTGAGATAAAGGACAAGAATGTTGCGGATGAAGTTTTAAGAAAGACCAAAGGCAAGAATGGAGAGATATCCTCTGTCAGCAAAAAAGAAGCGAAACGGATTCCTCCAACACCTTTTGATTTAACAACACTTCAAACCGAGGCATATAGGTTGTTTAAGTATAGCCCTAAGAAGACTTTGGATTTGGCCCAGCGTCTTTATTTGGGCGGGTATACCTCTTACCCAAGAACAAGTTCTCAGAAGCTACCTCCTACTATTGGCTATAAAAAGATTATAAGCAAGTTATCCAAGATTGAGGAGTATTCGGGAAGCTGTAAATCAGTTCTTTCAAAAAGTAAGCTATTCCCTCATCAGGGAAAGAAAGATGATCCCGCTCATCCAGCCATCTTTCCAACAGGAGTAATTCCTAAAAAGCTCAACTCTCAAGAAGGCAAGCTTTATGATTTGATTGTCAAGAGATTCCTTTCTTGTTTTGGCGATTCTGCTATAGAGATAAACACTACGATTGATATAATGATTGAGGATGAAACATTCCGTGCTTCAGGAAAGATTACAAAAGAGAGGGGTTGGTATGCGATTTATGCTCCTTATGTTAAGGAGAAACACGATATCCTGCCAGAGGTTGAAAAGGGGGAAGAGGTTAAAAATAAAGGTATTGATGTGGAAGAGAAAGAAACTCAGCCCCCTAAAAGATATACTCAGTCATCTTTGCTTAAGGAGTTAGAAAAGAATGGGCTTGGGACCAAAGCAACCCGTGCTTCAATAATTGAGACATTGTTCAAGCGTAATTATGTTACGGGAAACAAAGCCTTGAAATGCACCGCGTTTGGGCTGAAGACCGTTGAAGTCCTGAGGAAACAATGTGAAGAGATTGTAAGCGTGCAGCTTACTAGGCATTTTGAGCAAGAGTTGGAAGAGATAATGGCTGATAAGAAAAAGGTTAAAGAGGTTATCTCAGAGGCTGAGAAAACATTGGTTATCATCCTAGAGAAGTTCAAAAAGAATGAGATTGAGTTGGGAAAGCAGCTTCTTGAAGCCAATAAAGAAGCTGAAAGAAAGGCGAATCTTGTAGGACCTTGTCCTGTTTGTGGCAAGGGTAATCTTGTGGTAAAGGAAGGCAAGTATGGCAAGTTTATTGCTTGTGATAAATATCCTGATTGTAAGGCGACCTTTGCTCTTCCATCAAATGCATTGGTTGAAACTACGAAGGATTTGTGTGAAAGCTGCAAACATCCTATGGTTAAAGTAATTAGAAGGAAGAAGAGGCCTCTTGAGGTTTGCATAAATCCAGAATGCCCTTCTAAGAAAAGCAATCCTGCTGAAACAAAGGAAAAGAGAACCTGCCCGAAATGTGGGAAGCCTCTTATACTCAGAAAGAGTTTATATGGCGAATTCTACGGCTGCTCTGGCTTTCCAAAATGTAAATATACTGAGCCAGTCGACCCAAAGGATTCAAACAACTCAAAAGATAAGAAATAATTTCTATATTCAATTCTTTTTGATATTTCTTTTTATTCTTAACTTATTATTAAATTCATCCAAGGAAATCTCTTTCATCAACATAATATTTTTTTCCTTTCTTGTATAAAGAAACCCCTTCCTCTTCAAGCATTTTTCTCTTGATTGGGTTATTTGGTCTATGATTATAACTGCCTAGTTCTCTATTGCTTTTGATTACCCTGTGGCATGGAATAACTGGGCTGAACCTGTTGTTCGCCATTATGCTTCCTATTGCTTGATATGCTTTAGAATAAGCGTTATTGGCTAGATATTTGTATGAGCAGGTCTTGCCAAAAGGAATCTTTCCGGCTTCAATAAGCACCTTGTCTTTCAGTGTTTTTGGCTTGAGAAAAAGGGAACGTTTCATCTCGTTTAGAATTCTCCATATGTGTTTTCTTGTGCTTTCTTTTGTCAGGTCTTGAATTATCTCTCTTATTCTCTTATTCTTCTTGTTAGATGACAATTTTGGCAGCTGGATAATCAATCTCTTGTATTCTTTTATCAACCTTCTTATCTTATCTTTCTTTATTGCAATATCTTTGCTTTTAATATCCTTTGTAAAGTAGGAACCTGTAATAAATGAGCAGAACTGTGATAGATTCTTTGGGTTGTTGGAGATTCTTGCCCTCTCAAAATCCACCAAATAAGGTTTATACTTTGATGTGTTTCCTTTGATAATCTGCTTAACCAAAATGTGTTTATGTGGATGGTTCATCTCTTGTTTGTTCAATCTTAAAAGGTCTAATAAGAACATATAATCAATGAGCTGCCAAATAACCAATATTACTTCTTCTCGCTCTTCTTTGTTGATGAAATCGCCTATAAGAATTCCAGGGATATATTCCATTATCAGATAATCTTTGCGCAGCTCAAGGGATTTAGGAGCTATTCTCGCATCTTTAATCATGTTAAGAATCTCATATTCGTTCTTTATTGTATCGACACTTGCCAAAGGGTTTTTGTGTTTAATGCATATTTCCTTATCCTTTTTCTTGCCATATAATAGTATTCCTCTTTTCCCTCTGGCCAAAAATCTTAGGTCTTTATATCCCTCTTTGGCCAGCTTTTCTTTCAGTTTGTTAACCTGCTGTCTTATTTCTTCTGACGGGATCTTTTCAATATCTGTCTCAAGATTACGTGTTTTTTTTCTTTTTGTCATTTTTTACATCTTTTTAATCCCTAATGTTCTTTGATTATTTTAAAGCCTTCTATCTTTCAGCTTTTTATAACCTTTTTTCGGAAAAGCTTTATAAACGCCGTGTTCATACTTAAGAAAGATGAGATTTAAGGATTTTGTTTTAGATAAGTTCCAAGAAGAAGCGATTGAGAAAATAGAGCTGAATCATTCTGTTGTGGTAAGTGCTGCTACAGGGACAGGAAAGACGCTTATTGCAGATTATATAATCAACAAATATGTAGATTCAGGCACTCGGATTATATACACTGCTCCTATTAAGGCTCTGTCTAACCAAAAATACAGGGATTTTAAGAGGGATTATGGTTCTGATAAGATAGGGCTGCTCACTGGAGATGTGGTAATAAACCCAGAGGCAAATGTGCTTATTATGACCACTGAAATTTATAGGAATATGCTTATGTCGAAGGACAAAATTATTGATAATGTTTCTTATGTAATCTTTGATGAAATTCACTACATCAATGATAGGGAGAGGGGTAAGATTTGGGAGGAATCCCTTATCTTTTCTCCTAGTCATATCCGTTTCCTTTGCTTAAGTGCAACCATCCCTAATGCTAAAGAATTTGCGGAGTGGATATCTGGGATTCAAGGGCATACAGTAGATGTAGTTAAATGGGGCAAGAGAGCAGTTCCTCTTCAGCATTATGTCTATGATAGTGAGTTTGGCCTCACTACTACCACTGAGTTAAAGAAAGAAATAGAGAAGCTTGATTATTCAATGAGGGAAGAAGGAAGAGGCCGAAGAGGACGGAAAAAGAAGAAGATTAAGGCGTATCTCAGGGATTATCATCCTCCAAAGCATATTGAGGTAATTGATGTTCTGGAGCAGAAGAATTTCCTGCCCTGTTTTTATTTCAGCTTCTCGCGGAAGGATTGTGAAGAGAAGGCAGTGGAGCTTTCAAGGAAGAAGGATTTTTTATCTAGCTCAGAAAAGAGATATGTGATTGAGTTTTTTAATAAAAAGGTAAAGAAAGAGCTAAGGCAGTTAGAATCAGCGCGTATGCTCAAGACACTTTTGACCAAAGGGATTGCAGTTCATCATGCTGGGATGTTTCCTTCTTTAAAGGAAGTAGTTGAGGAGTTGTTCGCTGACAAGAAAATTGTGGTGTTATACACAACAGAAACATTTGCAGTAGGGATTAATATGCCTGCCAAGTCAGTGTGCTTTGACTCTTTAAGAAAATTTGATGGGATCTCTTTTAGACCTTTAAGAGCTAAGGAATACTATCAGATGGCTGGTCGAGCTGGAAGAAGGGGTATTGATGATGTGGGGTGGGCAATAACGATATATGATAGGAAGTTTAATGATATCAATATTATCCATAAGATTACTCAGGGAGATCGGGAGAAGCTGAAGTCGCAGTTTGAACTAACGTATAATACAGTGTTGAACATGATTCTCAATCATCAGCCCGAAGAGTATGAAACAATATTAAAGAAGTCTCTTTATTATTTCCAGCAGAAACAAAGGAATAAGAATATTCGGATTATGGCTTCTTTTAATCATATCGTTAAGAAATTGAGAAGTATGGGTTATCTTGCTGATGATAACAGTTTAACCCAAAAAGGATATTTTGCCTCTCGGATTTATTCTCAAGAATTGTTGGTAACAGAGGTTTTCTTTGGTGGATTGTATGAAGAGCTTGATGATATTGAGCTTAATATCCTGGTGGGCAGTATTGCTTATGAGCCCAGAAAAAAGGATTATTTCAAGTTTCCGAAAGACAGATCTATCGTCAAGAAAATCCTTAAAACTGTCTCTTCTAACAGCTTTGTAGCAGATAAGATAAACAAGAGGACTTTAATGAGATTAACCTTGATGATAAAAAGATGGTGTGAGGGTTGTGATTTTATTGAGCTCTTGGATTATACAAATCTTGATGAGGGTGACATAATCCGGTTTTTCAGACACATAATTGATTATGAGAGGCAGATATTGAAGGCAAGTCTCAATGAGGAGCTTAGTTATCGTATGGGAAAATGCATTGATTTGATTCAACGTGATGTGGTAAAGGTAGATTTTTGATAGAGGCTCTTGAAAGAACCTTTTGCATTTTTGATTTTCCAACCCTTAAAATGTTGTTTAGTTGTTAAAATTGGGCTATATTTTTACTTTTTGCCGAATTTAAATCGGATAAATTAATAAAGCTTTAATTCCTTGCGGTTAATGTTGAGGTGATTTTGATGACCAAGAAAAAAAAGAATAATGTTCAGAAAGCTGCTTCCAAAAAGGCGAATGGTGAAAAGAATCAGGATGCCGAGAATGATAGCATAGTGGATAAGATTGGCAAAGGCCAAAAGAATGAGGTCCAGAAGAGTATAGAAAAGATGAAAGAAACCCTTGATAAGTTTTCTAAGAAAGTTATTTCTAAGTTTGAGGATTATGTTTTAGGTGTTTGTTTGCTTCCTCCTGATAAGGAAAAGAAAGAGGAATCTGCCAAAACACAGGGGAAGGGTGCTTTTGATGTGCTTGTGCTTATTGATGATTCTGATAGCAAGAAGATGAAGAAAGAGGAATTGAAGGAAAGATTAACCCAGATTATATCCAGTATGGCTGAAGAGGTTAGTAATCAGATAAAGCCAGATGTATTGATACTATCTGAGCTTTGGACAATGTGCTTTGATGCTAAGTATGACTATCTCGCAAGGATTGCTAAAGGAGCAATTATTCATGACAAAGGCATGCTTTCTGCGATAAAGATTGCTGAAATACATAAGACAATGGTGCTCTCTAAGTTTGAGAAGTATATCGTGTCTTATGTGCTTGCAGGCTCTCTTATACAGGGAAAGGCAACCGAGAAATCAGATGTGGATGTGTTTGTTGTAATTGATGATACTGATGTTAAAAGGATGACAAGGACAGAATTGAAGGATAAGTTAAGGGCTATTATCATTGGTATGGGTTATGATGCTGCTCAGATTACCGGAATTAAGAATAAGCTCAATATTCAGGTATACATTTTGACGGAGTTCTGGGATTCTTTGAGAGAGGCAAACCCTGTAATCTTCACATTGCTTAGAGATGGTGTGCCTTTCTATGACAGGGGTATATTCACACCGTGGAAACAGCTTCTTAAGATGGGTAAAATAAAGCCCAGCCAGGAATCAATAGATATGTTCTTGAGCACTGGTGAGAAAGTCTTGCAAAGAGCAAGGAAGAAGCTTACTGACATAGGTATGGAGGACCTTTATTATGCTCTCTTGACACCTTCCCAGGCTGCTCTTATGACATATGGCGTTGCTCCTCCAACTCCTAGAGAAACAGTGGAATTGATGAGGGATATCTTTGTGAAGAAAGAAGAGATGTTGGAGAATGAATACGTGGACACATTAGCATGGGCTATCCAGCTCAGGAAGGATGTTGAACATGAGGAGAGAAGTAGCATCTCTGGCAAGGAGATTGACGACTTATTGAAGAGAGCTGATGAATACCTCAAAAGAATTAACAAACTCTTTGAGCAAATACAGGCGAGAAAAGAGAAGGAGAGCGTTAAAGAGATGATTGATAATACTATTGCGGTAGCAAGAGATTTGATACTCAGTGAGACTGATAGAAAGAAGGTTGATGAATCTGAGATTTTGGATTTGTTTAATGAGCATTTCATTAAAAGCAATAAGGTCCCCCCTTCAGTATATAAATCCTTAAAGCATGTACTTGATGCAAAAAATAAGAACAAAAAACTCAATAAGGTTGAGATACAGAAGTTGAGAAAGAATGCGATGGGCTTCTTTAAGGTCGCAACAGAACAGCTTCAAAGGAAAAAGTTAAGGAAGATTGATTACCATAAGGTAAAGGTAAGGTATGACCAGGACAAAATGGGCTTCGTTGTGGTATGCGAAAACAAAATCTTTGTTAGTAAGGATGTTACTAATCCTGACACAATTTTTGAGTACCCTTACAAGGGTAATAAAATCGGAGCCAAGAAAAAGTCTAATCTTGAAGACATGGAGAAGTGTATCTTAGAAAGTAAGAAAAATACCGCAGAACTCAATCCTCTGATTATTGAGCTGATTGAGAAAGAGTTTGGGAAGAATTTCGATATCCTGTTGGGATAATTTGCTTATTTGTTTTTTCTTTTCTTTATATGTTTACCTTATTTCGATGTAGAATATCAAAAATATTATAAAGCAATTAAATTCCCAAACTTGGAGATGTGGGGGTCGCCAAGCTTGGTCAAAGGCGCAGGACTTAAGATCCTGTCCCTAAGTGGGTTCGTGGGTTCAAATCCCACCCCCCACATTTTTCTTAGGTCAGAAGAACTATGAAAAATTATTATTCAATAAACTTATGCATGTTGAGATAATCCAATATCTCTCTTTTGTAGGATTCAAAATCCTTCTTGAATAAATCGTCCATTCGTCCTTCCTCGTCCTTTATGATAAATTTATGGAATATTGTTCTTAGGAAAAAATAGAACGGCTTATTCTCCCAGTGTCCTTCAGTATCTGCAAGTTTAATACCTTCAATCTCAATCTCAATATCTCCTTTATTGAATTTCTTTGGCTTTCCTTCTTCCTCTAACTGCAGCGAAATCATATTTCTTACAGTGATCTCTGTTTTGAGGACATATTTTGTGAACTCATTGAGTCTTTTATATGGTTCATACTTTATTTTGATGTCCTTCCCGTTTTCATGCACCTTTTCTCGAACCTTCTTCTCTTCTTTCTCATATCCGTTCTCTTTTAGCCAGGAATCAATAATATGATAAAATTCCTTCATAATAAAAAGACCAGAATACTCAAACTTCTGAGGTTTTATCAGGATTTTCTTTTCACTCATTTTTGCACCTTTTTACCTTTTTAGTATGCGCTCTCGGAGCTTTCTAGCCCTAAAATCTTCTTGATGTGTGTTTGAACATCAACCGTTTCATAAAAGAGTTTGTCTTCAAGGATAATCAAATCTTTATTCAGGATTCTTTTATTGAAGAACTCCTTTAGCTTTCTCACAAAAGGTGTGTTAGACCAATCACCACTTTTTAAGCTGTCTTCGTAGCCGGTAATCAAATCACCGTTTATCACAATCTTGACTCTCGCATATGTTTTCCTCTCTTTCTTTCCTTCAATGGTAACTTCAACCGGTTTTATTCCCCAGAAGTGGAAAGACACATTTATTACAAACCTTATATATGGGTCAATGTTTCTTTTACCTGTCCAAGCAATCTCAAGTTCATTGGTCTTGTTCTTGTATTGATCCTCATCCACTTTATATTCGAGCTTCTCAAGATAGCTAAATGCTCCTTGGTACAACTCATCCATGTCAAAGGGTCCTTCATATTCTATTATAAGCGGTGTAGTGCCCATAAACAAAAAAATAGAATAAAGTTTATATAAAGATTTCGCAATAATGCCATACTGCCTTTTATTTCTTTTAATTATTTCTTCTTCAAAGAGCGATAACACTCATGGCAAACCATAGAGCCGTTATAATTTTGTAGTTCGGGGTCAAACGAACCGCACATCTCGCATAATCCTTCGCTCCTTTCTTTTGAAGGCAGGAGTTTCCTTGATGCTTCTCTTATCTCAATCTTTTCTATCAAGAGATCAAAGAGGTCAGGTTCAATCCTTAAAATATCCTTTAAAGTAAGGAAACCAAGCACCCTTTCATCTTCTACAACAGGAAGATGTTTTATGTTATATTTCTTCATAAGCTCTAAAGCATCAGTAACATCTTTTTCGGGTGTAATTGTTACAACATCTTTCTGCATCACTTCCTTGATAGGGGTCTTAGAGAAATCTCTTTCCTCAACACCAAACCTTACAAAATCTGTTTGGGTAACAATGCCCTTAAGCTTGCTTTTATCAACAATAAGAAGACTTCCAATATCCTCATTAATCATCTTTTGGGCGCAAGCCTTAAGAGTTGCATTCAGCCCTACTGTAATAGGCTCAAGTGTCATTGCATCGCATACTTTATAACCTGTTTTCATTTTAAACCCCCTCAGTAGAATGAATGAGCGCAGGTTTTAAAACATTTATGTTTTGAAATATATAATAGAATTTAATATAAGAGGATAAGAAAAACAAGGAAGAAAAAGTGTTAGCCTTTAGAATACCTGCCCATCAAAATAGCTTCTTCAATCTTATGCCTTTCAATCTCCTCTTTTAGCTCATCTACATTCTCTGCTTCCATGTTTTCTTTGTTTAATGCATACAACCTGAAGTAGTATCTATGAGTGCCTGAAGGAGGGCAAGGTCCTCCGTAATCCTCTTTGCCGAAAGAGTTTCTGACTTGTTCTCCTACTACTGAATTCTCTTCAATTTTCCTTACATTGGCATCAATATTCTTAAGAACCCAATGTATCCAGATTCCCATTGGAGCATCGGGGTCCTCAACAATCAGTGCAAGACTCTTTGTGCCATCTGGTACCTCACTGAATCTTAACTCAGGATTAATGTCTTCTCCTTGACAGGTATATCTTTTAGGTATCATTTCTCCTTCTTCAAATGCTGGGCTCTCAATTCTCATATTATCACCTCTTTGAGTTTGAATGGATATTGTATCCTTTTTACATCCTATTGCCAATAAAGATATTAGCAATATCAAAGCCAGATACTTCAAAATGTTTTTTCTTGAGCTATTGATTCTTATCTCCCTCATGGTTTCTCATTTCTAGATATGTAGTATCTATTTATGTAATATGTAATCGGCTTTTAAAAATCTTTTTCCTTTTAACCCTGTCTATCAAAACCTTTTTAAACCAACAGCAATTCACCTTGTAGTAGGTGATGTTCATTATGAAGAGAAGTTCAAGAAGATGGAAAAAACCTCGTCAAATGAGGTGGAAGTGGCAGAAGAAGCGAATGAGAAAGCTAAAAAGAAGAAGGAGGAATTCTAAGTAAGTCCTTTTGTGTTTAATTCTACTAACTTCTTTCTAATAAAATAAGAGGTCTATCGAATTAAGACTTTATTTCTTTCCTATTCTCTGCTGAAAAGAGAATGGAAAAATATTTAAACAACAAGTTTTTAAAGAGATATAATCTCTTTAACAACAATATGAGGTGGTAATAAAATGGTTTTGGAATCTTTTGCATTGCAGCAAAGTTTGAATCTGATTAAGATAACGTTGGCGATTATCATCGGTATGATGTTTGCTATAATAATCGCTCTGAGAGTTGTTGTTGTGGTTGCAAGAAGACTGGAAAGAATTGAGATGCATATTTCTAGGATAACAAAGAAGATTCTACAAGAGGAAGAAGAAGAACTGAAAAGACTTAGTTCCAAGAAAAGTTCTTTAAAGAAATCTTCTCGCAGGACTAAAAAGAAGTCTAGCAAGAAAAGGTCCAAGAAGAAATCCTCCAGGAAGAAGTAATTCTTTTTGTTCATTCTTTTTATTTTTGACTTGTATAATCATCTAAGAGGTGGGCCTAATTACAAAAAATTTCTTTAGGAATACTGTGAAGAAAATCAAGAATCTTGAGATACAGGGGGCTGAAAGTGTAGCCATACATTCTGCTAAGGCTCTATCGTATGTTGTTAGACATCAGAAACAAGGATTATCAAAAAAAGAATTCTGGCATAACGTGAAGAATGCTGAAAGGCAATTGTTTAATGCTCGCCCAACAGAACCTGCTACATATAATGTGCTGAAATTCATGCTTGCAGGGCTTTCAAGAAAATCTCCTGAGCATGTTTTGGAGAAGGTTTTAGAAAGGGAAAAGATTGTTCTTGAGCATTTTGACAAGGCAATGTCAAAGATAGCAGAGTTTGGAGCTAGGAAGATATCGAATGGAATGGTTGTGTATACGCATTGCCATTCTTCTTCTGTCATGGCTGTTTTGAAAAGGGCGAAATCCCTCAATAAAAACTTCAGGGTCAATGTGACTGAAACTAGGCCTCATCTTCAGGGAAGATTATCTGCAAGAGAGCTTAATCGAAATAAGATCCCTGTGAAGTATTTTATTGATTCTGCTGGGAGACAGGCCTTAAAAGAAGCTGACCTGATGTTAATTGGTGCTGATGCAGTAACATCTACAGGACAAGTAATAAACAAGATTGGAACGGAGATGTTTGCCGAGATTGCGCATATTTATGATATTCCTGTGTATGTATGCACTGATTCTTGGAAATACGACCCCGAAAGCATCTTTGGTTATGAGCTTAATGTTGAAAAGGGAAAATCAACAATTTTTTGGAAGGGAAAACCAAAGGATGTTGCCATTAACCGCCACCTCTTTGAGAAAGTGGACCCTGATTTGATAAGCGGCATAATTAGCGAGCTGGGTATTTATCCACCATCTATGTTTGCTGAAGAAATGAAAAGGAGTTATGATTGGCTTTTTAAGAGAAGAAAGCCATAATATTTACTTCTCTACTTTATCAATCTCAGTTTGAAGCTTGTTAATCTCCTCTTCAAGTTTTTTGATCATTTTTGAATTGTCTGTTAAATGCATTATTTCTCCGCATTCGGGACACTTGAAATTGAAATTGATTGCTTGGTCAAAATTGAGTCTCATACATTGGTTCTGGCAGGAATAGTATTGATTATTTCTCTCTCTCTCCAGTCTTGCCTGAAGCCTCTCAATCTTTTCTTGTCTGATTTTTTTATATAGCCATATGGCGTTTTGAGGTTTAAATGTCCAATAATAGATATACCATCCTTTCTTCTTGTCCTTTTTTCTGCTTGAATCTACCAAGCTGACTTTTTGCAGCATATAGAGCTTGTTTCTTAAGGGCTGTACATCCTCATTAAGAGCATCAACTAGTTCAAACTCCGAAACCTTTCCTTTTCCATAAAGATATCGAACTAAGGGTATTACATCCTCGTCGCAGGCCTCTGCTGCGACTTTTTCCACAAACTTTTTGGTGATTTTCATAGTGTTCCCTGGCCCAGACCATTTAAAAGCACAAATGTTAATATTCGGGATTTCGATTTATAAAAGTTTCTGTTGGAAGAATTGTTATTCTTTTTCAGATAAGTGTAATTGCAGTTGGAACATCCTCTTCAAAGCCAGTTGGTATTTGAGAAGGTTTGTTCTTGTTTGTATAAGTGTTTGTTTCTTACAATTATGAGATATTTTACTCTGAAAATTAAACAAAAGATTTAAATACACTCTCGAAAAACCAATTCTCAGTAAGGGGCTGTGGGGTAGCTTGGTCTAGCCTTCGAGCTTTGGGAGCTTGTGACCCCGGTTCAAATCCGGGCAGCCCCACTTTTTAAGAGTTTTGGTTTTAGAAAGTTAGAATTGTTTTAAGAAAGAACGGGTTAGGGTGATAAATATGGCTCATAAGTCGGCATCTTCAAAGAGATTTGGACCTCGTTATGGGAAAACGGTGAAGAGCAGGTTAGATTCTGTGGAATCTCAACAGAAAAAGTCTTATTCTTGTCCTTATTGCAATTATAAGAAGGTCAAAAGGGTAAGTGCAGGGATTTGGAAATGCGATAAATGTGGCAAGAAATTTACTTCCAGAGCATACGAAGTAAGGCTTAAATCTGTTATAGGCAAGTCAGAAGAATCTGCTGGTGAATGAAAATGGTAACCTATAAATGTTTTAATTGTGGAAAAGAGATTGAAAGCGATATGATCCGAAAGAGGATTCGATGTCCTTTTTGCGGTGGAAAGATACTTTTTAAGCCCAGGAATAGAATTATTAAAGTTAAGTCAAGATGAAGTATAAATGTTCTTTAAAGCTTGAGTGTAGTACAAATCAAAAGAAAGATATACTCGAAATTTTTAATCCCGAAGATAAAAAGTTGGGAAATAACAGGGGTCGTTATTGGCTTAAGGAAACTAAAGATGGAATAGGGTTTCAATTGGAGGCAAATGACGCCACTGCTTTAAGGGCATTAATGAACTCAATCGCGAAGAGTTTGATATTGATTGAAAAAAGCTGGAGTATTGAAAAATGAAAGATGATGAATTTAAGAAGGAAGTTAGTAAGATTCAGATGCTTGAACAGAGCTTTCAGAATACTATTAATCAGCGTGTTAGCGCCCAAGAGCAAAAAGAGGAGATACAAAGCGCTTTGGAGAGTTTAAAGAAGAGCGAAGAAGCCTATAAGATTATTGCAAATATCCTCGTAAAGCGAAATAAGGAAGAATTGATTAATGAGCTTAATCAGAAGCTTGAGAAGTTGAATTCTAGGATAGATGCTTTCAAGAATAATGAGAACATGCTCAAAGAAAAGATATCAATAATAAGGAAAAATGCTCTTTCGCATATCAAAAACAATGAATCTGGTGATTAGGATGGTAAAGGAGTTTGAAGAGGTCTTTTTTGCAATAGATGAGATATTGGAGGATGTAACTGTGCCGCGGAATGTGAAGAAGAAACTTGCAGAAACCAAAGAACTTCTTCAAAAAGAGGATGTGGCTGTCTCTATTAGAATTAATCAAGCCTTAAATAAGCTGGAAGAGCTTTCTGAAGAAACCAATATAAACCCTTTCACAAGAACACAGATATGGAATGTTGTTTCTATGCTTGAATCAATATAGTTTAGTTTCCTTGGTTCCAAATACAAATGATCATTTCTTAGACTTTGTTAAATCCTTTGAACTTTCTGGTTCTTCTTCTACTTGCTCTTCTTTCTTTTCTGGCTTTTCTTTTTGCCCTGATTCGTCTTTATCTTCAATCCGATGTACCCTGAATTTCTGTTTCACTATCTGGGAATTAGGACAGAATATGATGTCATTATCAGCCGTTGAAATCTCTACATGTGTGAGGTCTACTTTCTTGACCTTTCCCTTTAAATTCTCAAGAATAATCTCATCTCCCTCTTGAATTATATTGTCTTTGGAGATTCTTATCCCTGCGATAAAATCAGGGATGAAATCCTTGATTGAAAGTATGATTGAAATCCCTATGATTGAGGCAAACACGATAAATATAATGTTTACTACAACTTGAGAAAGATTAAGGTAATTCAGCACGTATACTATAAAGATGGCATATATAAATATCTTGATGACTCCACTCACAATCTCCTCCATCTTTATATTTACTCCACTCAGGCTTTTCAGAAACTTATTCAACTCAAAATCATTCAAAACTCTGTAAATGAACTTAGAAACCAAAGTGCCTATAACAAAACCTAAAAAAAGTATAACCACAGCAACTATATACTTGTTTATGAGTGAAAAAAAGGTCGCCTGAAAAAAAGGAATTGTATTGTTTATAATGGAATCATTGGTCATATGGGTGTAGAAAACGAATGGTTTTATAAATTTAATCATCTATGTGGGTTGTTGGGTTATTATTTTTAGAGAATCTTTTGAAAATTCCCTTGTTTTTTGTTTTTAACAACTTTTTATGAAAATAAGTTGTTTGAGGCTAAAGAGTGGATGATTATGGCAATCTATAATGAAGTTCAGAAGGAAGATGTTCAAGGCAAGCGGGTATTACTGAGGTTGGATTTAAATGTGCCATTAGAAGAGGGGGAAATCCTGGATGATACTCGGCTTAAAGCAGCACTTAAAACAATTAAACATATTTTGAGTTTTAAACCTAAGAAGATAATTTTATTGGCTCATTTAGGGAGGCCTATGGGCCGAGATGCTTCTCTGTCTCTTGCTCCTGTTGTAAAATACTTAAAAACCCGTTTAGATTGTTCAATCGGACTAGTTTCTCTTTCCCAGGAAATTTCTTCTCCCTCTTTATTAAAGATAGCATGCCTGGAGAATCTTAGGTTTTATACTGGAGAAAAACAAAACTCTCCTTCTTTTGTTAAAAGAATAGCAAAATTAGGAGATATCTTTGTTAATGATGCGTTTTCGGTAATGCATAGGAAACATGCTTCTACTTATGGTATTGCCTTTGAACGTCCTTCTTTTATCGGTAATAATGCTTTAGAGGAACTAAAGAACCTTGACTTTTCTAATCCAGCTCATCCTTTTATTATTGTTTTGGGAGGGAAGAAACTAAAGACAAAGTTGGCGGTTATAGAATCTTTAATAGAGAAAATAGACAAGGTGCTTTTGGGAGGAGCAATGGTCTTTACTTTTCTTAAAGCTGAAGGGTTCGAGGTTGGTAAGTCTCTTGTGGAGAAGGATTTCTTAGGCAAGGCCAAGGAATTACTCTCTTCTGGGAAAATAGTCTTGCCTTCGGATGTCTTATGTTCTTCTTCTTTAGATTCAAAGGATGTTGTCCTGAGGAAAATTAGTGAGATGAATAAGGATGAGATTGGTCTTGATATAGGGCCCCAATCAGTTAAGACGTTTGCTTCTTATTTAGAGAGAAGTAAGCTTGTATTCTGGAATGGAGCAATGGGTGTATTTGAGCGGGAAAAGTTTGCTCAAGGCACTCGGTGGCTTGTTAGAACATTGATGAAGTTAGATGCTCGAACGCTTGCAGGAGGTGGAGAGACCATTCAGGCAATAAAATCCTTTGCTTCTCTTGAGGATTTTGATTTTGTTTCTTTGGGAGGCGGAGCTTGTTTAGAGTACATAGCGAAGGGCACATTGCCTTGTTTAGAGCCTCTTAAGAGAAAAGAATGAGCTTTTCCTTAGTGGTTTTCCCTTTCTTTATTTGAGGGATTTGACCAGTTTCTTTCCTAAGCAATTTGAGAATACTCTTATTTGCTTTTCCTTTGGTAGCCGGTTCTTTCAGGGAGATAATAAAGAGGTCGTTCTCTTTGTTATATTCAATACTGTACTCTTTTTTGTTGGGTTTTACCAAAACCTTGATAATCTTTTTGTTGCTATCTTTGAGATAGCTTTTTAGATTCATTTTTGAGTTGAGTCAGTCATTTGCAAAATTATCTTAAGAGTACTCTCTCCAAGTATGATTGCATTTAGTGCATCTGTAGAATCTTGTTTCTGCTTCATCAGACGCTCTGGTTTGTACAGTCCAGAAATAAGCCTCTTTGTTCTTGCATCTTGGGCACTCTATCTCGATCTTTGGTAATGTCGCTTGTGCTGTTTCTTTCTCATCAATAAAAGATATTTCTTCTTTTTCTTTGGCTGCTTTAGTTTCTTCCAGTACTGCTTTAGTCTTTTTATCAGTGTATCCGCATGAAGGACAAACAAGATAGGTCTTTTTGTCGCTCTTTTTGGGGATCATTACGCTCCCGCATTTTGGGCAAAAGATTAGTTCATTCATGTTTTTCACCTCTATGGCTGGTTTATTATTAAATTGGGTTGATTATTATTGTTGTTAACATTGGTGCTTTTTATTCTTCCAATAAGTTGTGAGGCCCACACTTTTATATAACCAAGGTATGGGATTCTAAAAAAGGCCTTTCCAAGCACTCTGTCTGAGGATATCCCTTGTTCATGGTAAAGTTGGCCAGCATTCTGGTCTCCTTTGGTAGAGATAGTATTGTTTTTTGCATCTATCTTCACAACCCTGTGGATTATCGGATATTCTAAATCTGCCCAGAATACCGCAACATCTCCTATCTTGTATTCGTCTATGGGGATTCCTTTAATTAGCAAGATATCTCCAATGTTGAAGCCATTGTGAAAGGGAAACGAATTAAACTCCTCTTTGGATATCTTGTGGTTTTTATACCATTCACCACAAACAGCCCAATACCCCTCAAAGCTTTTGTTGTATTCCTCAACATGGGAACCACAAAGTTGGTTGTTCTCCTGCGGTTTATGTTCCATGCTTGAGGTAAGTACTGCTACAACTGGAAAAGAGGTGTCTAAACCGAATTCCAATGCAGGATATATGATGAATTTTACTATTACAAAGGCAAGGGCTAAATCAAAAAGAAGGCTCCAAATAGAATCATCTTTCCAAATAAAGTACCATAATTTTGAAAAAAATGAGCCTCCAGGCCCCTTTTTAGGACTCCGTTTTTTCATTTTATCATTTCTGCCCTTTTTCAAGAAGGCGTATTTTAGTGGAAAGGAAAAGGTTTAAAAAACTATCGATTTTGGACTACAAACTGGAGAGGAATTCTCTTTTTCCTTTGAATCCTTTTTTCTTGGCAATCTTTGCAATCTCTTTATCTATTTGGGTGCCGTATTGAGCTGCTTTCTTGCGCTCAAAAGCCCATTCTCTCTTTAAACCCAGATTAATAGTTACTACTCTTAAACAATATTTCTTATAGCCGTCTTTAAGTTTAGATTCAATGGGTATTCTTAGCGCTGTTTCAATTATTCTTGGATGAAGAAATGGTAATATCAGTCTTTTTGAGAATTGTCTACATACCCTCTGGTCTCTGAGAATGTCTTTTTTGTATATCTCTTTTAATCCCTTAATGGATGCATTATATGGGTTTTCTGCTGTTGCATATTTTTGATAGCCAATGAAAAGCTCTTCTGCTCCCAAGCCTGTAGCAACATAATCAAACACCTCTGCCTTTTTTGAGTTTTTGAGTAAGAGAAAAGATACTGCTCCAACTTCAATATTTACGACATCTGATTTTCTGGTAATCCTTTTGGATTTCTTTAAAGCATCAAGCATGTTAAGGTTATCAAAGTATATGAATTCTGTTTTTAAATTAAGGGATTCAGTAATCTGCTTCGCCAGAACAACATCATGTGAGTCTTTAAAGCCGCCTGAAATGCAAAGAAAATCCCTTCTAAGCTGCTTGGATATTAGAGCTATCAAAGCTGAATCTACTCCGCCTGAAAAGAGAAGAATAAATCTTTGAGGCAATATCTGGTCAAATCCCTTTACAATTGCTTTTCTTAATTCTTTTACAGCTTTCTCTCCTTTTATCATCTCTTTCTTTCTGACTTTTTCAATCACTGAAAGAATATGCTTATTCCATTTTTTTTCAGACTGTAGTCCAAAATTTTCTTCAAGAATCATTCTTCTTCTTCTTTTGGCTTATTCTTTGGCATATACAGGTTTGTATAAAACTCCAAAGCACCTTTTCTTTTCAACAATCTCATAATCCTTAAGTTTGTTCAAAATAGCATCTGAGGAAATCTTTGCTTCAATTGTTTCATCTGCGTCAATACTTTCGTTATTGAGCTTAAAATCCTCGCTTTCTTCTATCTTAATCTTCGAGGAGGTTTTTCTTTCATCCAAATTCAGAATCTGCTTTCCTGAAATCAAGTCGAAAATCAATCCTTTCTTATTCCCCTCTTTTTCTTGTATTCTTACAAAAAGAACCGGGAAAAGTATTGTAGAAATCCTTTCTATTTTGCGTTTACTCATAAGGCGAATATCCTTTTTGGATAGATTCGGAAAAACAAGCCATTTGTTCTCTTGTTTGAACCTCTCTGTTTCTTTAAGAAAATCTTCCTCAGAATCCTCTGAAGAAAGCTCATCCAATACCTTTTCTGCTTCTCCACCGTGTCTTGTTTTCCTTTTTCTTATTCTTACAACCAAAGGAACATCTACTAACCCTGATAGAAGCGCAGAGCCAATGGGTAGATTCATCAACACTGATTCTGTTTCGTAGGTTACTCCTTCCACGGAATTTGATATTGCTTTGAGGTCGTTTGGGTTTGTCATCTTCATGAGAATTTGAGTGGAACATTGGGAGAGTACATTCTTATCTACTCTGGCAGGTCTTTGGCTAATGACGCATAAGCCGATACCAAACTTCCTGCCTTCTGAGGCAATAATCCGTAATATGGGCGAGCATATTGCCTCTCCAAAAGACCTTTCAGGACAGAAATTATGGGCTTCCTCGACTAAGAGGAAAAAGGGCGGCACCTTTCCTCTTTTTCTGAGCTCAAAGAGCTTCTTTGCAGTAAGATAAACAATTACTTGTTGAATGTAGGGATTGTAGCCCTTGAGGTTGAATAGTGTTAATTGACCCTTTTTTATAAGATTGGCATAGCTAAGCGCATTCTCGGAGAAAATAGAAGCTTTCTTAAGTACATCCAATATCCCTAAAAGCTGGTATTTCTGGCTGCTTTCCTCATTTGATATAGAGAACATCAATTCTCCAAGGTTTATTGCTTCCAAGTCTTTTATTGATGCGTAGAGGAGCGCCTTCTGACCAGGCGTGATCTTAGAGGGCAAAATACGGGTAAGCTCTGCTGGAGTGAAGTCATCCTTGATTTTGATTGGCAATGCGCCTTTGACTACCTCTGGTTCTCCATATTCAATAATCCTGTCAGGATATCCTTTTGGGCTTAGGTTGTAGGATTTTAGAGTGCTTTCATCTTCTTTCGAGGGATTGGGTTCTTTTAAAGACGCATACTCTCCGTGAGGGTCAAAAACCAGAATGGGCACTCCTTTCTCTAATATCTCTTCCACGAGAACCCCCGAGGTATATGATTTCCCTGCCCCAGACTTGGCTAATATTGCAATATGTTTTGTTAGAATCTTATTGAGATCAAGATGTACCGGTATCCTCTTGTCCTCTAAGAATCCTATAAAAGCTCCTCTTTCCGGCTGGTTTATAAATATTATATCCCTGATGAATTCCTCGTTTGCTAATAATACCTCGGTTCCTGGTTTAAAGGGGAGTCTTGGTTGAAGTATTCTATTTGTCTTCTCATCTTTGTATCCTATAATTCGACATTTGGCGATTGTCTTTTTAGAATCCCTTTCTAGCTCTACAATCTGGCATAAATAGTAGTTTCCATCAGCTCCAACTACCTGAACAAACTCAAGTTTCTTGGAGGCCTGATCTTTTTCCACCAAAAAACTGAATTCTGTAGTGGTAACCTTTCCTGTTATTCTTCCCAGAATCATAGCTTTTTGAGCATTCTGTCACTATTTAAATGTTTTCTATGAGTTCTGCTCTTGTTCTTATTGTTCTTTTATAGAAGTTTTTTAAAGAATCTTAAGGTTTCTCTCAAATCATCTAGATGATAATCAACATATTTGGAGTACTCACGCTTGATTTTCGGCTGAGAAAAGTATTTCTTCCAACTTCCTCTCAGAATACAGATTGTATTTATTCCTATTTGTTTGGCACCATAACAATCGCTTCTTGGATTGTCTCCTACCATCCAACTCTCATGTGGTTTCGCCTTTAATTCTTTCAGTGCTCTTTTGAATAGTGCTGGATGGGGTTTATTGTGACCAACATCGTCGCTTGTGAGGATTGCATCAAAATATTTTTTGTATC
>CAZOKS010000007.1:8295-31155 GCA_964580745.1 uncultured Methanosarcinales archaeon | reverse complement strand
CCCTCTCTCATCAGAGGCATTCAGCTCCATAAAATTATTGCGCCAATTCGTGCTAAAGAGACTTCTAGCAACCACAATAGCCAAAGTCGTTTTGCCTACTCCTGCAGGCCCGGAAAAAAGCAGATGCGGCATATTCCTTTTATCTACAAAGCCCTTTACCTTATCCACCACATTCTCCTGGCCTTTAATGTCAGAGAACTTAGCTGGTCTGTACTTCTCTGTCCAGATTTCACTTTTTACAATTTCTACCATCTTAGAAAACCATTAAGAAGTTTATTAGTCATCATAAAGAGCATATAAACTTATTTTTATCAGTCTCTGTCCTTCTATCAACATAAAGATGAAAACTCAAATATAAAAACAGTCGTTCAGCGTTATATAATGTCCTCTTCTGATACTACAACCATATCTCCTACAGCAATAACAGCATTGAACGGAATAAGAATATGCCCTTCCTTATCTTTTTCCAAGTCCAGCTTTTGGGCATGAGGAGTTGGATTGTGTACCTGAAGATGGATGAGCTCACCAGATTTGGTCTCGAAAATCAAATCTCCAACCTCACCGAACTTCCTTCCTGCCTTGCTGATGATTGTTAGTCCAAGAATCTTCTTTGAAAATTTTTTATCTTCGTCGGCCATTTTTTTCACCTAAAACCCCGTATGAACACATATCCTACTACGTTCTTGTCTGATTTATTTAATATTTAAACCTTTTGGAATTTTAACCTAAATAGTGTATTTACTCCTTTGTTTTTCTCGCTTTTAGGCTGACATCCAGGATTGAAGTAAGACAATTCCTTTATTTTGCTTTATTGAACCCCATCAAACCTTATAAGTGATACTTTTAAGTGATACTTTTAAAGTCCTTTACCATATTTGATATATATGATTTGTTATATCTGGGAAAAATTAATATGAAATTATTTAACTCTTATGATGGTAAAAAACAATCTTTTTATATTGGCTTTTAGTTTTTAAGTAAGATTGTTGTTTTTTTATCTTAGTTTTACAAAGAGGTGGGCTCATTGGTTTATAGCTGGAGAGAATTAGCTTTTAAAGATTATAAGAATGTTATGAAAGAGTTGAATTCATCTCAACAAGGCCTTGCTCCCTCTGAAGCAAAGAAGCGGTTGGGAAAATATGGATATAACCAACTCCATCAGGAGAAGAAAGTCCGCCCTCTTCGAATTTTTCTGAATCAGTTCAACAACTTTATCATATATGTTCTCTTGTTTGCGATCGCTGTTTCTCTTTTCATTGGAGAATTTACAGACTCAATAGTTATTTTTGTAATACTTCTGGCGAACGCACTGCTTGGGTTCATTCAGAACTATAAAGCTGAGAAAGCCATCCTTGCTCTGAAGAAGATGACGGCACTTCATTCAACAGTCCTTAGATCAGGAACTCAGATTAGAATTCCCGCAAAAGAGGTTGTACCTGGTGACATCTTGGTCATATCAGAAGGGGATAGAATCCCAGCAGATGCAAGGATAATTTCTTCTAATGAGCTTATGTGCGATGAATCGGTGATAACTGGAGAATCTATTCCTGTAATGAAAGATGAAAAGGTATTGCCCGCTAAGCTGAAGAAAAAAGGGATTGCTCTTGGAGATGTCAAAAACTGCCTTTTCAGTGGTTCTACCATAATAAAAGGAAACGGTCTTGCACTGGTTTTTGCAACTGGAAAAGAGGCGGAGTTTGGCAAGATTGCAGAAAGCATTTCTAATGTAAAAGAAGAATTAACTCCATTGCAGAAGAAACTTGATACCTTTGGCAAAAAGTTATCCTTCCTGGTGATAGGGGTATGTGCTTTTATTTTCTTGTTGACTCTTTTCAGGAATCTGGATGCTTTGAATATGGGTTCTGCACTGGATAGTTTCAAACTTTCAATAAGTCTTGCTGTTGCTGCAGTGCCAGAAGGATTGCCTGTGGTAATCACATTGGCTTTGGCGATGGGAGTGAGGAGTCTTTCCAAAAAGAAGGCTCTTGTGAGAGTGCTGCCTTCAGTTGAAACCTTGGGAAGCACCTCGGTTATATGTACAGACAAGACAGGCACATTGACTAAGAATCAGATGACTGTTAAGAAATTGTTTTTAGGAGGTCAGGAATTAGAGGTTGGTGGCGTAGGGTATGAGCCAAAGGGCAAGGTTAAGTTTGTTAATTCTAATAAAGGCCTTTCTTCCTTCCTAAAAAGGAACGCCCTATTCTTTGATGTTTGCCATTTCTGCAATTCAAGCAGTTTATTCCGCCAGGATAAGAGATGGTTTGTCTCAGGGGATCCTACTGAAGCCAGTTTGTTGGTATTAAACAAGAAGATATCCTATAAGCCAAATAAAAGGATGAGAAAGGTTAAGGAATTCCCTTTCTCTTCTTCAAGGAAGATGATGAGTGTTATCGTGAAGAAAGGTAAGGATTATTATCTATTGGCCAAAGGCGCTCCTGATTTAATGCTCTCCAAATCAGCTTATATTTTTGATGGCCAAAGGCAAAAGAAACTCTCTCATTCAAAGGATGCAAAGAAAGAGGCATATTCCGAGCAGAACCTGAAGGATATAATAGATGACTTTGCCAGTCAGGGTTATAGGGTTTTGGGTTTCGCTTACAGAAGATTATCTTCAAAAGAGGTCAAACAAATAAGCAAGCTTCATTCAGAGGATGTAGAGATGGGATTTACTTTTTTGGGGTTTGCAGGAATGATAGACCCTATTAGGGAAGAAGTTCCTCAGGCCATAGAAGATTGCAGGAATGCAGGAATGCGGGTTATGATGATTACAGGGGATTATCCCTTAACAGCCAAAGCAATAGGAAAGGATATTGGTTTAGGCCAGCAGGTAGTGGAAGGTGCTTATTTGGAAAGAGTCTCTAATAAAAAATTCCAAGAAATTGTTTCCAATGTCAATATATTTGCTAGGATATCGCCAAAGCAAAAGATGAGAATCATACAACAGCTTAAGGATGATGGAGAAGTAGTGGCTATGGCAGGGGATGGAGTTAATGACGCTCCTGCTCTCAAGAGAGCCGACATAGGGATTGCCATGGGTGAGACAGGAACAGAAGTGGCGAAGCAGTCAGCCGATATGATACTTGTTGACAATTCCTTTGTGAACATATCAAATGCGGTCTTTGAGGGAAGAAGAATCTTTGACAATATAGAGAAATTCATAAACTACCTTCTTACAACAAACCTTGCTGAGATTCTTGTCATTCTGATAGCAGTTCTTTTCGCTTTTCCGTATCCCTTAATTCCTATACAACTCCTTTGGATTAATCTCATGACAGATGGCCTGCCAGCGATTGCTTTGGGAATGGACCCTGCTTCTAAAGATATAATGAAGAAGAAACCTTATAGACAGAAGAAGATATTCTCCAAAGCAATGTTTCTTAATCTTTTATTCATAGGTATGCTTGTATCTGCAGGCGTACTTTTTGTTTACTTCTCGAAGATATCAGAGGTGTCTTTGGAAACAGCCAGAACAATGGCATTGACAACCCTGGTTTTACTTGAGCTTGTTCGTTTACAGGCTGTAAGAAGAAGATTTGGCCAGGGCTTTTTTTCGAATCGTGCTTTATTATTATCATTAGCTGCGGCCTTTGGCTCCCATCTCTTAATACTTTATACTCCTTTAGCTAGATTTTTTCATACCGTTCCGCTTTCTTTAGCAAACTGGAGTTCGATTCTCCTGGTTGTAGTTCCTATCATCATTGGTTTTATGGTGTTTCACTTTCTCTCAAATAGAATACTGAAAGCCAAGGAAACAGCAGGAACAGCAGATGATAACTGAACGGCATTATGCTTCTTCTTAAACTTCAATCCACATTAAACCTTAGAAAAACTTTAAATATCCCATCTATTTGAATTTATTCATGGAAAAGGTAATGATGCTCTCCCTTGATGATGATTCCTCAGATCTTACCTCAATAATTAACAGCAAAAGCGCTAAGAGGATAATATCATATCTCGCTGAAAAGGAAGAAGCAACGGAATCAGAGGTTGCGAAAGAACTTAACCTTCCAATATCAACAGTCCATTATAACCTTAAAAAGCTTTCAGAAGCGGGCATTGTAATCTCTGAGAGCTATCATTATTCAGATAAAGGAAAGAAAGTTGAGCATTACAAGATAGCTGAAAGATTGATTCTAATAATTCCAAGCAAGAAGAAAAAATTCTCTGATTTCATAAAAAACCTCGTGCCCGCATTCCTTTCTTTTGGAGTGTTTGCAATAGGGCTTCTAATATATAATCTTCTTGTATCCAGAATAGGGCGTTCTTCATTGCATTCAATGAGTATGGGTGCGACCCAGGAATCTGCGCCTCTTATGGCAAAATCCTTGGAGGCCGTCCCTTCTGTTGCTCAAACCACTTCTGCTTCAGGTCTTGAGTTCTGGCATTATATGCTTATAGGAGCCCTTTTGGAAGTAATCATAATTACTGCCATATTTGCAGTCTTATACTTCTGGAATAAAAGAAAACGCTTATTGAACCAATAAAAATGACTACTTTTGGAGAGTAACATATTTTTTTAAAACATTTCTCTATTAAAATATACGAATGAAAGGAGATGTAATTCTAAAAGCGAAGGATTTGAGCATCGAAATAGATGGATTTCTTATTTTGGATAAGATAAACCTCGATATATATGCGGGGGAAATGCTTGGAATAATTGGAATGTCGGGAGCTGGAAAAACCACTTTGCTTTCTTCTCTAATAGGGGTTTTCCCTCCTTTGAGCGGGGATGTCTATTTTTCTCATAGAACTCCCAACAAAAAGAAGGTTTTCAAATCAGTTAATGCCCTCAAACAGTATTTTAGGCAAAGGGTAGGTTTTTCAAGCCAAATTGCTTCCTTTTATGATAAGCTTACCGTGGTTGAGAACCTCCGTTTCTTTGCTTCATTCTATGGCTTAGATAGGTATACCTCGGAAGAGAGAATTAAGATTCTTCTGGACCTTTTTGATCTCTATCTCTTGAAAGACAAGTTAGCAGAAACCCTTTCAGGAGGCATGAGGAAAAGACTGGATATGGCCTGTGCAATGATTAACAATCCTAAGATATTGCTTCTGGATGAACCAACAGCTAATCTGGACCCTGTTTTAAAGAAGCAGATGTGGACTTTGATTCAAAAAATTAACGAAAAAGGAACCACTGTGATAATTGCTTCTCATCTGGTATCTGATTTAGAGCAATACTGCGATAGGCTTGTTATTCTTTCAGAAGGCAAGATTGTGAGGGAAGGCACCCCAAGAGAACTCAGGAGCAACCTCTCAGTAGGAAGCAAGATTTCATTGGAAACCTCGCCAGGAGATTATCCTAAACTCGCAGGCATGCTTAAAAAGAAAAATGTAGTCTCAAAGGTGATGAGCAAAGGAGACTGTTTAATAATGTATGCTCCTAATGGAGAGAAGGCAGTTCAAGAGCTGATGAGGTCCGCCCAAAAACTAAAGGAGAGAATAATTAGCATAGAGATGAATAAACCCTCTTTAGATGACTTTTTTGCTACAATAGTGGAACAATCCCATTAGATAAGGTGAATCATGTTGAACCTGAGAAGTTTATTGGAAGTAATAAAGAAAGAATTGAAGGTTTTGATTAGATCAAAATCCTCTTCTCTAATTGTTATCTTAGGTCCGCTTCTAATAATCTTTATGGTGGGTTTGGCATTTGATTCAAGCGGTTACCATAATATAAAGCTTGCTGCTTATTCCGAAGACTACTCTGAACTGGCCGAATCCTATATTTCAAAACTCTCAAGCAATGCATATAGGGTTTTTAAAGTTTCCTCAGAAGAGGAATGTATATCCCTTGTTAAGTCAGGAACCCATCATGCTTGTCTCATCTTTTCTCCAAATCTTAGGGTAAGCAACCAAACCAAATCCAAGATTGAGATTTATATTGATAATTCCAAGCTGAACATTGCTTGGCTGATAAAGGATACAATCTTCCAAAGGGTATCAAATCGTTCTCAAGAACTCTCAAAATCACTTTCCCAAGTCCTTTTGAATACCTTTGAAGAAATAAATGATGAACTTTTTATAAAAAAGAAGTCGGTTATTGCCCTAACGACCAAGAATGACGAGCTTATAACCGATGCAAATGATGTAATAAACGCTGGTCAAAGCATAACTGTGGATGTGGATGAATCCAAGTTCAAGACCTCAGAGATATCTTCTGCGATTTCATCAGCTTCCAGCGGTTTCTCCCAATATAAGAATGAAGTTGAGGATTCACTATCTACAGTAGTGTCATCAATAAATGCGATTGAAACCCAGGCCAAGAGTCTGAATATAAATGACTCGCTTAAACAAGATCTTTATACTGCAATATCTGCAGCCAAGAGCCAAGCTTCCAACATCTCTAATCAGGATACATATGACTCTGCTCAATCTAAGCTTTCCTCACTTTCCTCTTATGTGAACACAATAAAAACAGAACTGGCTCGCTTAAAATCCGAGATATCAGAGATGACTCAATCGAAGAATGAATTGCTCTCTCAAGCTCAAGGTATGAAGCAAAAACTTGTAGATCAGCTGGGTAAAATAATGGAGATTCAGCAGGGAATAAATTCTATAGAACAAAAGATTAACAATCTTGAGGTAAAGGATTCTGATATTATCTCAGAGCCGATAGAAACCTCTGTTTCGCCTATAGTGGTTAAGGAAAGTCATCTTTCCTTCCTTTTCCCCAACCTCTTGGTATTGATTGTTATGTTTGTTAGTCTCCTTATTTCTTCAACGCTCGTTCAAATGGAGAGAAGCTCCAAGGCTCACTTCAGGAATCTCATTACTCCATCAAATAACTTGGTCTTTACATTTGGCAGTTTCCTTGTTACTTTATTAGTTGTGGTAATTCAAATAATAATTGTTTTGGCCATAACCGACCTGGTTTTCCAAACAGCTATATTCTCTAATTTCCACTACATAATGCTGATTTCCGTTGTTTCCTCTACTCTATTCATTCTTGTAGGTATAATTATCGCGGGTATCTTTAACAGTGAGGAGACAAGCTTAATGGCTACATTGGCAGTTGGTTTAATACTCTTACTTGTGTCGGGCACAATCTTGCCTCTTGAGACAATGCCCTCCACAATGAAAGCAATAACCGAATTAAGTCCTTTCGTGCTTGCCTATAACATGTATAGGGATATGATTCTATTCAAATCTACCTTTTCTACTATCTCTTCAGAAATGGGTTACATGTTGCTTTATGTGTTGATATTGGCCTCCTTGATTTTCATAATGCAGAGTTTGTTTGATAAGCTCAGTCTTAAGTTGCATTTAAGGGCTCATGTTCCATTCAAAGTAGCAGGAAAAGAAGTCTCTGGCAAGAAATCTATGAGAAGTGTCTTTGTAAAAGAATCCAAGCAGATGGAATATCTAAGGGAATTGATACACGATTGTAAGAAGATACTCACTAAGAAGAATCTTAGCCAGGCTGATATAGACAAGGTCAAAAAGATATATGTAAAGCTGCTCAACACATATGATTCAATGCCTGTTTCAGAGAGAAAGAAGGTCTTCCCTGAGATAGACAAGATATATAAGCAGATAAGTAAATGAAGTTTTTCTCTTTCTCTATAATGGAGAGTTTAATATTTATCCTTTAGACCTTATGAAATACAAATCTGTTTTATTCCCAATCCACTCTTTATAACTTTACTTTGGAAAAGCTTTATAAACCCGGTATTGGTTCCTTAGCATTATGGAATTATCCGCAGCCCAAAAAAGGAAATTGAAACGCTTCGTTGAGGAGCTCGACAAATATAAAGGCAGGCATACTGAGCTTGTTAGCGTGTATATCCCTCAAGGATATGATATGAATAAGATAATTAATCATCTTTTAGACGAGCAGGGTACTGCCACAAACATCAAATCAAAACAAACCCAAAAGAATGTGATAGCTTCCCTTGAAAGAATGATTCAGCATCTTAAGTTGTTTAAGAGAACTCCACCCCATGGCTTGGCGGTTTTTGCAGGAAATATTGCTGAAAGGGAAGGACAACTGAATGTCCAGGTATGGAGCATTGAGCCCCCTGTACCTTTAAACTTCAGGATTTATAGATGTGATAAGGATTTTGTACTAGATCCCTTGAAGGAGATGCTGAAAACTGATGATGTTTTTGGTCTGGTTGTACTGGACAAAAGAGAAGCCAACATTGCTTTGCTTAAAGGAAAAAGAATAATTCCCCTTGCTAAAACCACATCCAATGTGCCAGGAAAAACAAGGGCTGGAGGACAGTCTGCTCCACGATTTCAACGATTAAGGGAAGGGGCAACAAAGGACTTCTTCAAGAAGATTGCTGAATATGTAAAGGAATCCTTTCAGGACAGAGACATAAACGGCTTGATTATAGGAGGGCCAGGTCATACCAAAAATGAGTTTGTTGATGGAAATTATATCCCCGAAGCCTTAAAGAACAAGATTCTTGCAGTCAAAGACCTTAGCTATACAGGGGAATATGGGTTCCAGGAACTATTAGATAAGAGCGAGGATGTCTTAGCAGAAGAACAAGTAGCTATGGAAAAGAAATTGATGAGGAATTTCTTTCAGACATTAGCGAAGGAACCTGGAAAGGTTGCTTATGGCAAAGATGAGGTATACCAGTTGCTTGAGAAAGGAGCGGTAGAGAAACTACTCCTATCAGATGAATTGGATGATGAAACGATAGAATTTTTTGAGAAGAAAGCAGAGGAGTTCTCAAGCGAGATTGAGATAGTCTCAACAGAAACCAATGAAGGCGTCCAACTCAAGAATCTGGGAATGGTGGCGGCTTTTTTACGTTACAGCATAGATGCAGACCAGTTATAAAAATTTCTAAAATGCCTAAAATGAAAAGGCTAAGCTTGGATAAGAATGATATGGGAGGTAAATTAGCAGAGGCCGCTAGTGAATTAGGTTTATCCCTCAAGGGTTTTGATATAAACCTCAAATATACCAGACGGATGAAAGGCTATAATTCAAAGGTAGTGCTTAATCGCTTTCTCAAGAGGATAGAATTTCGATTAAGCGAGAAATGGAAAACTGTGAGCTGGCAAATCCAGAAAGGTGCAGTTCAGGTGTTGCTTTGCAGGTTATTTAAGAAAAACAAAACCACTATGTCTATCTCTTTGTTAGATTCTTTTTTGAGCAAAGTTCATTCCTCTTTTCTTGTCCAGCAGGATTTCGAAGATGATGCGCTGAAAGAAAGCTTTGAGAGAGTCAATGTGCGGTTCTTTAATTCCAACCAAGCCATATCAAAGATTAGGTTTGGCAAGTATTCTAAAACCACTCTTGGCCGATACGACTTTGACTCCGATGAAATCATAATCTCTTCTGTGTTGAAGGACGCACCTCAAGAATTATTGGATTATGTGATGTATCACGAACTCCTTCATAAAAAACACGGATATGGGAGCTCTCTGAAAAGACAATATCATACAACCTCCTTCAGAAACGATGAAAGAAGATTCCCTGAGTTTGAAAGAGTTGAGAAAAGACTTGAATCCTTTCTTTCGAGGAAATAAGCACAGAATTCCAAATTTAAGGGTATAAAAAACATTATATCAGGTTAAGCTTGCCTAACATCTGCAATGCCTGCATATCATCGATTACCTTATCCGATTTTAATTGATTGATAACATTGCCTGCTTGTTTAATGTTAATTTGCTTCTGATTAATCAGTTTGTTTATTGCCCATGTTATCAAGTCAGGGTTAGGACTGTCCTTATAATTCTCTTTCAATGCCTCAACAATCAATTGCAGATTGGTTTTTCCTTTAAGGCTTTCTAAGTATATCTGTTTTTCTAGTTTCTCAACAGGGTCTTCTTCTTCCTTATTATCCAACTTTTTACTTTCCTTTTTCTCTTCTTTCTTCTCATTAAGTATATCTGATATATCAAGCCATTCTTCTTTCTTTTCGAGATACTTGCTCAGATCCAAATGTCTGAATGCTTCCTGGTCTTTTTTGTCAGCAGCTTCCGGCTTTTCCTGAAACTCCTCAAAAGGCTCAAGATTAATTCTTGGTTTAGGACCATTGCTTCTTCTTGGTCTATGAGCACTTTTCGTAGGCTTAAACCTCCCTCTCCTATTGCTGGGAGCTTTTTGGGATGGAAAAAAAATCTGCGAGTTCAAGCTTTCTAATCGAGGCTCATCCTTTTTGGCATCAGATTTACTCCTTTTCAAGACAACTACCAACAATATTATCCCCGTTATGTTTAATGCTAAAGAGATAACTAAAACAAGAAGCAAGGCCAAGTTTTCATTAAAGAAATCGATAATCTTTTTGAGAGGCAGCATCGATATTCTATTTGCATCTTCTCCGGAAGGCAAGTTTGCATCTTCCATCCCTTCTCCTCCCACAAAATAGGTAACAGTCTTAGTTTTTCGTCCCTGCTGCTTGTTGAAGCAAGCGATAACAAAATTGGTTTTTCCTTTCTTTTGTGTTACATTGGAAACCTTAATCCTATGAGTGTTATCTTGCAGACCTTCCATTACATAAGAATTATCTGTAGTTTTGATATGACATGTAGCGTTTTTGTTGGTGTGTGCTTCAATATAATCTGATAAATAGATAGGGCTGGAATCTTTTGGAGAAACATATGTTATTAGAAACGGGAGATTATCATTCTCTTTACCCTTCTTTTCTATGTCATACGAATTACTTTCATTTTTTAGCTTTATTTCAATAGAGAACCCTTTTATGTCTCCAGTATTATTGATTGCTTCACAGTAGCCTGTTATATTTCCGTTTTTTTCTTCAATATCATAAGTAAAAGTAAGATTATCTTCAGAATGCATATTAGAAAGGTCTTCATCAACTTCAACAAAACACTTAGCCGGCATATCAGTTACAATCTTTATTGCCTTGCCCTCTCCAGTTGGGCTATCAACTAATTCATCAATTAGTTCCAAACTAAGAGCAAAAACACTATTCAAAAGCATAGTAAACACAAGCACAATCAAGAAAATCCTCCAGAATCCCATGCTTCTGACTAATCTACGGACTTAAACCACCTCTTGTTCTATACTTTATTATTAGTATAATATATATTTTTTCATTTTACCTCTGCTTTGATGTGATATGTAGCATATTGCTTTTTCAAGGCATTTCAAGCATTTTGCCTTTCTCCTACTTCTAGTTTTACTTTTGAGAAAAGCTTATTAAGGGCCATTTCTAAATTCAAATCATGCTGACATTCCATCCGAATCCAGTCTTGGTTTCCTTTTTTGGCTTTGAGATAAGGTATTATGGATTGTTTTATCTTATCGGCTTCTTAATAGTCTATTTGATGTACTCCCGCCTCTCTAAGAGATTGGAAAGCCTAAATCATAGCAAGGATAAAGCGTTCGAGATGCTTTTCTGGGGGTTGGTTGGAGGAATAATTGTAGCCAGAATATTTTATGTATTCTTTTATGATTTTGCTTATTATTCAAGTCATCTTATTGAATCCCTCTTTTTATGGCAAGGCGGCTTGTCTTTTCATGGAGGCCTTGTTGGAGCTGTTTTAGCTGTATATCTATTTTGCAGGCATAACTCAATAAGCTTCTTGGAAGTTGCAGATGTGCTGGTAATTCCAGCGTCATTAGCCCTTGCTTTGGGCAGGTTAGGGAATCTCCTTAATGGAGAATTATATGGGAGAGTATCAAATGTGCCTTGGGCGGTTATATTTACAATGGATCCTGAATTAAAACCAAGGCATCCCTCTCAAATTTATGAATCCCTTAAGAATGTTGCAATCTTTGTGATTTTATATCTCTTTTTCAAGACAAAATACCTTCTTATGGGGGCAAAGAAAAGAAAGGGTTTGCTTCTTACATTCTTCATCCTCCTTTATGGCTCTTTTCGTTTCTTGGTTGAGTTTTTCAGAGCCCCCGACCCTCAGTTAGGATTGCTTTGGCTGGGATTATCCCTAGGCCAATGGCTTTCTTTGATAATGGTGTTCTTTGCTCTGTTTTTTTTATTTGTCAAACTAAAGAAACCAAATCCTGCTCGACCAACCCATTAATCCTTAGTTTCACATTTTGATACTTGTTTTTGCTATTGCTTAATCGCAAAAAATCGTAATTTTTTAATAGTAGTAATTATTTGTATCATTAGAATCAACAAGGAAAAGCAAGCCGTAGAGTTGATTCCTGTTGTGATTCTTTTGTGTTTCACAGAAAAAAAAGCATTAAGCATATTGAAGGGATTGGGTTTTTGGTGGGAGGTAAGCAATAAATGAAAAAAACAAAAAAGAAGGTGGTTGTAATATGATTGTGAGCGATGAATTTCTGGGAAAGTTGCGTAATTACTTTTCCTTAAACCTTTACGAGGTGAAGATATGGACAGCTCTGCTATCAAGAGGCACCGCAACAGCAGGAGAACTTTCCGACATTGCCAATGTGCCTCGTTCAAGGAGCTATGATGTGCTTGAGAGCCTGGAAAAAAAAGGCTTTGTTATTATGAAATTTGGCAAGCCTATAAAGTATTATGCTGTGCCGCCTGAGGAAGTCATTTCCAGAGTTAAGAAGAACCTTCGTAAGGAAACCGAAAAGCAAATCAAGAAGATTGAGAATGCTGCTTCTAGCGAAATCCTGAAAGAGCTTGACCTGCTTCATTCCCAGGGGATTGAATTGGTTGAGCCCTCTGAAAGAAGCGGCAGCCTTAAAGGAAGACATAACCTCTACAATCATTTTGAGTTCTTAATGAAAGGAGCCCAAAAGACAGTTACTATTGTTTCAACAGCACAAGAGCTTATCCGAATATCTGAAAGCATCAAGGATGTTTTGGAATCTGTTGCTAAAAGAGGGGTTAAGATTAGAATTGCTACTTCTGTAAGCAAGTCGGTTCAGAAGGCAGTAAACAACCTTGAAGGAATTGCAGAAATCAGAGAGATGAAAGGCATTCTGGCCCGATTCATTGTGATTGATGGAAGAGAACTGACATTCATGATACATAATGATGAGGATGTGCATCCTTCATTTGATGTAGGCATATGGGTAAATACAGAGTTCTTTGCATCGGCTTTAGAGAAACTCTTTGAGCTTGCTTGGAGGGAAATGAAATCTCTTAAGGTTAAGAACGAGAAATAAAATCTCTCTTTTTTCATTTTTTATTCTTTTTCAAACTATATCTATAAATCATTCTTCTTATCCTGAGTCCTGAGAAATCTAAACTTTTATATATTTTATATAAATCTCTCCCTATATCAAAATCAAATTGTCTGTACGATAGGGATTTAACAATAACTTTTTAAGCAGAAGGTAAAATTATAAAAACAAGCGTTTAAAATCCTTCAACACAAAGTCGTAATAGTTTTGATAAATCCTTATGATTTACCTTAATGGGATTTTTCGGGGTGTTAATAGATGAGCAATGAAGAAATTAACTATGAGAATAAGGATGAGCAAAATCAGGAAGCCAATAATCTGGATGCAAAGAAAATTGATACAAAGGTTGTAATTAATATTCTTCTTTTTATGGTGCCTCTTTTTATTTGTTTGTTTCTGAGAGCGACCCCTTATTTTATTCCTATTGCTGACCCATGGGCTGAGCAAACCGTGTATAATTCTCTTCAAGCACAAGTTTATTCTCAACTTCAATCCTCTTACCCTGGTTTAGGTCATCAAGAGCTTCAAAGTGTAGTTAAAGAAGAAGTAGAAAAGCTTGCTAGAGAAAGAAAGGATGAATTGATTCAGGTTCAGAAACAAACTGCAGAACAATTCAGAAGCAGGCTTAGGAATGAGAATGGTACAACATATCTCTTAGCTATTGACCCCTATTACTATTTGAGAAATGCTCAGAATATACTTGAACATGGCTTTGAGCAGGATATTAAAAACGATAGGGGCTATATTGATAATCATGTTCTTGCAGGCCTTCCTTTGTCTGAAAGATCAGCTTCCCAGTCTAAATTAAGCAATATCCTTCCCTGGATTGAAGCATATCTCTTCAGATTTTTGAACTTTCTTGGTTTTAATATAGATTTGATGGCTGTAGCCTTCTTTACTCCGGTCATCTTAGGCCTAATAACCGTTATAATCGCTTTTTTCTTAGGAAGAGATATATCAAAGAGTGAGGTGGGAGGTTTCTTTGTCTCTTTGTATGTGGCAATCCATCCTTTTCTTTTATCAAGGTCTTTAGGCGGCTTTTCTGATACAGATATATTCAATGCCTTATTCCCATTAACTTTAATTTTCTTCTTTTTCAAGCTTGTTGAAGCTACTCAGCTCAAGAAAAAGCTTTTGCATTCCGCTCTTTTCGGCCTAACACTTGGCATTTATACCAAAGCATGGGGTGGATGGTGGTATGCTTTTGACATAATACTCCTATCTTCAATAGTTTATATCATCTATCGATTCATATTCTCAACAATTATTCCAAAAAAGAGGACAAAGAGGAATCTTGATAAGGGAGCCACTAATAATCTCTCTTCTGATATAATCTCAATTGCTCTGCTTCTGCTTTTCTCATGTATCTTTGTTTCCCTGTTTACGAGCTTCAGTGCTTTCATTAATTCACCTTTGGCAGCAATAAGAGGAACAGAGCTTAAAGCAGTATCAAAAGGGACTATCTGGCCCAATGTATTCACTACAGTAGCTGAACTTAATCCAGGTGATTTCAAAAGTATTGTTCAAAATAATGGTGGTTGGATTTCGGTAGTCGTGGCTCTCTCGGGTATTCTTCTAATCTTAAAAAGAAAAGGAAGCCTTCTTGGACCCAAAATGGCTCAATTTTTTGTATTGCTATTCTGGACCCTGGCAACAATTTATACTGTTTATTCTGGAGTAAGGTTTAATCTTTTGATTGTACCTGCCTTTGCATTGGCTTGGGGGATTGCTTCTTCAGTCTTAATAAAGCAAGGGTCAATATGGGTTAAGAAATTAATAGACATCCCTCAAAGAACTGCTCAGATTGTATTGTTTGCTCTTTTATTACTTATTTTGGTATTGCCCCAATCAACTGCAGGAGGCGGCAATCAGGTTGGGATGCTGCCTAATGCAATCAATACTGCTAAAGGCCATACCCCCCAAATGACAGATGCTTGGTTCGATGTGCTTACCAAAATAAAAACAGAAAGTGAAGAAAATGCAATCATCAATTCATGGTGGGACTTCGGCCATTGGTTTAAAGCAATTGCAGATAGGGCTGTTACCTTAGACGGAGGATTGCAGAACAAACCGCAGGCGCATTGGCTTGGGAAGCTCATGCTTACCAACAATGAAAGGCAATCTGTTGGCATTTTAAGAATGCTTGATTGCGGTGCCAACCAGGCATATGAAACCCTGTTGAATTTGACAGGAGATGATTTAGAAGCGATTAATATTGTTTATAATCTGCTAGAAAAGGATAGAGAAGAAGCAAAATCTTATCTCACTCCTCTTTTTGGAGAATCCGATGCTTTAAAGGTTCTTAACTACACTCATTGCGATCCACCTGAAAACTACTTTATAGCATCTGAAGATATGGTAAGCAAGTCAGGAGTCTGGGCTCATTTTGGCTCATGGAATTTTACCAAAGCCAAGATGTTTTACGAGGTAAGGAATAAGGATGTAGCAGAGGCACGCCAATTTCTTAAGGAAAGGTTTGGATTTAATGATGTTGAAGCAGCCAATTATGTAACAGAGATAAAGTCTGTAGAAAATGCAGATTACTGGGTCGCTCCGTGGCCAAAATATCTTACAGCCAGTTTCACTTCTTGCCAGAAGCTTAATGAAAGCTGGTTGAGGTGTGTGAAATCATTAGGTTCTAATCAAGGTGTGATGCTGGAGATAGATTTAGAGGATATGCGGGCGTATGCAATAACTAATCAGAATTCTCGTTTAGAGGTAAGGAAATTCGTTTTCAGTGATGGTAATAATGTGTATGTTAGAAATTACCCTGAATCTGGTTTCAAATATGGCATAGTATTAAAGAAAGAAGGAGGACAATATAGCTTCATCTTATCTGATACCCAGTTGGCTGACAGCATGTTTACAAGGCTTTTCTTCTTGAATGGCGCAGGCACCAATTACCTTAAGTTGTTCTCTCATAAGACAGACATGTTTGGCAACGACATCTATGTTTGGAAAGTCGATTGGAACCGGGATAAACTTGAGGATAATTTTCATGTTATTGAACATGAGGAGGAAGCTGATTTTGCTGTTATAACTTCAAATAAGGACGAAGCTGAGCCACAACAAGAGCAGCAAGACTTAGAAGATGCAGAAAATGTTGGAGCTGCAGAAGATGCTGGAGTTAGTAATCTCTCTGGTAATGCATCTATCAATGAGACCACAGAAACCACAAATCTTTCCCCTATCCTCAACAATACTGAAGAGCTGAATTTAAGCTTGGAAAATGGAAGCTGAACAAGATTTCTTTGTGGTACTCCCTGCTTACAACGAGGGAAGGGCAATCAAGGGAACACTGAACAATGTTCTTAAATACTCCCAACCTCAAAATATTGTTGTGGTTGATGACGGTTCTCAAGATGACACCTTTAAGATAGCTAAAGCCTGTTCTGTCAGGGTTTTAAAACATGTTGTCAATCTTGGAAAAGGTGCTGCCCTTAAGACAGGCTGCGATTATGCTCTGAAAAAAGGAGCCGAAAAGATTGTCCTAATGGATAGTGATGGACAGCACGATCCCTCAGAAATCCCCCGCTTTATTTCTTTATTAGATAAGTATGATGTGGTTCTTGGAGCCAGAAAAAGAACCAAGGAAATGCCTTCTACTGCTAAACTAGGCAACCTATTCTTTGACATGTTTGTCAAACTCCTTTTAGGAAAAGAAATAGAGGATACCCAGGGAGGATTCAGGGCTTTCCGAGCGGAGTGCTATCCTTTGTTAAGATGGAAATCATCGGATTACACAGTTGAGACAGAGATGCTTGTTCATATGATTGAAAAAAACCTCAAATATACCCAAATCCCTATAAAAACCATATATCATGACGGTTATAAAGGTACTACTGTTTTAGATGGATTTAAGATAGTTTTTAATATATTGAAGTTCAGGTTATTTGGTTGAGAAAGTAAATTAAAAAATATGAGGCGATAAATATGATAGGTGTTCAGGTGTTTGCGGTATTATTCTCCTTGTTTATGGCTTATATAGCTTATATAAACTTTAGAAAGAAGGTAATGTCTAATGTTGCTTTTCTCTTTTGGGAGGCCATTTGGATAGGTTTTATTGCGATTGTTTTATTCCCTTCAATAACGGACCCTATCCTGGAAGCATTGAATTTCTATAGACTCTTTGACATGCTTACTGTGGCCGGCTTCGCCTTCCTTGTTCTGTTTTCCTTTTACAACTTTATAATTGCTTCCAGGAACAGCCGAAAGATTGAAACTGTTGTAAGAAGAATAGCAATTGAAATGGGAGAAGAGAATAAAGAAGATTTTCAAGCTGGCAGCTCTAACAAATCCGGGCAAAAGAAAAATCAAAAGGACTAAGAATTATTGATATAGTTAATACGCCATAAATCACAATTCTTGCATAACTTATGATTATTATGGTTCTTTCGGAACCTCCTAAACCCTCTGCTCTGCCATATCTCCTCAATCCTTTGTGTTTTGATGTTTCCTACTTTCAAAGAAGGCAAAAGACAGCATGGAGTAACATCTCCTTCCACATTTACATAAGCATAGTTAAACAATCTAAGGCATCTTTCGCCAAAGAGCCCCATAGTTCTTTTAGCAAGAGGATATACAGCTCTTATAAGTCCACTTCCGACCCCATACTGAATCATGTCAACCTGGAGTCCGATTTTTCTTCCATGCTTGAATATTTTATCCACCATTTCTTTTTCCTCATTCAAAGAAGGGCGAGGCATCCCTGGAGAGAACTCTTGTAGCACCCTTGAAAGGTTTAATCTTTCAGCTCCAATGCTCTTGGCAAAGTCGCAGATTGCCAAAAGATTGGATATTGGCTTTTCAAGAATAGATTGGATTACTATGGAAGGCCTGTTTTTCATTCTAGACAATGCCCTTATATTGTCAAGGGTTTTCTTGTTCATATGCCCCCATTCATTGTTTTCATCAACAGAATCCACTGAAAATGTTATGCTGTCAATTCCTGCCTTGGTCAGCTTATCTCTAAGCTTTTCATTGAGCAGAAGACCATTTGTTGTAAGTCTTACTTTTTTGTTTTTGAACTTTCCATATCTAACCATCTCTGCCAATTCTTTATGGGTTGTGGGTTCACCCCAACCCGTCAGAATAATCTCTTTTACTCCCTTCAAGTTATTAACAATTTCCTTAAATAGAGAACGGGACATCTCCTTATATTTAACAGGCAGCTTCTTTCGGGGGCACATCTTGCAGTTAAGATTGCAAAGATTGGTAATCTCTAATTGAACCGTCTCGGGTATTCGTGGCTGTATGCAAAAGGTTCTCCCTATGTATTCTCTTAAAGGATTCATCATCAGCACCTACCTTTCATATAAACACTTTAATCATTTTCCAATAAAGGCTAAGCAAAGGACTCAAAAACCAGTCAATTCCTTTGCTCTTAATCATCTCAAACTTCAAATGACCAACAAAATTCTTCATGAACTCTTTATCGCTTATTCTCCTCTCCTTTTGTATCTTTTTCCTTTGTTGCTTAATCTCGTTCTTGTATTGCTTGAACTCTGAGTAGCTTTTGAGCTTTTTTGGAAGCCATCCTGAAACCAGAGCAAAGTATAAGGTTGCCAGCTCTATGAGAAGTGAAGCAGGGCTAATCAAGAACAATGTTTTTTTGGAATAGTATTTCTTTATCAAGAATCTTCTATGAAATTCTAGGTCATAGAATTTGTCTGGATTTCTCTTGAAATCGTATTTATGGTATGCAACAGCTTTGGGATTAAAAAGCAGTTTATAACCATAAATCCTTATTCTGAAGCACAAATCCACATCGGAATGATACATAGGGATATTCTCATCAAAAAGCCCAACCTCATCAAGCACCTTTCTGCGAATCATACAGATACCGCCAAAGTCAGTTTCCTCAACCTTCAATTCCCTGTCAATCTCATTTAGATGCTTAGGCCATCCAAAGCCCATGTAGTTGAATATGCCGCCAGCATAATTGATATGCTTTGGTTTATCATAGAATAAAAGTTTTGCAGAGCAGGCAGCTGCTTCTCTTTCCTCAAGCAGTTCAAACATGTTCTTTATGCAGTCCTTATCAATTTTCATATCATCATTAAAGAAAGCAATATACTTGGCTTTTGAAGCCTTTATACCTACATTAACAGCGGGGCCAAACCCAACATTCTTTTTAGTGCTGATTACTCTTAGATTTTTATATCTCTTTGAAGGGAACCTTTTTTTCATAAACTCTTGAGAACCATCTTTTGAGCCATTTATTACCAGAATAACTTCCATATCCTTAAAGGATTGCTCTAGAAGAGAAGCAATGCATTCCTCTAAATATTTTTTACCATTCCATGAAACCACAATCGCAGAAACCTTGGTCATTGCTTTGCTGGTTTTTTGGTTGTTTTTAATCTTTTCGTTTTTGATATACGACTCGAAAATTAATTTAGCCCTACATTTTCAAGAGGGATACAGCAGTATTTCTCGCAGCCCATTCCATTATAAATCTTGCCTTCTTCGGATGTACATTCTTCTTTTGTCTCTACGCAATATCCTTTTAACTGCTGTTTGCAGGCGGTCCTTGTCTGCGGAAGAATCTTACCTCCAAAAAATTGATACAGTAATAATATAAGAACAACTAATGCTATAACTAGCAATACCCATTCCATGCTTCTATAAATGAAGCTCGCTCTTTTGTTGTTCATAAAATCACCTTAGGATTTTACCAGTTTGGAAGCGTTAAAGCAACAATACACTTCGCAGCCCATTCCGGCTTTTGTGGTCATCCCATTTCCTTTGCAATCGTCTTCCCGGTCAACACATTTTCCTTGGTAATTATTACATTCAATATTTATTCGATTGCTCCCTTGATGAACTAAAGTTATACCCATATATAAAACAACTGCCAAAACAATAACAAGGATAACCCATCCTGTTCCCTGCTCAAATATCTGTGATTTTTTATTCTTCATTTTTAAACAGTCTTTTTTTAGCTTGTTTTAGATAATTTATATCTCCTTTATATTCTTCTAACATTGACTTGAGATTGTATTCAAGTGCATCCTCGGTGGATGCAACCATGAACAAAATGCTCTTTCCACTATGTGTTACTTTTATCATATAAAAGTTTTTGAAAGTCCAGCCAATAAGTCCAGAAATAGGAATATTTGTATTGCCACAGAAATTCATTTTGATTGTTCTGCTGAATTTCATATTCTCTTCAGTGATGACGATTGGAAGACTGCATTCACTAGGATAATCTTTTTTGAGTTCTATAATTCCCTCTAAACAGAAATATTTCGATGCGCCGATGTTAATGCAGTTTGATTGTGCCTTTTGCTGTGGGGGCGAAATAAGTAAGAGATATGCCTTGTCGTTATTCTCCGAATACAAATCATATTCCTCTTCTCCCACGGAAAGCTTAATCTTTCCATCTTTTTCTAATGTTAGTCTGGGCTTGTCTAAGTAAGTTAGAATCTCATGAAACCTCAAATTGATAATTTTGCCCTTGTTGAGTTCTTGTTTCACTCGCGTATTGAAGATATTTAGCATTAAGATGGATCGGAAACTATTTATTCCTTTAGGAATCCATTTGTAAGGAAGAATTATGATTTGGACAGTATCTTTTAGAAAGGTCTTTGCATCTTCTACAAATGCTTTGAAAGCATTGATATTTCTTTTTCTGAAATCTATTGTAAGCACTCTTCTATTCTCATCATTTGTTTTCACTTCAAAAACTACATTGCCTTCATCATCTATGTTGTAAATAGAGCTCCTTCCCGCATTTGTTATGGTTTCTATGATATAAGTGTCTTCAAGCAAATTGAAAACATGTTCTTTGTTTGATTTATCTAATGCAAAGCTGTAGCTCGAATCTTTGATATCATTTATAACTACTTCATCAATATCATTTCTTTGTGGAATCTCTTCCTTGCCCCTTATATACAATTCAAGCCCCCAATCGTATTGATTATCAGGAGATGGCAAATATTTCAGACTTTCAATCGCTTTGAAGAATTGTTCAGTTTTGAACATCTCGCGGCCTTCATTATTTAGGATGTTTTTAATCTTTGAGATTACTTCGCCAACATCCATACATCTTGGCTCATCAATATTTTCATCAGAATAGGGAACATGACAATTTCCTGTTATTGTGCGTTCTGTTTCGCTAATAAATATTTTATCTTTGTCGTATTCATAGCATTCCTTTTCCTTATCAAAGTAATACTTTGAGAACTTTAACTTTGCATTTTTTGAAAAAGCTAACTCTTTTTTTCCTTTTCCAAGAGATATTTCTGACTTTAATGTATCGGAGTATTGTGTGAAAAATCTGTCTTGGGATTTAAGTTCAAAAGAATTTTTCCCCTCATAAATGAATACTTTTTCACCAGCCCTTACTGGTAAATTGACTAATGTGAAATTATATGTGTTTTCATTCTCAATATAATTTATACAACCCTCATCGTTGATTCTTTTATTAATCTCTTTGAGCGTGGGAGAACATTTTTCGTTATGCATATCAATATTATTAAAGTTGAAGTGCTCATGTATCTTCTTATAATTCTCTTCTCCTTCTTCAACCACATCTATTACAACCCTATTGTCATATGAAGAGCAGTTTCTTATTAATACCAATACGCTTCCAACTGTATTAATTTCTCCATCTTTTATATGTATCTCATTTTCCCCTGGCGAAACTATATATTCTTTATTCATCGTGGTATACTTTAATCCTCCATCAGCCAAACTGAATACTCCTAGTGGGAAGACATCTGTAACCTTGCCTACAAAGGCCTTAATTTCTTTTTTGCTTAAGAATCTAGCAAGTTCGTCCAATAGAGCAGTATCAACCTCCTCCTGATGAAGAGCACTACATTCAATGAGCTCGTCATTTGTAGCGATAGCGAGTCCATTTTTTGTTGTTTCTTGAAATTCAATTTCAGGATCATTGTTGTAAATGCCTCCGACAATCCAATCTTCTTTGACATAGCATTTCTTATTTCCCGATTCTAAGTTATGATTTCGTATTACGATAGGTGTGTTCTTTGTTAAGGCTACCTCTCCATCAACCTTGATGCCTGTATCTCTGTTTGCTAATACATAAACCTCTCTGTTCAAATGATACTGTAAAGAAGCTTTTTGGTCTGAGAATACAATCTTGAGCTGTCCCAGCTGTCCCTTCTCATTGAATAGGTTCTCATTCCCAGAGAAGTAATAAGGCGTTATTTTTCCTAAATCAAGAATTATCCTTGTAGCATGATTATTGTTGTTGGTTTTAGCATTTTCAATATTGCTGATTAAAGTATTGAAACCGTTTTGAAGTTCTTGGTTTATAAAATTTTCTTGATCGAATTTCATTAACAAAGTATTATCGTTCTTGTTCACACTAAGTTCAACATAGCCCGATGAAGGTATAGAATCAATAGGACTCTGTCCATTGTTAAATTCAATATTGTATGTGTCTTGTTTTAGGTCTATTATTACTGCTGGATTTTGCAGGTTTGTCTCTCCCCGTAACAAAATCTTATCCGTAGAAGGGTATTCAATTTGCAGTTTATTGATAGTTTGAGAGCTTAGATGGAGCTTTTGGTTTATTTCTCCTTTACCTACAAATTTAACGCCAAATTGTTGATTTCCATTACTATTTCCTGATTCAAAGTAATCCACTGCATTGAAAAACTCTTTAATGCTTATTGTTACTGTACCACCATTATCAAGAAGATTTTTTATCTTCTGGATTGCATCTCCAACTTCATCGCATTTTGGAGTGATAGGAGAGAGGTCTTCTTGAGGCGTATAGCAAGTATCTCCTTCCATGCTTAGAGTGGTCTTTGTAGTATATGTATTAA
>CAZOKS010000007.1:0-8195 GCA_964580745.1 uncultured Methanosarcinales archaeon | reverse complement strand
CAGGGGCATTTTCATCTAGCTTAATAACTAATGCTCTCCAATCATTATTAAAAAAGTTTCTGACTTCTCCTATAATCTTATTCATATTGGTCTCTTTAGTAATCTCTTTACAGCTTTTTAATTTATCATTATATTTTATTGCTAATATCGCCTTCTCTGGTTGAGTCTTAAAATTATTCTCCTTAACCTTCCATTTTTTTAGCATCTCATAGCAATATACAATACTGCTACCTTGATTTTTCATGTTTACTTGGAAATTAGATATTACTACATTGTTTCCTTGGGCTAAATTATAACTTTCTTCTGCACTAAGGTCTAACAGAGAATTAGTTATTAATGCGTTTCCGGCCCATAATTCTATTGCTCCATCCTTAAATGAAAGTGTGTAATAATCAAGATTTCCTTTAAAATACTCTTGATTAATATGGTCGTAATCAAGGATTAACTCTGCTACATCTGACGAATATTTTGAGAGGTTTCCCTTCAAACTTTCAATAAATTTGTTGAATTGGCCTTTTACTTCAGCAAAATCCTCTTCTTCGCCCATGAAGTTAATAGTAATTATGTCTCCTTCTCGCTTTAGGACTGTCTTTTGTGAGTAATATACGTCAATATCTTCTGAAGAAATTGTAATGCGGTAGAAGCTAGTCTTACTTTTGAGGAAATAAAGCGTCTTTCCAGCCGTCTCAAGATTAACTACTTTGGTCTCATAGTTACCATCCGCTTTTTGGTATATTAGTTTTATTTTATGAACCTGAGTTGTTTGGATTCCGGGATAAGTTTGTGCGTTGCCATTATTTGCTCTAAAGAACACAGATAGTTTTGGGCTACTATCGCCATATGCCTGAGCGTATTCAAATTTGTAAACTGCATCGAAGAAATCTTTTGTTTTAATTGCTTTGTTACCTCCTTTTTCAAACACCTCTTTTATTTCACTAATGACATCGCTTTCTGCAGGAGCATCCTCCTTGGAGTATTCGCAATTCGAACCCCCTGGATTTCTAACATCAGTAAGGTAAAAGTATTCATCACTACCAACTAACACTCCTCCTATAGTCTCTTGGTACTTTCTAGCGAACTTAAACCTGTTTTCACCCGTCATTGGAAGTTGAGGCAAATAAATTATTGTATCCCTTTTCTTATTAGGACAATAGATTCCTCCAATTGGTTTTTCAAGTTTGGTACTGTACTGTGCGAAATTTCTATTTGAAGATGTTAACTCCAATTCTCTTGATTCTGGCGTTATAATCAGCGTTTCATCTGTCCCTATATTAATATTTACTAGGGCATAATCATAGTTTGTATAGTCCGATTTGGCAAGATTATTGACGCATGCCACTGCTTCATTGATACTTTCTAAACTTCCTGAGCACTTTTCGGTATAAATAACTACTTTTGATTCTGGTTCTTCGCCCCTGATAGAGCAAATACTCTCCTGCAAAGTTTTATACTTCTCATTGCTCTTGCTAATGAATTCAATAATTACATTCTCATCTGGATATGAGCAGTTCCTGATGAAAATAAGGAATCCTTCTCCTCCTGGTTCTCCTTTAAGGTGTAAATTCTTTAGCTTGCTGGTGCTAACTATCTCTCCATTTATTAGCAATTTATCAGCTTCTCCATCCGCACCTTCTTTTATATCTATGTTTAACTCTGGTGTTTCTTTATCTATATCCAGCACAAGTGCCTTCCAATCCTTATTGTTAAAGAAGTCTAATATATTCTGTTTAACTTCTTTTAATGTCGTCTCTTTGCCCTTCTCCTCACAACTCTTTAAAGTAGTTTCTCTAGACTGAATTGCTTTATCAGATGTTTTATCAGTCCCTTTTGCTACCCAATTATTCCCTATAGTTCTTCTGTAGCATGCTTCCCCATTCTTTTCAATCAGGTAGTTTCTCAATTCTACGTTACTTATTAATTTAAATTCAGTGTCTGTCCCGAAATTACCAATAGGATTAAAGTTAGTATCTTCAGTATGGCGCATGATATCATTTTGAAGCAGGCTTATTTTGTTCTTAAGAAATTTAATCTCATAGCTCTTCCACTTGCCAAAGAAATATTCTTCCTTTATCTTATCATATGTGAGTATGATTTCGCTGGCTTTATCAGAGCTTGTTTCAATAGAATCGTTCAGGTCTTTGACAAAATTATGGAGTCCTTCCAAGTATCCACACTCTGGATAATTTAAACATTCTTCGGATTTGGAAGGTTTTTCAATCTTAGGACAATATTCATTTTTAATGACAGTCCATAGCTTAGCAAATTCAATGCAGAAGTAATTATTTTTGAACCAAAACTCATAATTGCGAAACTCGCAAATCTCTTTCAAGTTTATCGTTGAGTCAGATTCAATATTAATTTCCTTGGCATACACTTCTCCAGTTCCATCTTCTAAAACAATATTATTGTCTGTTAATATATAAATCTCGTAAAGATTGAGTATCCCCTTAAAGTATTCTTCATTAATTTTATCAATATTCAAGAAAATGTCTGTTGGATTTTCATCTTGATTATCCATCTCGTTTTTAATTTGAGATACAAATTCATCAAAATAACTCTTCGCGATGTCCCAAGCCTTTGTTTCGCCTTTCAGGTTTATTATAAATACATCTTCACCGTTTATTTGTTTTCTTTCCAAAGCCACCTTATTGGAAAATGCTATCTGAATCGACTTTCTATTGGTTATTTCTATGCCTCTGTAATCTTCTCTAAGAAACTTGATGATTGTCCTCTGAGTTGGTTCAACAACTCTTGTTATCACATAGGTATTTAGAGAGCTAGGAAAATTCACATATTCCTTATTTAATATAGCCACTTTCTGAATCTTGTATGGTCTTGATACTTCATTAGTGGCAAATTTAACTATAAGATCAGAATCCTTCCCATCATATTCAAATGTTTCAAGTGCGTTAAGGAATTGGTTGGTGTCTATAACAACCCTCCCTTCTCCGTTCAGGGCTTTTTTGATTAGAGGTACTGCACTTCCCAAATCTGAGCACTTCTGGTCTTTAATTGAACTCAAATCGCCTCCAACCCCCTGACATAAGCTTGCTGTACTCTCAGAGGTTTTACTGATGTGGATGTAATCATCTGCATTATAGCATCCATTTTCTGTATCATAATAGTATCGTGAGAACTTAATCTTTTCATTCTTCTCCACCTCAGTGGCTGACCCTTCTCCACTTATCTTTATCTCCTTGTTAAGCTTCTCGCTGAATTGCGGATAATATCTTAAAGATGAGGTAAGATTAAAGTATTTTTGTTTTTCATTGATGCTTATTTTTTCATCATCAGATATTTGAAATTTGGCAACAATATAATCTGTATTAGACATGTCAATTCCTTGATTAATGCATCGGATATTTTTGTTTATTTCATCCCAACTTGACGAGCAGCTTTCTGAATGTAAGGCATTATAACCTGCATTCTTGCTTTTCCTTATTTGTTCGAGCTTAGCCTCAAGTTCTTTGAACTCTTTTGTATCTTTTCCGATGAATTCAATAGTTGCAGTTCCTAACGGCTCTGTGCAGTTCCTTAAAAATACCAGATAGCTTTCACCTTTTGGTTTGACACCAGACCCTTTCAATACTACATCATTTTGTTTTGTGTTAATGAAAGAGCGTGATATAATAAGAATTTTTTCCCACACTGCGACTTCAAAGTCTGGTGCTTCATCATCTAACTTGATGACCAAAGCTTTCTTAGATTCGTCGGCAAAAAAATCTTCGATTGCACTATTTATTTCTTTAATATTTAATTCAACATCTCCCTTAGCACAGTTGGGAATTTCCAAATCTGGATGAGAGACAGATATTGCCTCCTCTTGAGAAATCTCATACTGTCCAATACTCCATTTTCCTTCCTCTTGCCTATAACATTCTCCATAGGTTGCAATTGGCTCCATAAGATAATTCTTTAGTGACAAGTCTTGATTGAAGTTGAAAGAAGTTATTTCATGCCCCCACATCTCCACAAGTGTCGTAATAGCCGTATCTGCTTTAGCTACAACAGTGTTAGTGTCCTCTTTAGCTATTTCTGCTTTTCCACTTGAGAACTTTATTTTATAGCCGTTAAGGTTTCCGTAGAAATATTCCTTCTCTATATTTTGATAGTTAAGTTTAATTTCAGTTACACCAGTGCTTTCATCATTAATCTTTTTATTTAAATCCGCTATAAATCTTTGGAATCCCTTTTTTGCATAATACTCAGGAATCAAAAGGCAATCTTGATGAGGTCCGCATTCGACAGGAGCATCTCCCGGCTTAGCACACATGTAAACTATTCTCTCGTTAGTTCTAGACTTATTAATGCATCTTGTGAAGATGATATCAATCCCATCTGTTTGTCTTATTATTTTTCCTCCCTTGGGAGAAGTTAGAAAGGTCTTTATCTCAGATATTCCAAAAATATCTTCTTCACTAAAATTAATGCTATTTGTGGATTGTTCCAAATTCTCTCCTGTGACAAGTCCATACACCACTGCTTCATTTTTCTCAACATTATAAGTTTCTGTTTCTTCAGAATCAAGTTTGGTCTCAAATTTCCTATCTTTATAATAATTTTCGAAATCACTATCATATTTAATCCACTCATATTCACTTTTAGGCATATGTAATTCATAACTGCTGGTAAAGCCTCTTAGGAATCTCATCAAACCAGATAACTCTGCTCCAAAGTTTATTGTGAGTATTCTCTTTCCATCTTCTTTCTTATCCACAGACAAAATAACAGTGTTTTCTTTTGTGATTTGTGTGATATAAACTTTTTCTCCAATCATGAAATTCATAGTATCCTTATGGAATTGTATCTCTTTATCAGGATCTGGACTGAGGGTTATAGTTCCCTCGTTTCCGGTTTGATTTGGATATCTAATGACTATGCTTTCAAAGGGATATACTTCAGGTTTTTCATCAATCTTTTTAGATTCTGGCTTTCTAAAAACTACAGAAATCTTAGATGTTTCATCTAATCTTGCAAGAACAAGCACATCAATAGCATTAAAAAAGTGTTGCGCATTCTTAATCTCGCCTCTGTTTATCTCATTATCACTAAGAACCTCTTTGATAATCTTTATCACATCTCCAACATCATTGCATTTAGGTTCTTCTCCTGTTTTATCATAGTAAAATCCTCCGGTTGATTCTTCTGTAAGCGTTATATGGAACTTTGGAGAACTGCTTTCATCTTTCTGAAAACAACCTAACTCATTTGTCCAATAATACTTTGAAATCTTTATCTTTTGGTCTTTTTTTGCATCAGTTGGATAAGTAAGAACATCCGCTGAAGAAAGAGCCGCTTTTCTGACCAACCGCTTGGAGTATTGCGGGAAGACCCTTGATTCTGAAGTGAGCACAAATCTATCGGTTTTATCCTTGATTTTTAGTTTTTCATCATCCTCTAACTTGGGCTTTAGCAGAGAATACTCAATATAATCATTTTCAGGAATCTGGTTTGCCCTTATGATTAAATCATTTATTTCTTTCACATTACATTTTTCTTCATGTATTCGGAATAGCCCCTTGTCCTTGAAACTAATCTTTTCATTATAGTTGGGTTGTTTAAACTGAATCAATATCTTATTGGTCTCCTCCGAGCAATCCCTTACCAGTTCAAGCGCAGTTGCCCCTTTATCAAATGAATTTATATCCTTAAAATCAATTTCGTTTTTTCCAAAAGAAATATCTTTTTGGCTTTCTTCTTCATCCCCTTTAATTTTGTAGATTAATCTCAGAGTCTTGTCTTTGTTTAGCAACTCCAGTTCAAGTTTAGTAAAAGCGCCTCCAAATTTTACTATTACCGCCTTCTTAGAATTATCTGAAAAGAAATTATTCAGACTGTTTACTAAGAAATCCATGATGTCCTCTCTGTTTTGCTTAGCTCTCTCTAACTCCAAAAATATATCAGAGCACTCTCTAAGCTCTTTCTTTTTAACAACTTCAATGGCTTTATTGTGCGTTTCTCCGTCATATTTTTCAATGTTCCAATCCTTATCGGAAAGGAGCTCATAGCATTCTTCATCGTTTATGGTTCGTGTCTCATAGTTTTTTATTAGCAGGTTTTCATTAAACTCTTTATCATTGAAAGAGTAATCCTGCTTAATGTCATAATATATTACCTCCTTAAAGATATCTCTCGCATATATCTCTTCATCTGATAGGTATAATCGGGCTTTATCATTCTTGAATTCTATTGAATATTCCTTAAAGTCATTATTGAAGTAATCAGAAACAATCTTACTGTAATCAAGCAAAATCTCTACTGCCGTATCATCGTTTTCTTGCATCTTTTTTTCAAGCTCTTCTATGAAACGGATAAATTGGTCAATCTTTTCCAAGCTTTCTAGAGAACTCAGGTCTGTCTTGCCTTCTTTGTTATCCGTTTCATTCTTTTCCATAAACCCAAGAAAACTGAGCATGCTTTGCCTATAGCTAGGCGAAGCTGCTGCAACAACTAAAATAACAGCAACCACCACCAGTATTAATCCCAATAAAGTGGACTTCTGAAACTCCATCTTATTTGCTCCCAAGCGGATTTAACGACCAAACCTGAAGAGATTTCCTAGATTGCCCAATGCCCAGTTACCTCTCCTGGCCAAAGTAATCATAATAATAATAAGTATTGCTAAGATTATTATGGCTAACACCCACTTTCCTGTTTCATCCATTGAGAAATCTCCTTTATTTCCCTTCATTCTAGTCCTCCTCTACAAAAAAGTTGAGATTATCACAATTCCCAGAACGAATATAGTTTACCAAGGTTTGGCTAATTTCATTATTTGCTGTTATAGAAATATCTTCCTCGTTAAAGTAGTTACCTATATTTTCTGCATTAACATTCGCAGGAGAGGCAACGATTAGAAGGACTTTGTTTTCAGCTATCGTGCGTGGTATTATAAGGAACTGTTTATGTTCCCAGTTGATAATTCCGTCTGAACGGATTTGGCTATATTCTCTTCCGGGACAATAGGTCCTAACAGGATTAATAACCATATTCTCGTTCTTTACTTTTATCTCGAGTCCCTCACATTCGTTTATATCTATGAAAGCCTGAACACAGACGCAACCTTTACGGTAAATAGGACAATAAGGCTCAAAAAACTTAGTATCTTCTTCGTTATTCACAGGGGATATCAGAAGCACGAAAGTGTTTTTGTACCCTGGAAATTCAAATTCCTTATGGGTTCCTGTTGTTTTTTCGATAAAAACAAATTCATCTTCTAGGATTACCAAAGAGACAGTATCGCTAAAGTAATCCTGAAGTTTCAAATCAACGGCTTCGCCATTTTCAACCTTTTCGAGCTCTTTTTTAACTGCATTAAAGTTTTGGTTAAATCTTTGAGTGATTTCAGACTCTTTTGTTTTTACATAGAGCCCAATCTTTCCGTTTTTATTCTCAATCTCAATTGTCTGAAGTTTTAAGTCCTTAGGGTAAGCAAGATATGCTCTTGGAGTAGAGCTGCTGTCGAACTCTTTATTCAGCTTTTCACATCTTAAATTTTGGTATATATCTTTATCTTCTTCTTTAAGGAGGCAGATGCAACCTTTGGAATTGCAATCAAGATTTTTTATATTATTCATGTTAAAGGTTTTGTCCCCATTCTGCAGTGCTGAAAAAGCGGTAGGTATTGGTGGGTTATACATTACAATCATATATCCGCTATAAAGAGGTATTACCTCAGTTGTTTTTTCATTTTCATCTAATAGTTTTATAGTTAGTACAAGCCGCTCAAACGCCTGCTCTACCGGGACGAATTTCTCATCGCTTATTAAATCCAAGGTGTTCCAAATAAAAACAAGAGTTGGGATTGCTACCGCTATCGTGATAATCAGTATTGCCGTTTGTTCATGAATACTGCCTTTATTTGTTCTCATTTTTAACCTTTATTCTCATTTGTTTTCTCTTATGACCGTTCTGGATATTTGTTATGGTTTTAGCATGCAATTGCTACAGGCGTTCTTTGTATCTGCTCGTTATCATTAATCCCTTTTGTATATTCCTCTGTTGGCGTGGAGCCTGTAGGGAAGGATTCATCGCCATCAAAATTCAAATCCAAGCCCAAGATTGTCTTTATCTGTTCTCTAACCCCACTGCTAAATATAATAAGCGCCAGTAGCAAAGCAATTACCACTAAAATAATACTTCCAATATATCTTTTCATTTCTTCCCACCTTGTTTATTATATTTTTTGAGCGATG
>CAZOKS010000006.1:29710-31156 GCA_964580745.1 uncultured Methanosarcinales archaeon | reverse complement strand
GGCGACAGCCTCCTAAGCTGTAGATCCGGGGTTCGAATCCCCGCGGGTCCGTTTTCTATTTTTATTTCTCTAAATCACTTTAAAATCCGAGTTCTAAAGAAACTTTTTTAAACCATGATTCAGAACCCTTAACAATGGAAATTTTAAAGAAAGCATTCAGGAACAACCCAAATATAGGGCTTTTATTGTATGCAAACAACAAGTTCTGCCTCATTCCAAAGTGGATGAGCAAGAAAGATGAAGAAGAGGTTAAGAACACGCTCAAAGTGGATGTAGTAAAGGCATCAGTGCTCGGAACAGACCTACTTGGCGTATTCTGTGCAGGCAATTCTTCCCATTTAATAGTCCCAGATATTATTTTTGATGACGAATTTGAGGAATTGAGAGCAGTAGAGAAGTTTGGAGTAAAGCTTCATACTCTCCCTTCTCGGAAAACTGCCTTTGGCAACCTTCTAGCAGTCAATGATAAAGCTTTAATATTAAGCGATATCTTCTCCGAGAAAGAAAAAGAAGAGATAAAACAAATATTCGGTTTACCCTCTCTCGACATCCTGTTTGATGGTGTTGAGGCAATAGGCTCTTGCCTATCATTTAATTCAGAGCGGGGCATAATCACGCCAGATGCAAAGGATGAACAACTAAATATGATAGAAAGCAAACTTGGAATCAAACTCCTAAGAGCAACAGTTAACTTTGGCCAGCCTTATATCTCTTCAGGTCTGGTGCTGAATGACAACGGATTTATAATAGGGCAGTTATCCACGGGAATAGAGATTGCTGACATAGATAATTTTTTAAGAGGATATGACGAGTAAGGAACGCAAAAGGAGAACAAAATGGATGCAAAGAACCAGAACAACCACGCAAATCAAACAGATAACCAGCGGGTTAATCAATCTAATAACCAAGCAAGGGAGGAAATATCCGCGGAATACGAAGAGTTGGCAAACCAATTATATTCGCTAAACCAAGAACTGAATATGTTAAATTCCCAAAAACAAGAGTTAGAACGGTCAAGGGAACTATTGCGGAGCGTTATAAACAATAAACAGGAACTAGAAAATGAAACCCTAATCCCCCTGGCCGCAGGCATCTATGCTAAGGCAGGAAAGATTGATGTTAAGCAATTCTTTGTTAATGTAGGACATAAGGTAATGGTAAAGAAAACTCCTGAAGAAACCCTTGAGCTGCTTGATAAACGAATGGAAGAGTTTGAGAACTACGAATCTCGACTAAAGGATATCTTCGATTCTCTCCAGTGGAGATTAGAAGAGATACAAACCCTCATGAGGGAGCAAGATGTTTGAATTCTTCAAGAAAAGATTTAGGAATGCTTTGAAAAGAGCAACAGAAGCCGTTGAAGAGGAAGTAGAGGAAGATATAGAAGAAGGCGGAGAAAAGGATGTAGAAGAAAGCGTAGAAAAAACTGAAGAAGAAAGCAAAGAA
>CAZOKS010000006.1:15573-29610 GCA_964580745.1 uncultured Methanosarcinales archaeon | reverse complement strand
AGAAGATAAAACGCCAGACCAAGAGCCAAACAAAAAGAAAGATGAAAAGCAGGATGAGAAAGAGGATGAAGAGGATTCTGAAGATAAGGAAAGTCCTGAGAAACCTAAAAAAGGCTTCTTTAAAAGATTGATATCAGGGGTTACCAAAACCAAGATAACCGAACAAAAGTTTGAAGATCTTTTTTGGGAGATTGAGCTCGTTCTTCTGGAGAATAATGTTGCCTATGGGGTAATTGAGAAAATAAAAGAAGAATTGGCCCAAGAACTAATTGGCAAAGAGGTCTCAAGAAGCAAACTCCAGCAGGAGATAGCGAACTCCATAAAAAGCACAATTGAAGAGATTCTTATTGAACCCTTTGATTTAGTCGAAAGGATAAAAGAAGCACGACAATCATCTATAAGCAGTGTAGATGAATCTAACTCAAACAATAAACCTAATAACAGCAACCAACGCAATCAACCAGACCAGTCTAGTCAATCTATCCAACCTAACCACTCTACCCAAGCCCCTCAACTCAACCAGTCTGACCAATCCAACCAACAAAAACAACCCCTCCAGAATAACCAATCTCTCCCTTCCAAAAAACCATATGTCATTTGCTTTTTAGGTATTAACGGAAGCGGCAAAACAACAACATTGGCTAAAGTGGGATATCTCTTGAAAAAAAATGGGCTCTCCTCGGTCTTTGCCGCTTCCGATACTTTTAGGGCGGCTGCAATCCAGCAACTTGAGAATCATGCGAAACGTCTTGGTATTAAAATAATAAAACATGATTATGGTGCGGATTCTGCTGCTGTTGGTTATGATGCGATAGAGCATGCTAAATCAAAGAATATTGATGTTGTTTTGATTGATTCTGCGGGGAGATTGCACTCAAATAAGAACCTCATGGACGAGTTGAAGAAGCTTATCAGGGTTACTAAACCTGATTTGAAGGTTTTTGTGGGGGAGATGATTACTGGAAATGATTGCATTGAGCAGGCCCAGAAGTTTGAGGAATTGGTGGGTATTGATGCAGTTATCCTTACTAAAAGCGATGTTGATGAGAAGGGGGGGACTGCAATATCTATAGGTTATGTTCTTAAGAAGCCAATCATTATGCTAGGGAATGGTCAGGGTTATGATGATTTGGTAAAATTTGATAAGGATTTAATCCTTTCAAATCTTTTTGAGTAGGTGGATGTTGTAGTTATTTGATTTCTATTGTTTTTTCTTAAACCGTTTGATTCTATGTTTTAACTTATGCTTCAACTGCTTTTTTTATGAGTAGGAAGGTTATAGGAACAGGAAGGCATTATAGTAAGTAGGCTAGGCTTAAGTAGCCTTTCAGAATTAAATTAATTGTGGTCTTGTGAGGCACAACTACGATTTTCTCTGTATCAATGTATTTTTTCACCATCTGGATGAGTTCTTCTCTTGAACTTGCTTCTCTCAGGCTTTTCAACACGCTTTCATAAGTGTATATGGATATGTCTGGATTATCTATCTCAGTATTAGACATCACTAAAGAGTTCTCTTGCACTTGCACGCTAATGGTTTTGTCTGATTCTAGCATCTTTATCTCTACAGTTGGAGATTCTTGAAAGAAGGAGTGCAGCTTGTAGAATCCCAGCTCTACTAAATAATACTCAATTTCATAGATGAATGTGCTTGAGCTATATTCTGATACCTTGCTTACTGAAGGTCTGTTAATGTGGACTGAGAATAGAAGCATGGCCAAACTTGCAACTGCTATTATTAAGAGAATTGAATAATAAATGAACTTCTTTTTGCTTTTCTTTTTAGGTTTATTTTTCTTCGCTGTTTCTTTCTCTTGTTCTGAACTATTCTGATTTTCCTCTGCCATTAATCCTTTTATAAATCTGCAGATATAAAAACATTTCCTAAAATATTTTTGATTGGTTTTATCCATATTATTTACTCAAAGAACTCTAACTTATTTCTTATCATTACGCCTTTCTTTAGCTCAACAGGCCGCCACAAATCTATTATCAGCTTAGCATCCAGCCAGTCTGCTAGAATCTCTGGATTGCCGATTGTTGCTGAAAGATATATGAACTGAGCAGAAGAACATATTTGTCTTAGCATTGTTATTAGAACTTCTAAAGTAGGTCCTCTGGAAGGATCGTTGAGGAGGTGTACTTCATCTATAACAAAGACATCTACATCTGTTATCCAAGGAGTTTTATGTCTTAGGAGGGAGTCAAGCTTTTCAGGGGTAATAAGGATAAGATCGTAGGTGGCAAGGAAAGTGTCTTTTGAGTCAATATCGCTGGTGGATTTGCCTACCTTTATCAAACTTGAGTATTTTCGCTTGAAATCAATATATTTTTCGTTGGCAAGTGCTTTGAGAGGTAGAATATACACTGCTTTTTTTCCTGTATAAAGAATTCTGTTTATCATGGCCAATTCCGCGACAAGGGTTTTTCCAGACGCTGTTGGAGTGCATACTAATAGGTTATTATCCTCAAACAATCCTGCTTCTATTGCTTTTTCCTGACAGGGTCTTAGCTCTTTGATGTTCTCTTGTTTAAGCGTTTCATAGAATTCTGGATGTACTTTGGCTTTTAACTCTTCAATCCCCTTTCTTGGACTCATCTTTTCTCTTTCATCTCCTCTGCTCTGCCTTTCTTTATTAAAATAGAGGCAATCTCTCTTGGTAGAGAGGCAATATCCTCTTCTCGGAATGGCCCTACTACTTCACCTTGCTCATCAAGGAATTGAGGCACAGGACTTTTAAATCTCAGCAACACCAGGTCTTCATCAGGGCTTTTCTTTTCTTTCTCTTGTGATTTATCTTTTCTGGGTTCAGCTTTTAGGTTTGGTTTCTTAAATGAGTTTATTCTGTCAATCACTTGTTTCTTGTAGGTTGAAAGTATCTCCCTTAGCTCCTGAGCAACCACCTTCTCTTCTTCTAATAGCGGCTTGTTAGATATAATGTCTTTCCCTGTTCTTACAGATAATGACACCAGATCAGTAATCTTTTGGATTCTTTTGATGAGCAAATCCTGGACAATCCCTTTTATGTTGGTAAGTTCTTTGAGCTTCTTTTGTCTATCTATAGAGAAAATGAGGTCGTCTGTCTTGAATTTCTCAAACAGGCTCTGTTTGTTTTTTAAATAGGAAAGAAGGTCGTTGAAGAACTCCTTAGGGAGCTCTTGCAGCTCTCCTTTCTTTTTCTCTTTGGACAAGAGGTCATAAAGAGTCTCAAAAGTGATGTTTATCTTGTCTTCGTTGCTCATATTCCTGAGAAAGTAAAGAAGTCTTTATAATCTTTTTTAGTTTTCAGGCGTTTTATTGGTTTAATTTAGACCAGAGGTGGTTGCCCTCCATAGAGTGCCTTAAACTTGCCCCCTTCGAATTCCAAGGTATATATGTCTAAATCACACTTTGTAGCTCTCATCTTTATTATGGCTATAGACCTCACGACTTTTCTATACTTCTCGGTTCTCTCTACAAAGATGATGCCATCAGAAAGATAATCTTCTATCTCAAACTCACCGAATTTAGACCTGTCTAAAGGCATTTCTGAGATGAGGAATGATGTAATGCCTTGGTCTCTGAAATATTCAAATAAATGGAATAGGTCTACACGAGGATTCTCAAAATCCGAGAGAACATAGAGTGCAGACATTGAATCCAATACAAAAAGGTCTAAATCTATGTTTTGTTTAATTTTCTTTATCACATTCCTAATAACATTCAACCAGTTTCCTCTTTCTCCTGCCTTGGTATCTTTTACTTCTTTTCGCAATGCAGCCAAATCGATTATGAATAAATTGCCTTTTTGGGAGTTCTTTGCTTCTTTGGCCCTGCTTTCCAGTTTTGATATATCTGTAGTGATTATTAGGTTTATTTTTGATAAATCCAAATCCAGATTTACCATGTGATTAAGAAGGGAAATATAGGATTGTTCCAGAGAGAGATACACACAATTCTTCTTATTTTCCAGAGAATTATAGTATAAAGTGGTAAAAGCGAGAGATGATTTCATCGTACCACTTACACCGCTTATTAAGTTAACATTTCCTTTTGGGATTCCACCCTGCATAACCTCATCTAATCCCTCTACATATGTTTTAATCCTTACTATCTCGCTTTTATCGCTAATTAGCGGAATTCCCATTATAACCACCTGCCTTATTTGATTGATAATTTTGATATCTTGCCATTTTTGATTGCAACAATAATCCATTTGTTTTTCTTCTTGTCAATTAAGAGGTCAGTGCCTACAATTATGCCTCCCATATTTTGGTTAAGCAATTTCTTCCCTTTGTAATGCCCAGGATCGGAGGTAACAATATCTCCTACTTGTCCTGTTTGATTTGCTAGAACTGATACGCCAGGAACATAGTTTAGCAAGAAAGAACCCTGAGCATCTAAGATGTATAATGAATGATCGTAAGAACCAACTATAACTTCCATCTTGCCATCATTGTCTATATCTGAGATTATAGGAGGGGCTTCTATCCAGAAGTCTGTTTTATAATTCCATAAAAGGTCTCCGTTGGCATTTAATGCATAAACTCCCGAGTCATAGGAACAAAAAACTATCTCTGGTATCCCGTCTTTATTAAAGTCCACTAATACAGCTTCACTTACAATCTTATCATCAGTTTTATACTTCCAATGTAAGTTGCCGTTGCTGTCTAAGCAATAAAGATTCCCGTCATGAGAGCCAAAGATAATATAAGCTTTATCTTTTGTATCTAATGAAGAGATTATTGGTTTTGAGGTTATCTTGCCCTCTGTTTTAAATCTCCATTCAACTTCTTTCTTCTCATTGATACAAACCAACTTTCCAGAATTTGTGCCGCACACAATTCTCTTTTTTCCTTTCAGATTAAATATGTTGGGGGTGCATTCAATCCCAGAATCGAAACTCAGTTCTTCCAAAATCTGGCCTTTAGAATTCAACCAGATTAATTTGCCTAGAGTTATGGGCACAACTAAAACCACTTCTTTTTCTTTTTCGTATGCGAGTGGAGTCGCCATTATCTTTCCTCGGGTATTGAATCTCCACAACTCTTCTCCCGAATGGTCTAAACAAATCAATGCTCCGGAGTTTGTTCCAAATATGATTTCTTTTTTTCCATCATTGTCGATATCATAAATAAGGGGTTTTGCGTATATAGAATTGTCCTCAGATTCATCCACAAAGAACTCTTGAAGCTTGTCAAGTTCTTGCTTCACATTATAGAACCATTTTATCTTTGAGTTGTTTTCCAAAGCATAGAGTTTTCCGTTCTTAGTGCCAAATACGATTAATGGTTCGCCTTTAGTATCTATTTCGGAAGCGATTGGAGATGAAACTATCCCTGAATCAACTTTAATATTCCAATCCTCCTTCAACTCTCTTTTTTTCTTAGAAAACATCCTATTCCTATTTTATGTTCTTTTTTGTTTTAAAAAGTTATGTTACTACTTTGCTATAACTACTTATATTCGAGCTTCAACGAAATGTTTATATAATCTTTGAATGAATTAAAAACTGGATAATGGATAGGGAAGCAGTGGATTTGGCCAAGGAAAAAATAAAGCAGATTATGGATGTAGAGGTTACTCGGCAGGTGCTCAATAATCAGGGTTATTCTGCTGGAGAAGCTGAGAACATAGTTAATCAGGCTCTTGTTGAGATTGAAGAAGAAAAGAAAAAAGAAACACTCAAGAAGAGGAGAGATTTGACAGGAATTGAGTTCTTGGATAGAGTGGCTTTTGGAATAAGTTCTATCCAATATATTAACATATTTGCTTTTATTTTTGGGGCAAATCTGTTTTTGATTGGTCTTACCCATTCTATCATAAATGCTTTACAACTTTTTCTTACTTTTGTGCTGGAACATGGGAATAGATTAAAATGTTTCTTCAGTTCACAGAAAAGCAAGTTTCTAGCGATTTTGGTTTTTTTGTTAATGGCCTATTTTGCCTTGATTGAGAGCTATGCTGGGATATTGTTGACTTTGATTTTTTATTCGCTTCTTATTGGATTTTATAATACCCGATATCCTAAGAAGAGTATGCTTATTCTCAAGGTGGAAAAAAGAGGGGTTGTCTTGAGGAATATTGCGTTGGTAGGGGTTCTAATAACCTCTCTTGGAGTATATCTCGGAGGATGGTTTTTGGATCATTATATGCTTTCAGCTTCTTTGGACATTAATGTTATGGGTCATAAATTAAATCCTCCTGCTTTAATCTTTGCTATTGCTGCATTTATATTGTTGGTTTCGGAGCTTATTCTTTTGAAGTATAGGAATGTTAAAGATGTGCAAGATAATGTGAGTGGCAGATTGAGGGAGAAAATGAAACAAGCTTTCCAGTTCTTTTCTAATATTAAATCCGATAGGCGTCTTTTGATTCTTTTCTTTGGTTCTGCTCTCACTTTCATAGTTAGTTTGCTTATTAATTCTTATTTGGGTGTTTATATATACACGAAATTGAGTGATTTTGGTTTAGGGGCGTTTCGTAATGTTGCGGTTATCTTTACAATTGCTTTGATTTCATCCCTTATCGGGCCCTGGGTAGTGAGAAAAAATGCAGCCACTATTGGAAAACTTCCTTTGCTTATCTTCGGGAGTTTGCTTACTGCCATACTTCCTTTTGCCCTTTATTTAAACAAGGGATTTACTTCTATGGCTCTGGCTACATTGCTAGGGATACTTGGTTCTTCTATATCTGAAAGTGCTTTAGGTTTGACTTTTATGGATATTATTCGTTCAGAAACAAGGAGAATATATTTTAGTTCAATAAAGATGCTGCTTTGGCTTCCTGTTTTGATTTTATCAGCAATAGGTGCGTATGTAGCGTTTGAGTTTGGCTTGACAATCCTGTTTTTAGGGTTGGCTATAATACAAGTAGGTATTGTTTTCCCGCTTTACTTTGCTTTGCTTATCATGGAAACCCGAAAGAAGGTGATTTTATAGAAAATTTAATTAATGTTAAATAAGGTTGTATTAAAATGAGGCTTGGAATGATGAATAAGAAGGGGATATCTCCATTGTTGGCAACAGTATTTTTGATAGCTTTTGCTGTTTCTTTAGCAGTGGTTGTAGTAAATATTAGTGCAATAGAGGTTAAGCCAGTCGATACCAACAAGAGTGAAGGTCCTTCAATGGAAGAAGCATGCAAGGGAGTTTCAATTGATATGGTAGTAATAGATATTCCTTATATTTGCTATAAGAATGTTTCTGAGAATGAAGCATATTTAAATTATGTTCTAAAGAATGAGGGCATCAAGGATATAATAGGGTTAAGAGTTTCGGTTATGGGCCAGAAAAGCAGTTTTACGCGAGAGTTTGATTTGGAGGAAAAATGGGCGCCTCAAACCTTGCTTGACAAAAGAAATGATGGCATAGAGTATGATTTTGAGAAGTATGGTAAAATCCTTCAGACAATATTTGTTCCAAAGGTATTGTTTAAGGGCCAGGCTTTTTATTGCTCATCTCACTCTTTTGAATTAGCGGAGCCCTTGGAGTGTCCTTAAGATGATGGTTCTTAATTTAGAGCTTCCTTATAAGAAGAAGATTTCTATCCCCCAAAGCATTTTGAATAAGCTTCCCCGGTCTCTTGCTTTAGTGTCTACTGTTCAATATATCTCTCAGCTTGATAATCTTGCTGAGGAGTTAAGGAAGCAAGGAAAAAAGGTTATCATTCCTTATTTTCCTGGTACGTTCTATAAAGGACAAATCCTGGGCTGCTCTATTAACGAGATTAGTGGTAATTTTGAGTCTTTTTTGTATATTGGTGAGGGGCGGTTTCACCCTTTGACATTGCTTTATAAAAATGATTTGAAGGTTTATTGTTTCAATCCTCAAACTAAAGCTTTAACTGTTTTAGATGAAAAGGACAAAAAGGCCTTTGTCAAAAGGAGGAAAGCTATGAAATCAAGATTTTTGAGTGCCAATAATGTTGGCTTGTTGATTAGCATTAAGCCAGGCCAATACTATCTTCCGAAACTGTCAAAAATAGAGTCTTTGTATCCTGATAAGAAATTTTATCCTTTTATTGGCGGTACAATTGATTTGGCTTCTCTTCAAGATTTCTCTTTTATTGATTGTTTTGTGAATACAGCCTGTCCTAGGATTGCTTATGATAATCCTGAAGAACTGGGCATTTGTGTTTTGGATATCCCAGAGATAAAAGAGCTTTATTCTCAAGATGTTTAGTGGGTCTTTAAAGCTATGGAATCAGAAGAATGAAACTAACAACTTTCTGTTATAGAATCCCACCTCTTTTCCCAATGCATTCTCAATCCTGAGGAGTTGATTGTATTTTGAGAGCCTCTCAGACCTACAGGTGGCTCCGCTTTTTATTTCTTGAGCTCCTAGCCCTACAGCCAGATCCGCAATAAAACTGTCTTCAGTTTCTCCGCTTCTATGAGAAACCATTATTCTCCAGTTGTTAGAAAAAGCCAGGTTTGCTGCTTCGATTGCCTCACTGACACTTCCAATCTGATTAACCTTTAGTAGCAATGTATTGCATGCCTTTAATTGAATAGCTTTTTTTATTCTTACAGGGTTGGTAACTAAGAGGTCATCTCCAACTATCTGCGTTTCATCACCAACTTCTTTAGTTAGTTGAGCAAAGCAATCAAAGTCATTTTGGTCAAAAGGGTCCTCAATGCTGAATATAGGATATTTCTTGATTATCTTCTTGTAAAAATCTATTAGTTCCTTGCTTTCAACGGCCTTGCCCTGGAAGATGTATTTGCCATCCTTGAAAAATTCTGAGGCGGCCACATCGAGTCCTATTTCGACCTTTCCTTTATATCCTGAATCTTTAATAGCTGAAACAAGAAGCTTGAGAGGTTCTTCTGCTTCATTCAATGGGGGTGCGAATCCACCCTCGTCTCCTACATTGGTTGCTTCTTTTCCGTATTCTTTCCTGATTGTCTCTTTTAGAACATGGTATATCTCAGAGCCAATTTGCATTGCTTCACTAAAATTTCTAGCGCCGGTTGGCAATATCATGTACTCTTGAATGTCAAGGTTGTTGCCAGCATGCCTTCCGCCATTTATTACATTAAACGCAGGGCAGGGCATTATCTTTTTTCTTTTTGAGATTTGCGCAATATATTCGTATAACGGGATGTTTTTTGAGGCTGCTCCTGCCCTGCAGACAGCCATGGAAACAGCCAGAATTGCATTAGCTCCAAGTTCGCTTTTGTTATCTGTTCCATCCAGTTTAAGCATGAGATTATCAATTTCCTCTTGCTTTGTTTCATCTTTTCTCTTAAGAAGAGGAGCAATCCTTTTGTTTATGTTAGAAATTGCCTTGGAAACTCCTTTTCCAAGGAATGCTTTTTCATTATCTCTAAGTTCTAATGCTTCATATCTTCCAGTGGATGCTCCGGAGGGCACAATTGCTCGGAATCCTCCTTTTTCAGTACTGATGTTGCATTCTACAGTAGGATTCCCTCTAGAGTCAAAAACCTGAATTGCAGATATTTCTTTTATCATTTTCAAAATGCCTCAATAAAAATCAATTTTTTTAATGTAAAGTTCAATAGATTTTAGGAAGGGATAGGTCCTCTAGGTCCTAAGAAAATCATGGCAAAAACTACAATTAAAAACATGAAGATTAGACCTAATATCTTTGAATTAAAGAAGGTTTCAGCAATATTCTTTTTGAATTCATCTTGAGCAGTAGCATTACCTTCTGTTTCTTCTCCTCCTGATATGGGCAGCAGTTTGTCTCCAAAGATGTTGCTGGCGGAGATTCCTACGATTATTAAGATTACTACTACGAAGAACCAGGTGGCTCCTCTGTTATCACGCGCTCCGAAGATATTTAGCAAGTCTTTCGTTCCTAAGCCTACTGCGCTTAGGGTAATGAGCACAAACATAATGAACACAAGAAAAAATACAAGCCCAGGCGTCATTTGGGAAATAAAAGCGGTCATATCTGGATAAACAGAGAAGACCATTGCCATTAAGAAAGCCAGAATCATTACCAATGACTTCTTTTCCTTGAAGGCAGGTACCATCAGCAATGCTATATATGTAAATATGAAAACTATCAGAAATACAAATATAGGTGAGAATGTTCTGAAAAGCCCAAAGTCAACGAGTGAAGCCATTTTCTTACATTTTTTGTTTGCTTATTTATTCTTTCTCCCTATGAAGAGGTCTTCAAAAAAGTTTTTAAGGGTATATTTTGATTTGCCTTCTTTGGCAACAAACCATATTGTTACAATGATAACGATAATCATTGTTGCCAAGGCAGCATTTTCAGGGTTCTCGAGCCAGCTTCCCATAACTCCTAATGAAATAGAGCTGTTTTCTCCGACTAAACCCGCTTGTGTAACAACAATATATACTACGATGATTAGTGGAATTGCTATCATTAAGATAGGATAATTAGGGTTATCTCCTCCAAGTTCTTCAACAAATTTAGGAGCAATCAAAGCTAAAATAAAGAAAAAGCCTATTATCGCTATCACGAGTCCAGTAATTCCGGGAATTATTCCGTTAATAAAATCTACAACATCAAAATTCACTCCTTCAATCTCTATTACATGGGTAGCAACGCTGAGAAAGGATATAACCAAAGCAAGGATGCCTGCCTGCTTTCTCTCAATCTTTGGAAGTTGCTGGGCAATTATAAAGGAAAAGGAGAATATCAACAGAAATGGCAAAAGCACATCAAACAATCCAAAATCCTCCAATTGCATGAAGACATTTTCATATTGCATTTTAATTAATCCTCCAATCTAATGTTTACTCCTTTCTTTCGTTATTTTTTGTTTTCTCCTTCAATGTATTTGTGTCCGGTAAAAAGGTTCTTAAATAAGTTGTATAAGAGTTTGTCCTTTCCGTCATCATCATCTTTCCCTTCGGGTCTTGTGATAAACCAGATGGAAGCGCCAAAGATAATTAGCATTACAACCCAGGTTACATTTTCAGGATCTTCAAGCCAGCTCCCTAAGAAACCGAGAGACACAGAGCTACCTTCTCCAAGTATGCCCGCTTGACTCACTATGAGATATGTTGCAATGATTAGGGCAATTATAATAATTATTGAAGGCGGTGAGATTTTCCCCTCTCTCATTTGTTTCATGAATCCCGGGGCTATAACAGCTAATATGAAAAAGATTGCTATTATTCCTACCACCAGTCCAGTCAGCCCAGGAATAAGCCCGTGTATGAAATCTACCACATCAATATTTGCTCCCCCAAAATCGGTTACATGGGTTGCAATAGCAATAAGAGCAACTACTAAGGCTAGGATTCCGGCTTGCTTGTTTTCTACATGAGGAATACTTTGAGCGATGAAGAAGGTAAGTGAGAATATAAGCAGAAACGGTAAGAATACATCAAACAGACCAAACTCTTCTAAACGCAAGAAAATGCTTTCATAGTATGCCATTTTTTTTACCTCTTTTTGTTTTAAATATCCTAAGATTGTTTAATCTTTTGATTGTACAATGTAATTTATCTATTTTTTGTTAATCCTATTTCTCTCCACCATTGCTTTTCTGGCCACCTTTAACGACAATAAGCATAAGGATTATGATAAATACGAAAAATATTATTGTGTTGAATAGTTCGCTGGTTAAAAAGTTAGCGAACCAGTCACGGATAGGTCCGGGGTCCCTGTCTTTGTAAAAACCAATGAAGAATATGAGAATCATTATTCCAAGTATTGTAAGAGTGAAAGCGACCTTTGAGGCTTTTGAGGAAAGGGCTTTGCCAACATCGGGATGAACTGCGAAGACTAGGAATACCAAGAATATTATAGTCAAGAAGATAACTACCACCCATACGGTAATGAAATTAAGGAAATTGACAATGCCTGGAGTGGCAACAGTTAAGAAGCCCATGCAAAAAGCAACCATTGCATTAAGATTATGCTTAGGTTCTTTCCCATCAGTATCAATAGTGCCCAATACCTTTGTTTTCTCAAGGATTCCATAAGTTAGAGTAAATATAAGCAAGAAAGGAAATACAATATCAAACGCACCTAAAGTATCTAAGAATTCCATCGCCGATGCAAAAGGGGTTTCTGCCATATACTCTATCTTAAAAAATTGAGTATTTAAAGATTTCGTTTTATTTTAGGGGTTGAGGAAGTTTTTTAACTGTTAAGTTCTTTCACTTTGTTATTTACCAATCTAGTTGTTTGATAAAGCGGGAATACATATGGGAAGAATTATTGTTGAAGATTTCAATCTCTCAAGAACATTAGAGAGCGGACAGTTCTTTAACTATTTCTTGTTGGGCAACAATAAGTATGCTGTGATTGATGGGGATTCTGTGTTTGAGATAGAACAGAAAAACAATAAACTCTTTTTTAGAGGGAATGTATCTGAAGAGCATATCTTTCATCTATTTTCTCTTGATGCTCCTTATAAAGATATTCTTGATTCAATTTCAAAGGACAATCACATAAGAAGAGCAGTTTATGATTATTATGGATTAAGGGTCATGAGGCAGGATTTATGGCAATGCACCGTGAGTTTTATATGTAGCGCTGTTTCTAATGTACCTCGCATTAGAGAGAATATTATATCTCTTTCACGGCTTTTTGGCGGATATAAGGCTGTGGGCAATAGGGTTTTTCATACCTTTCCTTCTTTTAATCGATTGAAAAAACTGAAGGAAGAGACAATAGCTAAAGCAGGAATGGGTTTTAGGGCGAAGTATGTGAAATCTGCTGCTGAATGGTTTTCTGAGGGGAATTGGGAGAATCTAAAAGGAGCAAATCATGACAAGGAGAGAGAGGATTTGATGGAAATAAAAGGGGTTGGAAGAAAGATAGCGGAATGTATCTGCCTCTTCTCCTTGGGTTTTGATGATGCTTTTCCTGTTGATGTTTGGATTAAAAGAGAGATGGAAAGGTTGTATTTTAAAGGGGAATCCATTGCTCTCTGGGATATAGAAGATTTTGGCAGAGAGTATTTCGGGAAATACTGCGGCTGGGCTCAACAGTATCTCTTTCATAATGCAAGAACGAAAACTAAAACCTTTAGTTAAAAACTAATATCTTTGGCAAAATATAAAAATAATTAGTTATTTGTTAAAACTTTAAAAAATGGTTAAGTCATTAAAAGATAGGCCTTTGTTTGAAATTACTTTAAGAAAGTATGAGAAACCAGGGGAACTGGATGAAAGGGAAGTAGCTAAAAGGATGTGTCTTTCTTTGGGTTTGCTTCAACCTGGTGATTCCAGGGATATTATTATAGATATCCTGCTTGCCTTATTGAAGGCGTCATCTCAAAAAATATATGTGTCCTCAAAGGAGGTTGAGAATTTTGTGTTTAAGTATCGTGAACAGAATAAACTTCCTCTTTCAGGGATTACACCTTCTAATATAAATAGGCAGCTGCGCAGGATAAAGGATACTGGAATCGCTGAGAGAACAGAGGAGGGCTTTCGCATAAGGGAATTTCTTTCTCTTACAGAGGTTTTTGATGAGTATTTTCTCCCTCATGTTTTGGATCCGCTTGTCGAGAGGATAAGGACTTACCTGAGAGAAGCTGACAGGGTTTTTGATATCTCTTCTAATGCAGAAGATAGAGAAGAGGAGGAAAAAACTGAAGAACAGGCCTGAGAACTGATGTTTTTTCTGATTTTTTGGGATTTTGCCATCATTTTTTCACTTTTTAGCCGAGAAAAGCAAAAAATTTAAATAATCATTCTTCTAAAATAGAGGATAGGGGGACTTAAAACTAGTCCTAATCAAAAAAATATAGAGAGGAAACTAAAAATGGCAAGAAAAGTTGCTAAAGTAGGTGTAAAGAAAGAGAAAGGCTATCTGTACTTTGTTGACAAGAAAGGAAATGTTGCCAGAGTTCCAATGGCAAGAGGCAAGAATGTCAAGAAAGGAAAAGCTGAGGTTGTAGCTAAGACAGGAATCAAGAAAGAGGATGGTTATCTGTACTTTGTTGACAAAAACGGCGATGTTGCTCAGGCTAAGATGGCCAGAGGACGAAAGAAAAAAAGAAGATAGACATTCAATTTTTTATTTTTGTTCTTTTGATTTCTTTTTTAGGGTTTCTTAGAGGATAAAATACCTGAATTGAATTTCTAATATCCTAG
>CAZOKS010000006.1:0-15473 GCA_964580745.1 uncultured Methanosarcinales archaeon | reverse complement strand
GAATGATAGAATAATAAAAAAAGTAAAAGGCTTTCTTTAATCCCTTCAAATAATCCCCTTCAAAGTTTACTCTTTCTCTTCTCTGATTGCGCTTTGTGCTGCTGCGAGTCGTGCCACTGGCACCCTGAAAGGAGAGCAACTCACATAATCGAGTTTCTTCTTGTGGCAGAATTCGACTGATTTTGCTTCTCCGCCCTGTTCCCCGCAAATACCTATTTTAAGGTTGGGTTTTGTTTTCCTGCCTTTCTCAACAGCAATCTCTATAAGCTGGCCAACTCCTTCTGTGTCAATAGTCTGAAATGGATCATCTTCAAGAATCTCTTTCTTCTTGTATTCTTGTAGGAATCTGCCTGCGTCATCTCTGGAAAAACCAAAGCACATCTGGGTAAGGTCGTTTGTTCCGAATGAGAAAAATTCTGCTTCCTTGGCAATCTCATCTGCGGTTAATGCTGCCCTGGGAATCTCTATCATGGTCCCTATTCTGTATTTAATTTCAGTATTTTTCTCTTTCATTATTCTCTCCGCGGTTTGTGTGATGACTTCCTTTACCTTTTTGAGCTCGTTTAAATGGGCAACTAAGGGAACCATTATCTCAACAATTGGCTCGATTCCTTTTTCTTTGACCCTTATAGCTGCTTCGATTATTGCTTTTGTTTGCATCTCTGCAATCTCTGGATATGTTATAGCTAATCTGCATCCTCTATGCCCCAACATAGGATTTATTTCGCTTAATGCATCGAGCTTCTCTTTGAGCTTCTCTTCGGAAACATTCAACCTTGAAGCGCTTTCTTTGATTTCCTCCCCCTTAGGCAGGAATTCATGAAGAGGAGGGTCCAAAAGTCTTATTGTTACAGGTAGTCCTTTCATTACACGAAAGAGTTCTATGAAATCTTCTCTTTGGAAAGGCAGAAGCTCATCGAGTGCTTCCTTTCTTTCTTCGTAGTTCTCTGCTAATATCATCTTTCTTACTGATTGTATTCTGTCACCTTCAAAGAACATATGTTCTGTCCTGCAAAGCCCAATCCCTTCTGCTCCGAACTCTTTGGCTTTTTTTGCGTCTTTAGGGGTGTCTGCATTGGTTCTTACTCCCAGTTTCCTGAATTCGTCAGCCCATTCCATAACCTTAGCAAAGCTTCCTTTTATCTCAGGGTCTATAACCTTTATCTTTCCTTCAAATACTTCTCCGGTAGAGCCGTCCAATGTTAGATAATCCCCTTTTCTGAATTCCTTTTCGCCGATTCTCATCTCTTCTTTCTCCTCGTTGATAGAGATGTCTGAACAGCCCACTACTGCGCATTTGCCCATTCCTCTTGCTACTACTGCGGCATGGGATGTCATTCCACCTCTTTGTGTTAATACTCCTTGGGCAGCATTCATCCCTTTGATGTCTTCAGGGCTGGTTTCAACTCTTACAAGGATTACTTTTTCACCCATCTCTTTCATCTGTGCTGCATCCTCTGCATTAAAAACAATCTTGCCTACTCCAGCTCCTGGAGATGCTGGGAGCCCTCTTGCAATTACTGTGTTATTCTTTTTGTCTTCAGGGTCCAATCTTTTATGCAAGAGAGTTGAGATTGATTTAGGTTTTATCTTAAGGATTGCTTCTTTCTTGGTAATCAAGCCTTCTTCTTCAAAATCCACAGCAATCTTCACCTCGGCAAAAGCAGTCCTTTTTCCATTCCTTGTTTGCAGGATGTACAATTTACCTTTCTCAATCGTAAACTCTATATCCTGCATATCTTTGTAATGTTTCTCTAATTTTCTGGTTATCTCTAACAATTCTTCATAAACCTGAGGCATATCCTCCTGAAGCTGGGAAATGTCTTTTGGCGTTCTTATCCCTGCAACAACATCTTCACCTTGAGCGTTTGTAAGATACTCGCCAAAAAACTTGTTTTCTCCCGTAGAAGGATTTCTTGTGAAACAGACACCTGTGCCTGAGTCATTTCCCATATTGCCAAACACCATTGCTTGGACATTGACAGCAGTGCCCAATAGACCTTTGATATTGTTTATTTCTCTATACTGAATAGCCCTTTTGTTGTTCCAAGAACTAAAAACAGCGTCTATGGCTTGCCAGAGCTGCTCTTCAGGATTCTGGGGAAATTCTTTTCCTGTTTTGTCTTTAATCATGCTTTTGTATTCTTCTACAAGCTCTTTAAGCTGTTGGACCTCTAGTTCATTGTCAAATTCAATATCTTGTTCATCCTTCTTCTTTTCAAGGATTCTTTCAAAGTGAGAATGGTCAATCCCCATAACAACATTACCAAACATCTGGATAAACCGCCTGTATGAGTCCCAAGCCATCTTTTCATTAGAGGTTCTTGTGGCTAATCCTTTTACAGATTCATCATTTAATCCTAAATTAAGCACAGTGTCCATCATGCCAGGCATGGATACAGCAGCACCCGACCTTACTGAAACTAATAGAGGGTTGGAGGGATCTCCTAACTTCTTGTCCATCTTGGCTTCAAGTTGTTTAAGGTGCTTTTTTACTTCATCTCTAATCTCTTCAGGTAATCTTTTATTTTCTTCATAGTATCTTTTGCATGCCTCTGTGGTTATAGTAAAGCCAGGAGGAACCGAAATCCCTATCGAAGCCATCTCAGCAAGGTTTGCCCCTTTTCCTCCCAACAGTTGTTTCATTTCCTTTTTTCCTTCCTCAAAAGAATAAACATATTTCATTTCTTACCACCTATATTTTCATAACTCTTATTTCTGGCCAGCCAACTTTTTTATAAAGTTTATGTTTTATCGAAATTTGCTCATACTTTTTTCATTACTGGTACGAAAGCTTTAAAAACAAGTTCCCCTTGAATATGCTGTGAAAGGTGGTTTTTATGGGAAAGGATGTCGGTAAATTACCCTGGATGGTTATAGGTGGCATCGTTGCTGCTACGGCTCTCTTTTTAAATGCAAAGAATGGGAATTGGAAGTATACAATTTTCCTTGTTATTGGTATAGCCATGATGGGCTATGGCTTTATCAGCAAGAAGTAGGTTCTTTATTCTTTTGTTTTTCATTCAAACTCATTGATTGCTCTATTCTTTGGTTTGAGTATGCTCGTCTTGCCTTCAGCTCCTCCATTTAACTTTTCTACTTCTATAAAATTGTCTTTCTCTAATCTTTTTACTCTTCTTTGGAATGTTTTATACGTTCCTTTTCCTCCTTTCTTTGAGTATTCTTTGTAAGCATCTCCAATTTTCAGACTCTTCTTGTTGTTCACGATTTCTAATGTGAGCTGATCTGATTCATCTAAGTTTGATTTGGGCTTATTGGAGTATTTGTTTATCTTCTGAATGGCTTTCTCAACATCTTGCAACTCTACCTTCCTGCTTGACCTATTCTCTGCGTTGTTGCCAGATTCATTCAATAGAAACAGGGCAAGCCGGATATCGCTTGATTCAAGGGCTGCTTCTGCTACTTTCTCAGTGCTTCTTTCTTCCCACACCCTGGGGTAGAATGCACTTTCTATCCTTCTTCTGATAATCCCCAATATTTCGCTCATCTTGTACTTCTCAAATTTTAAAGAATCCAGCCCAAGCCTTGATTTGATTCTCATATCTAAATTGGTTGCCCAATTCTCATAATTGCTAATCAGAATTATTGATTTTCGATAAATTTCCTCTAATATGAAATAAAGGAAATCAGTATCTTCAGCCCTGTCAATCTCATCAAAGACAAACACCGCAGCCTTTTTGTTGATTATCTTTTTCACCATGTCAAATAATTCTTCGGTGTTCTTGTTATGGGTAAATTTAAATTCGAGTTGTTCGCAAATATCCAACATTATTTTATATGAAGTTCTTTTCTGCCAGCAATTAACAAATATGGGATAAACATCGCTGCTCTCTTCTTTAAGTTCTTTAAGAACAGATTTTACTGCTAAAGTCTTTCCTATGCCTGACACGCCATGGACTAAAAGATTCCGGCCATTCCTGCCTTTCATTAAGGGTTTGATACATTCAGCAATATAGTGTTGTTCATTTTCTCTATATGGAATCTCTTTTGGCATATACTCTGATTCCAGTGCAACAGGGTTGCGGAATATTGTTTCATCTGACTTAAGCATATCATCAAATAGTCCCATAGGCTTAAGAGCTCAACAATAGTTTAAAAAATTTGTTGTTGGGGTTTAGTAATATTGATGGTTTCTATGGTTTTTCATAACAATTTTATGACATTTGTTATAAAGAAGGTTCTTTTTGTTCTTACTTCTTTGTGATGATAAAACAATAAAAAAGTTTATTCGATTTGGTAAGTATATGGTTTTTCTAATATTTTCATATCTACTATTGTTTTTAGGCAGTTTGGGAATTTTAGTAAAGAGTGCGGATTTTTTAATCTCAATTACTGAGAAGCTTGCGAAAAAATTTAAGATAAACCCTTTTATTGCTGGTGTTACGCTGCTTGCATTTGGCACTTCTTTGCCTGAATTGGTAACTGCTGTTATTAGTGTTCTGACGGATATGCAGACTGTTGTGGTTGGAAATGCTTTGGGTGCTAATATTGCTAATATTCTTTTGATTATAGGTGTTCTGGCTGTGTTGAATAGAGGATTAAGAAGCAAGTGGAATATGGTCAAAACAGATTTGCCGCTTCTTTTTTGTTCTGTTATTCTTTTTGGTTTGGTAGTGTGGGATTATACGATTTCCTTCTATGAGGCAATCTTTTTGATGTTTGGAGCTGCTACATATGTGTATTATTTGGCAAATGAGCATAGAAAAGGTATCTCTTTGCTCAGCAGGAAATTCAAATCTAAGAAAATCAAGCTTTCTGGAAATGATTTCTTGTTAATGATTGCTTCTACCTTTGGCATCTATGTGGGTGCTAGGCTGGCTCTTCTATCGATACAAAATCTTACTCTGCTTTTTAATCTGGTTGATTATTCTATTATTTCATCTACGCTTTTGGCGATTGGAACGACTCTTCCTGAATTAGTGGTTTCTTATGAAGCAGTTAGAAAAAAGAGGTTTGAGATGGCAATAGGAAACATTATTGGTTCTAATGTTTTTAATACTTATATGGTAATAGGCATTCCTACTCTTTTAGCTGGGTCGCTTGCAGTAAGTCCTTTAATGGTTAGCATTGGTTTGCCTTTTTTGGTATTGGCCAGTCTTGGTTTTTTGGTTATAGCATTAGATAATGAGATTCATTTATCCGAGGGAATGATGTTGCTCTTATTCTATGCTCTGTATATCTTCAAGATCTTTATGGGTGGTTTGTAATCTGGAGGACTTGTTGCCTGCTTGCAGTCTTAATCTGTTTTAATATCTCTTTTATAATAAAAACTTATTAATAGTAGTTTCACTATCCGGCTGATAATGGCAAAACCCTTGATTGATAACAAGGAACAACTGTATTCGAGCGTTTCTGTTATTTGGACATGTGCCTAGTTCTATACCACACATTTTAAAAATAACTAATCCCAACTTTTTTTGTGTTTGATGTTATTAATACGAGATGATGCTTTATAATGTTATGAGGTTGATACTATGATAAAAATAAGATTTCCGGATGGTAGCGTTACTGAATTTCAGGAAGGAGTGACGCCCTATGAGATAGCTAGTAAACTGCCTAGCTCAATCAGAAAGAATACTTTGTGTGCGAAGGTCAATGGAGAATTGGTTGATATGACATATAGCATAAAGGATGACGCTGAGTTTGAACTTGTTGATTTTGAAAGCAAGGAAGGTAAGAAGGTTTTTTGGCATACTTCTTCACATGTTTTGGCTCAAGCAGTAAAGAGGCTCTTTCCAGAGGCAAGGTTGGCGATTGGTCCTTCCATTGATGAAGGATTCTATTATGACTTTGATTTGTTGAAGATAGGGGAGGAGGATGTTGCTAAGATTGAGAAAGAATGTAAAAGGATTATAAGCCAGAATCTGGAGTTGAAAAGGAAGGTTGTCTCTAAGGAAGAAGCTCAGAAAATCTTCATAAACGAGCCTTATAAGTTGGAGCTCATTGATGATTTGGATGAGGACAAGGTTTCAATCTACGAACAAGGGGATTTTGTTGATTTGTGTAGGGGTCCTCATTTAGAGTCTACAGGGAAAGTGGGAAATATAAAAATCCTCAAATTGGCTGGAGCTTATTGGAGGGGCGATAGCGACAATAAGATGCTTACAAGGATTTATGCAATCAGCTTCCCAAAAGAGAAGATGCTGAAGGAGTATCTTAATCGGTTGGAGGAGGCGAAGAAGAGAGACCATAGAAAGATTGGCAAGGAAATGGAGCTCTTTGATATTAAGGAAGAAGGCCCTGGCTTCCCTTTCTTTTATCCAAAAGGCATGGTCTTGTGGAATAAATTGCTGGATTTCTGGCGGGAAGAGCATCGCAAGGCAGGCTATAAGGAGATTAAAACCCCTATTATGCTTTCAAGGGAATTGTGGGAGAAGTCTGGTCATTGGGATCATTTTAAAGAGAATATGTACACAACCAAGATAGATGACAGGGATTTTGCTATCAAGCCAATGAATTGTCCTGGCGGGATATTGGTTTTCAAGAGCAAGAAACATTCCTATAGAGAATTCCCTATCCGGTTGGGAGAAGTTGGATTGGTGCATCGCCATGAACTGAGCGGAGTCTTGAATGGATTGTTAAGGGTAAGAAGTTTTCATCAAGATGATGCCCACATCTTTTGTACTAAAGAGCAGATTGAATCTGAGGTTATAGGCGTGATTGAGCTTGTAGATAGATTCTATAGGTTATTTGGTTTTGAATACACGGTTGAGCTTTCCACTATGCCTGAGCATCATCTTGGTGAGGAAAAGATATGGGAGCTGGCTACGAACAAGCTTATGCGTGCTCTTGATAAGAAAAAAATTGATTATCAGATTAATGAGGGGGATGGAGCATTCTATGGGCCAAAAATCGATTTTCATATCAGGGATTCTTTGGGCAGGAGTTGGCAATGTGCAACCATTCAGCTTGACTTTGCTTTGCCTGAAAGATTTGATCTTACCTATATGGGTGAGGATGGAACAGAAAATCATAGGCCTATAATGATACATAGGGTAATATATGGTGCTTTAGAGAGATTTATCGCTATTCTTACAGAGCATTTTGCCGGAAAGTTTCCTTTGTGGCTTTCTCCTGTGCAGGCGATAGTGATTTCTGTATCTGATAACTTTAACCCTTATGCTGAGAAGGTTAAAAAGGAGTTGGATAAAGCAGGAATAAGAGCAGAACTTGACATGAGGGATGAAACTGTTGGAAAGAAAATCAGGGAGGCGCAGTTGCAGAGAATAAAGTATGTCCTTGTGGTAGGGGCTAACGAGCAGGAAAAGAACACTGTTAATGTGCGGGATAGCTATCAAAACAAGGTATTGGGTGAAAAGAAGTTAAAGCTTTTTATCGAGGAAATGCAGAAAGAAATTGATGAAAAACGGGTTTAATCGTTCATCTTTCTCATTTCTTTTTATTTTTCCAAGTATTCCAGAATATTCTTTAATGCATGTATTGCATAGTTGAAATGTCTATGCTTCTTGCTTCTTCCAAGCACAATCATTGCATGAATTAGCTTGTTTCTGAGTTTTGTCTTTTCCTTTTTGTTGGGATTGTCTTTATAATTCTCTATTTCTGAGATTACGCTTCTTATTCCATCTATGCTGTAATGGTCGGCGAATCTTTCAAGATAATACAGGTTCTTATTTATAATATGTGATTTAAGTTCTTCTTTGGCAGATTCAACCATCTTATTCTTTAATTGATGGGATGTTCTTAGGGTAGCAATAGCGTTTCTTTTTCGGCCCCTGTAGCTTGCTTCATGAAATACAATCTGGATGATGATGACCGTTATGAAAATGATATAAGATAGTTCAATTGGAATTGTGAGATTTGTTTGCGAATTAATCTTTAAAAGGAAGAAGAGAAGCAGTAAATCCAGCCAAAGTAGGTTAATGCTTTTTAGGAAGTATATGAGAGAAACGTCAAGCGGCTCTTCGATTTTCTTTTTCTCAAGCTCTTTCTTAGCCAGGTAATAGGATAAAGAAAAGAGTAGAATCCCAATCATCCCAATCAGCCAAGGGAAATCACTAAATACATTAGGCATATCTTTTTGTATTCAAGAAGGTTTAAATATATTTTTCATTATTCAATAATGACAAAAACTTAAAAATCCTCGCTTTTATGCTTTCGTGATGGCAGAGAAAAATATTACTCTCTGGGCAATAGGACTGGGTTTAATATTAATTATTTCAGGATGTTCTAATGATGATGCCGTTGATGACCTGAATTCAATCTTGGAAACCAATGATTTTAATGATTCTGTTGAGAATGATGAGTTTGATGATGCTAACATCACTAATCCACCAAAAAATACCCCTTTAGAGAATCAATCCCCTGATGAAGAAATAACGCAGGAGATTGACGGAAACAATTCTGATTCTACTCCTTCAGAACCTTCTCAAGAAGATGAGATAAATGAAGAGATAAATACTGGGTTGCTTGATGAAGGAGATGATATCCATTTAGGCAGTATGATATAAAATATAAATGAAAAATGTACTTGTTTTGTTGAGATTACTTCTTCTTCACTTTCTTGATTTCCTTCTCAAGGTTAAGTTTGTCCAGCAGTTCTTTATAACGATTTCTTATAGTAACCTCTGTTACTCCTGCAACATCAGCTACCTCTCTCTGAGTTCTTTTTTCTCCATTCATCAATGCAGAAACGTAAAGAGCTGCGGCTGCAATGCCTGTAGGTCCTCTTCCTGAGGTAAGCTCCTCCTTCTGTGCTTTATTGAGTATCTCAACCGCTTGGGATTGGGTTTCGGCTGAAAGTTTAAGTGAAGAGGCAAACCTCGCTACATAATCTACAGGATTTGAAGGAAGTATCTTTATTTCAAGTTCTCTTGTTATAAACCTATATGTTCTCCCAATCTCTTTTTTGTCAATTCCGGAGGCCTCTGAAAGCTCGTCCAATGTTCTTGGAACCTCGTGCCTTCTGCATGCAGCATAAAGAGAGCCAGCAACTACAGATTCCATACTTCTTCCTCTTACTAATCCTCTCTGGACTGCTTGAGTATAGATTCTTGCTGCTTCTTCTTCTACTGAAGAAGGCAGTTTGAGATATGAAGAAACCCTCTTTAGTTCGGCTAATGCCAGTTTTAGATTTCTTTCAATTGCTGTGCTTATTCTATACTGCCATTTCCTAAGCCTGAAAAACTTGTTCTTTGTACGACCAGAAAACTTAGAGATGTCGGATTTCCTTCCAATCTCTGTTCCCAAGCCCATGTCATATTGTGTGTAGGTCATGGGAGCGCCGGCTCTTTTAACAGCGCTGTTCCTGTCATCATCAAACTCTCTCCATTCTTGCGAGAAGTCTATCATCTTGTCTTCAATGACTAAGCCGCAATCCTTGCAAATAATCTCTCCTTTGTCTTTGTTGTAGAATAAGTTGATGCTTCCGCATTCAGGACACTTTTTAACATAATGTTGATTTTCCATTTCAATCCCCCCAGCTCGAATAAAAATCCTGAAATAAATATAAAATTTTCGATACCTTTTTAAAAGGGTGCGTTTATACTATTTAAAGTTTTCGGTTCTCCTCGGGAATTCTTGGTGTTCTTAACAACTTTTAAGTTTTGGGCTTTTCCTCTTCTTCCTTCGTTATTTTAAAGAAATTTTAAATATGATAAGTGTTATAGGATTATCATTGCTGTATTTTTGCTGAATAAAAGATAAAAATGAAATGCTTGTTTGTGGTTGCTCAAAAGGGCTATAGAGAAGAGGAATTAGAGCAACCAAAGGGTATCTTGGAGAAGGCCAATGTCGAATGTGATGTGACTTCTGTTGAAAAGGGATTGGCTTTTGGGATGTCGAATGGCGAAGTTAACATCAATAAAAGAGTGAGAGATATTGATTTAAAAGAGTACGATGCTGTTGTTTTTGTAGGTGGAAAGGGAGCCCCAGAACTTCTGAACCATCAAGAGGTCTTGAATCTTGCTGTAAATGCCTATGAGCAAAGAAAATTGGTTGGAGCAATATGTATTGCTCCTGTTATACTTGCTGAGGCGGGAATTCTCTATAAAAAGAACGCTACTGTTTTTGAGAACGAGTTTTCAATGAGATATTTCCTGTCTAACAAGGTTAATTATGTTAAACTGAATGTTGTTAAGGATGGGAATATTATAACTGCGGATGGTCCTCAGAGTGCAGTGAAATTTGGGAAAACTTTGCTAAAAGAGCTCAAAGACAGGAAATAAATTATTATTTTCATCATCCAAAATATTTTTATTCCCAAAATATTATTATTTTGATCATTCTTTTAATCCAGATGGGTAAGATGAAACAGAGAGAGATGTTCAAAGAGCTTGGATTTCTCATTTTTTTAGTGGCGGTTGTTTCAATAATCTTTCAGCTTCAGATAATTAGAGAGATACTTTTTATGTTTGGAGGTAACGAGATTGTTTATGGGCTGGTTCTGGCGTTATGGCTTCTTGCAGTAGGTTTGGGAGCTTGGTTTTCTTCTTTTCTTAATGTATCTAAAAGGGTTTTGAAAGCTTTGGTTTGCTTGGAACTTGCTTTGCCTCCTTTTCTTATCATTGGAGCGAGATTGATAAAACAATATTGGATTCTGGGGGTTGCTAAGGAGTTTTCTTTTGTTATCCTTACATCGATACTCATTTTATTCCCTTTTTGCTTTCTTTCTGGTTTGGTAATTACAAAGGCCTCTCGAATTACCTCTCATGAGAAGACGCGGAGATTGGTGGATTTTTACTTCTTGGACATCTCTGGAAATCTCATTGGAGCAATCCTTTTTTTCTTCTTTCTGATTACATTAAATACAATAAGAACGGCTTCTTTGATATCTCTTATTTCTTTAGGCATAGTTTGGCTTGTCTTTTACTTTTACTTCTCAGAGAAACATCTAGGGAAAGACCTCTTTTTTCTTGGTATGTTTGGAATTGTTCTGGTTTTATGTATCTTTTCTTTTTTGGTAAATCTGGATAATCTTTTGCTTTCCAATGAACTTGGCAATCTTGTGGCCTTTAAGGAATCTCGGCTTGGCAGGATAGTAATTGCAGAATCAAATTATCAACGCAACTATTTTTATGATAGCGTGCCTATTGGAGATAATGCGACTCAGAGCGAGGCTGAGATGTTGACTCATCTGCCATTATCCTTGGTTAAAGGAGCTGACAATTTTCTTCTTCTGAAATCCTTCTTTGTGAATGAACTTGAAGAGCTTAGCCATTATGACTCCTTAAATGTTACTATTGTCAGCCCTGATAAAACTTTGGTTAAAGAGATAGAGAAAAGAGAGTTTTCTGAGGCAGAAGTTGAACTAAAAGAAAAAGGGATAAAAGTTGTTCCGATTGATCCTTATCTCTTTTTGAATACTCTGTTGAAAGAAGAACATATCTCTTATGATGCGGTAGTTGTGGGTAATCCTGGCATATTTTCTTATAGGGACAATAGATTATTTACTAGGGAATTCTTTAGAAAGGCCAAAGACATTCTTTCTCCGAAAGGGGTGCTTGTAGTTCCTGTTAAAGGAGGAGAGAATTTTATTAATGAGGCAAAAGCAATTACTCTTTCCTCGGTTTATAATGCTCTTAAAGCCGAGTTCTCATCTGTTATCTATCTTCCTGGAGAAACAATATATCTTCTGGCTTCGTCCAATCCTCTTTCATATTCTTTCTTTGAAACGTTAGACTCAATGAACAACTCATATGCAAATTCTATGCATCTTTCTCCTTTGTTAGAGGAAAGAAGGATGGAAATGGTAAATCAATCATTCTCAGCTGCTGGTATAGAGAATAGAAATCTAAGACCTGTTTCCTTTTATTATTCTATTTTGGATTGGTTTGAGCAAACAGGAAGCCGGCCAATTGGAATAGTTTTGGTATTGCTGGGATTGAGCGCTTTTATAATATGCCGTTTCAAATGGTCAGAGGCGCCAATACTAACCTCAGGGATAATCTCTTCCTCTGTACAAGTAATATTGGTTATTCTTTTATCTGTTTCAATAGGCTATGGTTTTTTGGGAATGGTATTATTAACATTGTTTTTCATGATGGGCCTTTGGATAGGAACTTTGTTGGCAAAAAGGTTCTTTTGTGGATTGAAAGCGAGCTTAAAGGGTTTTGCTATTGTTACCGAAATAATACTTCTTTTTGTGTTGGTTGTGTTAGCGATAATATCAATAAATTTAGAGTTTCTTAATGCATATTGGCATAGATTTTTGCTTGCTTTGATATTTGGGGTTGACATTATTATTGGAGCTGGAGTGGCTGTGCAATTTTCCTTCATTGGAAATGTGAGAAAGGTTTATTCCCCAAGACATGCTTTCTCTGCTGATTCGATTGGTTCTTTTTTGGGAGCTTTCTTGTTTCCGCTCTTTTTAATTCCGCTCCTGGGAGTCATTAATGTGTTTTTTCTTCTCTTAGGCATTAAGTTAATAAGTCTTATTGGTGTGTTGCTCTCAAAAGATGTTTAGTTTTAACAAGAATTATATATCAAAATTAATTAGGGGTATAGAAAATGAAGATACTTAAAACAAATCTGAAGCAGGGTATTGTGAAGATTCTGCCTGAGACACGAGAAGACCTTCTGGATATATATAAGGTTATTGAGCCAGGAGATATTGTTAGTGGGAAAACTACTCGAAAGGTTAAGATTGGTGATGAAGAATCAACCAAAAGTGTGAGGAAAAGTTTCTTTATTGAGTTAGAGGTTGAGAAGAAGGAATTGGAGAAGGAACCTATGGCTTTGAAGGTAATAGGAAAGACCTTGTCAGAGTATGAAGAGATTCCTCAAGGGAGTTATCATTCTTTAAATATTGGGGCAAATGAAGAGATAGCTATTAAAAAGCAAAGATGGAAGAACTTTCAGATAGATAGGATAAAGAAGTCTGAGAAAAGGTTGAGTTATAAGGTTCTTGTAGTGGTTTTTGATAGGGAGGAGGCGGTTTTTGCTTTGCTGACTCATTCGGACTATCAAATTATAACCAAGATTACAGGGGATGTTGCTAAGAAGGCTACTTATGAGAAAGGCGAGAATTTCTATAAGAGCATTGCTGATTTTATCCAGAAGAAAGCAGAACAACTTCAGGTGGATAAGGTATTGTGCGCTAGTCCTGGTTTTTATAACGATGAGTTGAAGAAGGAGATTCAATCAAAACCCATAAATAATATGGTTATTTTTTCTCATGCCTCAAATCCTGGAGAAAGAGGGGTTGCAGAGGTTATTAAGAGGAATGAGGTCCGGTCTGTGCTTAAGGAGCAGAAGCTCAATGAAGAAAATGCTTTGCTTCAAACCCTTTTAGCAAATATATCTAAGAATCAGAAATTTGCTTACGGCTTGAAAGATGTGCTTGAGAAAGCAGAGATGGGGGCTGTTGAAAAGCTTTTGGTGAATGAGAAGAAACTTTTTTCAGAAGAGAATTCTAAAGAGCTTGAAAAGATAATTGATTTGGTGGAGCAGACAAGAGGTGAAGTGCATATAATTGAATCTGAGGAGCCTCAAAGTATATTAAATTCTTTAGGTGGGATTGGAGCCATCCTGCGATATTGATATTTTTATTCATGCCTGGTTATTGCTCAAGCTTTGTATAAAAGAAGTATGCTGCAATCAAGCCCAAAACAAGTGAGAAAAACAAAGAGAATGCTACTGGAAGGAAAAATATTGAAAAGGATATTGCTATTGAGCTTGCAAGCAGGAATATAAACCATGTTCTTGACCAGAAGGCAAGGTAGAATGCATCGCTTTCCGGAGGCAGTGGTATTAAGAAGTATACCAGGAACAGTGCATTTACGATAGCCATTTTCGCAAGGAAGATATTGTTAGGGAATATCTCCAATAATGCTTTAGAAAAAATCAAGAGTGTTAGGGTGGCTGCCCAGCCGGCTATTGAAACCAGAGAGTATTTCATTCTTACTTTAAGGTAGGGATAGCTTCCTAAATGCATCTCAGGCCTTTCTTTGAGTCTTGTACCTCCTGGAACAAACAGATAGGCATGCCCGTCAAATAGGAAAGCAGTGAATATACCTGCGAAAAGTCCGAAAGGATTATTCTTGAACTCTGCCTCAAACCCAAGTTTAAAGCCGACAATCTTCTGGATGAATACTCTGATTAATAAGGCAAAAAGCACTGCTAAACAGCAAATACAGAAGTTTCTCATCCAATATTCGTCTATTCCTACTGTGGCCCGTCCATCATTAAAGCCAATTGTCAGCCCAACTATTAATGTAGCTATAAGCAGAGCCTTTACCTCTCTTCCAGGAAAGCTTAACCTGTTTAAAAACATATTTGGCTTTTTAGTATTAGGTATTTAAAAAGATTTTGAATCTCTGCTCAGATATGAACGAAAACAAAAAAGTTTATATATGAGTCTCACAATAGACTAAATTAATATACTTTTAACGATATTATCTTGAGGTGGCGATAATGAAAAAGCTAAGGAATTTGAACAAGATGAATAAGAAAGGAGCAATTGAGATGTCTATTAATACAATTGTTATTCTGTTGCTTGCGTTGGCTATGCTTGGAGTCGGGTTGTTTGTGGTGAATAAGCTTAGGGGAAGCGTACCCGAATTGGATGTAAGCCAGCAAAAGAAAGATCAGATTTATGGTAAGCTTGAAAGTTCAGGCGATAAATTTCTTATTGAGGAAAAAGAAATAACTGTAAAATCTACCGAAACATATAGGTCATATTATGGGTTAGAGAATGTTTTAGATGAGGAAAAGACATTCGATATTGGCATCGAATGTGAAGATGGAATACATGGCAATGATGCTTCTACTATTGGACTTGCGTTTAGACTCTCATTTAAGTTGTCTCCTGGTGAAAGAACCGCTGAAGTATTCGAAATAGATCCGAAGGATACAGATCCTGATATTTATGCTTGTAAGATTACTGTATCTGAGGGGGCATCAGAATACGCTTCTGAGCGCTTTAATTTAGAAATAGTTCCTTAATTTATTCTGTCTTTACTTATTTATTTTAATTCTTCGTTCATGGTCAAAATGGATAATAAAGGAATTGAGCTGGCAATTAATACACTTGTAATGTTGATACTTGGCATAGCTATTCTTGGCATTGTTATTTGGTTAGTTACTTCTATTGTTAATGACGGACAAGACTTGATAGAAGTAAATTCTAGAATGCAAAACGACTTGATTTCGGAATCGAGATGTACAACTTCGCTTCAATCATCAGGCATATGTGTTTATCCGAGATCTCAGACAGTTGTTCAAGGAGAGATTGCTGCTTATCTCCTATGGGTCTCAAATATCTTCAAGGATGATATTGAAAAGATAGTGATAACTGAAACCTCTGGGTGTAGTGATTTGAAAGGGCTTTATTTAGATGGTGATGAATTTGTGATAACAGAAACCATAAAACCCGGCGAAGAGAGTCAGATATTCCCTGCTTTTGTTACTTCAGATGACAGTTGTTCCTTCAAAGTAGAAGTCAAAGGTGGTGGCAATACATTAGCAACTGAAACCTTTTTTCTGAAAACGGAATA
>CAZOKS010000005.1:0-31749 GCA_964580745.1 uncultured Methanosarcinales archaeon | reverse complement strand
TTTTTCTCGTACATTTTTATAATTCGCAAACACCATACCTTCTTAATAAGAATAATTTGCATTTTACATTATTAAAGGCTGTCATTCTGTAGATATGCCATTATATATTTTCTACCCTCAGACGTAAGCGACATTCATAAAAGTTTTGTAATGATAAAGAACAGGAACAGGCGGATTTTCCTCTTTCACTAATTTTTGCTCTGCCTCGTTCCACAAAAAGCGATGTACATGAACTGTTTTCCTAATTCGGATTGTGGTCATTCTTAAGTATAATCTTATCCAAATCCTTATCTTGAATCCTGGATTTTCTTTTCTGGAAGTCTGAGATATACTTAACTATCCTCTCTGCAAACATCTTTTTGACCTCTCCACTAAGCAACTTCCCTGCTCTATAATCCGAAAAGAGCTTTTCAGATTCTTTCTTATCCATGAAGAAAAACGAGAGATATATGCAAGATATATCGTTGTCAGGATCGCCGCCATACTTTCTATGCTCTTCAACACTGACCTTGCCTCCACTATATGATTTCATTACTTTTTTCTCAACATCTTTGAGCTCATCTTCAAAGAAAATCGCGGTTTCTGGCTTGCTGGCGCTCATCTTTGCTCCTGTTAATCCCGGAAGGAAAACCGCATGCACAACAGCGGGCTTTTTCAAGCCGAATTTAGGGGCAATATCTCTTCCTATCCTTATATGGCTATCTTCATCTGGACCAATAGGCACCAAAACATCTTCATAATCAAACCTTGCTAAAGGAAGCAGAATATGTGCTGTTTGAATCGCTGGATAGAAGAAGAGACCTGGATTGTCTTCCATCTTATAACCATATGTGGCTCTAATAGCCGACATGGTTATCCCTCTGGAGAACATAATTGCAAGGTTGTAAATTGAGGTGTATATCTGATCAATGATAACAAAGGTTTTTTTAGGATTGAATCCATAAGCAAGGAGTTCTTTTGCTAGAGCCAAAGAGTTATTTAAAGCAGTCTCCTGCGTGTCTACCTTTCCAGTAACATAACTCTCATCATCAGAAAGGGGAATAAAGACATCAACATTATACTCTTGCTGAAAAAAGAGGTTGGTATCAAAAACAATCTTATGTCCAAAATGCATTCCGCCAGAAGGGTTCATTCCGGAAACAATGGCACACTTTTTGCCGGACTTCACAGCCTTAAAAAAACGAGTGAAATCCCTATGCGAGTATAAGAGACTTTTATTGAAAGTATAGAAATTCGGAAGTTCATCTAACTCGCTTAATGGTGAAGCCCCAAATCTCTTAACCAAATCCTTTGCTTCCTTGAAGGTTTCTTCTTTTATTGTTGCCATAAAAACCATCTTTTAAACTAGCAGGCAGGATATTTTTAATAAGTTTTCCTTTTTGTTAAAGAGCAATAATCAGAAAAGTTTTTAAATCCTGAAAAATAAGGAGGTTATATGGCAAGAAATAAAACCAACACCTCATCTAAAAAAGGTAAGAAAAGCAGTTCTAAATCAAAATCATCCAAGAAGAGCACGACTCGCAAGACTAATAAGATGAAAATGTCTGGAAGCAAATCCAAAGCGCCAGAAAAGATAAGGTCAAGCTCTTCTACTAAGAAGAAAGCAAAGAAAGAGCAAACAGGCTCAAAAAGCAAGCCTGAACTCAAAGACACCTGTTTAAATAAGGTAATTAATGTGCTGTTAAAGCCTACTGAGTTCTTTAGATGGCTCAATGAAAAAACAATAAATAAGGCATTCCTTTTTATGCTGGGATTCTTAGCTTTCTATAGCTTCTTTGACAATTTGATTGGATTCGCAAGTATTAGATTGGGAATAACAACCATTGCTCAAGAGCTCGGAATGAACTTGCCCAATACGTTTCTGATGTGGGGGCTTTTTCCAGTAGCCGTAATAGCGAGCATCATTATATATATAATCTGGGCCTTCGTAATATCTTTATTGCTTCATTTATGGATATTGTTATTCAATGGAAAGAAGGATTTTGATAAAACCTTTCAGATTTATGCATATTCAAGAACACCAATCTGGCTTTTCGGCTGGATTCCTATTGTTTGGATATTTGCCTGGGTTTACAGCTTAATTCTATTGATTATAGGTACAAGAGAAATACATGGTATTAGCAATAGGAAAGCAATATGGATGTATCTCGGGCCTATTTTGGTTTTCTTGGCGATTATGATTATTGCAATAACAATAATTGTCACGACTATATTAAATCTGTCTTCGGCCCTTACTCTTTGAGCAATTAACTTTTATTCTTTTCACTCATTAATGATGGCTCCTTCCTAAGGACTCGGCAAGCCTTCTTATGCTCTGAATAACATCGAGAGCAATACTTCTTATCCTTGCTTTTTTTGTATTCCTCGAAGATAAAAGCCCTTGCTTCTTCTGGCGTTGATGAAGAGCTTGCCCGCTCCATCCCCATAATAGATTCTTCAAAGATTCTGTCAGCAACCTTGTTTAAGGGGTCATCCTTTTCTATGAGAATCAACGGAGAAAATTTCTGGGATTTGTAAGGAAATTGTACATAGCTCTCCTGGGCATCTTTAAAGAAAGCCATTTTATTCAATCCTAAAACAATATTATTATATTCTATTCCAAGTTTTTCTTCCATTGCTTTTCCTATCTGCTTAGCATAGAAAAGGGTTTGAAGCAGATATCTATGCTCCAAATAAGGGGTATATCGGCTAGATTTAGTATCTATAATCATGATATCAAGGTTACCATTTGATTTGTCTTTCAAGAATAAAAGCACATCAGGATGGAAGCTTACGGAATGACCTTTATAGCGGGTGTTGAATTCTAACTCGCAATAATCTGAAGAAGGCCTGGGTTCCAGCCCAATGCGTTTTAGTGTATTGTAATGAGGATTGGTTTTTATATCTCCTTCAATTGGAGCTGATATAAGGGAATGAATCAATGTTCCTCTTTCTGCTGCATCCGAAGGGTTATAGCCCTCAATTATCTGCTCCAGGTCTTTATCCGATAAAGTATGGCTAATCCATTTATCCAGAGCACATCCTCCGTCAATATTAGAATAAGCTTTCTTGAAATTAAAGAGACTCTTTCTAAGCTTTTCAGTCGTAGGAAGAGAGAAGAGAGAACCTCTAAAAAAGGCTTTTTCCTTGCTTTCTTCATTCTCGTCGTTTGAGACTAGACTTTCAAAGCCTGGTATATCCATTGGGAACAAAATCTCCTTGTCTTTTAGATAACTTTGCATAGGTATCTTTATTTTTGAGATGGATTGGAGCCCTTTGTTTATGCTGCGATTGGAATTAAAGAGCTCTACCAATCTAGGTTCTATCCTGCTAATGCCCAAAGAGAAATTATTACAGTATTCCTCTACTAATTGACGCTTGGGGTTGTTCTTATCCCCTAATATTCTTTGAGCATGGTCAATCAGGTTAGGATGATTATCAAAAGCCTGAGATTCCAACAACAAATATGGCCAATCATGATTAAAAACATAATCTATGTTTGTATTTGAGCCTGCTAATCTCAACATCTTAGGGTTTTCTTTTGGTGGGGATAAACTCTGAAGAAAACCCAAAAGCTTCCTTAAGGCTTTGTCTTCGCAGATTCCTTTTACAGGAAGAACCTTATACTGGCCTTCTAATGGCCCAAAATCACCGCCGATTGATTTAAACGGAAGAGGAGAATGCAAGTAATCCTTCACAAGATTAAAGATTTGAGCATCTCCTGATGTTTTTTCCATATATAAAGGAAGAGTCTCTAACAGGTATTCATCCATCTTGCTTCTAAATTCTTTGGCGTATAGATTAACAATTTCTCCGAGCTTAAAAGCCATTATTCGCTGAGCTAATCTTGTCCTTTTTCTCAACAACTCTCTTAAGCGGGCAAGATTTTTTATCCCATAATGTGTCATCTCTGTAGTATAGTCCTGCCAAGAGGACATAAAATGCTTATCCAATAGACTAACATCAAGCAGCTCAGGATTATACTCTGAGAATACCTCTCCTGTTTCAAGCGCTAATATTTTCTTTAGGCCAAAAATGTCAGGCAGGTACTTTTCAGTTATATCAACTAATTTATATGACTCTTCGGCCTTAGAAGAAGAATTCTTCTCAATAAACTGCACATATGTATTGGGCTGAACATATATCAGTGCTATCTTTTCCATCAGACTTTCTTCAATCTGATGGGGCAGTTCTTTCAGAAGAATATCACTAAAATAGGAAAGCCCTGAATAAGGGTCAATCCCAGCTTTTTTATTCCGCGGATTATCTATTAGCGAGTAGCCTCTGACAAAAATAGGAAGAAATCCATCTAGCATCTTATTCTTTAAAGCATCCCTAAAGACAGCTTCCCTTTCTAGATTGAGCTTATATCTGCCCGAAACTCTGGGGTTTCGAAGCTTTCTAAAGGCCTCTTTGATAAGAAGTTTATAATCCTGTTCATCCTTGCTTGTAACACGGACCTTAGAGAAAACTCTTGAGTAAAGCTCCTCCACAAGTGTATCAATCTCTAAAGAATTATTAGCCAGATTATCACAAGATTCTGCTTTATCAGCAGAAAGCAAGGTTTGCTCAAGTAATGACAAGCCCTCAGAAACATCCTCCTCATCTGTTAAGCTCCTTGAAAGGAATGGCAGATTTACCTCTATAAGCGCTGCAAGAGAGGATACAACTCTGACAGTATCAACTTCGCTCATTTTCTTTCAAATTTTATTCCTTTTATCCGTATCATATCTGTATAAACAACTCCCTCTCATCAGAAGGAATATGCAGGATGTTTAAATCTTTGTTCTCCTACAAACAATATACTCTATTGTTTATTTTGTAGAATTTAATTCTCAACAAAATAATACTTTTTAAAAACCAACAAAATCTAACCCATATGAAAAGATATTTAGCGAGCTATTTTGAACCTAAATTAGACCTTGAAGGCAGATTAAACTCCGAAATTGAAGTTTGTTTATGGGAAATCGAAGAAGACAGATTAAAAAATCCATTCTTTACCAGGGTAAGTGTCCCATTCTTCATCCCGACAAGACCAATTAAAGAAAAGGATAATGAAAAAGCAGAGGATGCTTTCAACAGATGCAAAGAATTCTATATTGAGCAGTATAAACAAAAAGCAACCAAAATCAAGGAGAAATTAGACAATATAAAGAATAAATCTAGTAAGAAATACAAGTCAAATAAAGAAAAGCTAAATATCATAGAAGACTTTTTGCAATCCCGTGAAGAAAAAATATGGTGGGAGAGAAAAAGATACTCTATGGGGAAATCATTCTATAATTTTCATATTCCTTTCTTCAATAAAGAAGGAATGGAGTTGTTTCTTTCTTCCTACTTGCCAAAATCAGATGGCAGGTTCTCAGTTAATAAGAATCTGGCAGCCAAGTTGAACTTCCCTTTCTTCATAGTGGAGGAAGATAATAATGGTTATAAGATTAAGAACAAAGAAGCCTCTTTGGACCTGCTTTTACAACAACCAGGACTTGCATTGGATTTTGAAACACATAACTGGGAGAAAAAAGACATTCCAGAGGATTATCATAACATGTCCGATAAGGATTTGGAGCAAGTACTCGTAGAGCTAGGGAAGAATCGCAATGATATTAAAGAAGAAAGAAGAGACCAACTTTTAAGAGATATTGAAGAGATACATAATGAATTGAAGAATGAAAGAATCACTGTTGCAAGCATAAGCAGCCTTGATGAAGACTATAATTATCTTGTTACTACTCTGGATTTTCCTGAGGACTATATTAATGTTGATAATCCTTTAAACAATCAAAAAGAAAGGTTTGAGGTTATAAAAACCTCTAACCAATACAAGCTTATTGAGAAGGTAAATGAGCTGTTTGAGAAATTCCAGCCTTTTTATGTTTATGGCCACAATCAGATGAAATTTGATTATAATAAGGCAATTGAGCTTACCGAAAATTTCAAAGTCGGAGTAGAGAGAAGGGGACCAAAACTCATCTCTCAGATACCCAACGGATATATCCAGCAGAACATACTCCAAGGCAGAGTAGACATAGATCCGTGTATTTATTCTCAACTTTACATGTCCAACCCTGACAATAGATTGGATACGGTATTTAAGACAATTACAGGCAAAGAAACCAAAAAGACTTTGTCTCATGGAGATTTGATTAAAAAGACAATAGTGGCTGAAAGAGGCATCAAGAAAGATGACCGGGATAGGGCTGCAAAGGAAATACTTTATTATGCTGCTCAGGATGCAATGAAATCTTGGATAATTGGGAACGAGCTGAAGAAAGAGCATCTCCTCCTTTCAAAAGCATTCAATTCTCTGCCTGCTCGAGTTGATACTTGTTCTCCAAGGAAGATTTCATGTGATTACCATGAACACGATTACCTTAAGAGAAAGGGATTCTATAGGTTTATTCCTTTTGAAAGGGAAAAAATAACCCCTAATGAAAAGGCGCAGCAGATTCTGAATACAGAAGGAGAACTTCACTTCCAGAACTTTGATTTGAACTCTTTTTTGGAGAAAGCGATTGCTGAGAAAAGAAAAAAAGGTTATCAGCATCACAAGTGCTTGCCCTGTAGCACAGAAGAAAAGACAGATGAGGCCAAGCTTTTTCATTTGGAGGACATAATTCTTTCTGAGGCCACAAATAATGGAAGAGAAGATATCATTGAAAAGAGGACATCGTGGTTAGAACTAGAAAAAGGATTGTTTGATTGCAACTTAATTATGGTTAATCCAGTAGTAGAGAGCTTGAAAGATTTCATTGAGCATGATGAAAGAATTAAAGCGATATATGATGAAGCCCAAAAGTCTCCCCCTTTAAAGAGACTAAGATATTACCGAGCGCTAACTAAAGTTTTGGAGTTCCCTGTATTTAAGCTACTTGCTACTCCCAAATGGCATTTTAAGGATGATTTCAAGGAAGCGTTCCCAAAGGGAATGGATAATCTTGAAGATAAACTCTACAAGAATATTGGATATGTCTCAGAGCTGTTTATGAATAATAAGGTAATCAACTTCTCTAAGGATTTATACTTGATTAAGAAAGATAGGGTTAGCAATTACCTTCTTGAGAGATTGGAAAAGAAGGGATTAGCCTTTAAAATAGGGAGGGCAAGAGCCCTCTCAGGTGATAAAGGAACAATGATAGGCACAACCGGAGACTATGACTTTATGGAAGGCTTCTCCCCTGCAGATTCAAACAAAGGAGAAAAGTTTCCTTTTCAGGCTGAATTTTATGCGGATTTCCTTGAGGAGCTCATATATAACCAAAACAAGAGAGGGGCTTTAGAGGTATTCAAGGACTATCTAAAATCGTTCATCGAGGACAACTTCTCAGAATCCTCTTTCATGGTAGAAAAGGAATCAAAAAGGCATTTCTATGAGTTCTCATCCGCTTATAATGCTCCTATGAAAAAGCAATTCATCGAGCAAAAAGCCAAGAAGGGCGATACTATCAAATACACCTATACTAAAGAAGAATTATACGATAAGCTGTTTGGCTACAGCCCTGACAAATTTTCTCCAAGAAAAGGTAAGATTTCAAAGCTGCTCTGCTGGGCATTTAATATTGATAATTCGGTAATAGGCAGGAACAAGAAGGAGGTTCTTCGGGCGGCTATAGAGGAAAAAAACTATGAAGGTCTCAACATGCTATTAGAGACATCTTAACCAAAGCAGAAAAATTCTTAAGAAATCCTGTTTCAAATCGGAAGGTTCTCATTTTTTCATATGATAAACTTAAATATCTGAGAGATATAAACCTACATAATATGGTTGATGAGGAAAAGAAAGGAGGCACTAGGAAATTAGCGTCCTTGATTGGAGCATGTATTATGGGACTTGGATTAATAGGGATTTCCAGCGGATGCAATACAAGATGGGTTTCATCTGAAAATCTTCATAGGATTTCTAAGCAACTTGTGGCAGAATGGAAAGAGAACACTGAGACTTACATTGAATTGTATAATTACGCAAAAAAAAGAAATGATAAAGATATGGAACAATTGTTAGATGATTATATTTGGGATGCTATGAAAAGAGGAAATGAGTATAAAGGGGAATTTACAATCTTAGAAGAGGAATGGAAAGGGAATTATAAGGAGATGCTTGGCTCCATTGATAGAACAATATCAACAATCCAGAATGAGATTTACAATAAATAAGCAGTCAGATTAATAGAATTCTTCTCTATTGAGTATTTGATTAACAAGTCTTGAATAATCCTTAGCACCTCTGGATTTCTTGGAATAGTCAAATATGCTTGTGCCAGAGCGAGGGGCTTCTTTCAGCTTTGAATTCACTCTGATAGGAGCTACTACCTCACCGTTAAAACCCTTCCGAATTTCATCAAGGCTTTCCTTGCAGATTCTGCTTCTAACATCATACATTGTTGGAATGACAGTAGAGATTTTAACATTATGGTCAAACAAATCGTTTATTTCATCGATAATCTCAACAATTCTTCTTAGGCCCACCACACCCAAATAATCTGTGGAAACAGGAACAAAGGCCTCGTCAGCATAAAGCAAAGAGTTATAATTCAGCAGGCCATTGGAGGGAGGACAATCAATAAGCACATAATCATAGTTAAAAACAGATTCTAAAGCCCGCTTCAAGATTGTTTCTCTAGAAGGCATACCAGCCATTATCATCTCTGCATCAGCCAACTTCTTATCAGCAATGATAGCATCTAAGAAGTCGTCAACATTGATAATAACATCAGAAGGATGTTCCTTGTTTATGAGCAAATCATAGATTGTCTTATTGCCTGCCAAGAACAAAGAGCCTGTAAGATTTGCTTGAGGATCCATGTCGATAAGAAGCACTCGTCTATTTTTCCTTGCCAAACCCACAGCAATATTAAGAGTAGTTGTGGTCTTGCCAACGCCGCCTTTCAGATTTATAACCGCTATTTTTCTCATAGAAATCCTCTTCTTTTCTTTTGGTGAAAACGCCAGATAACTCTAATATAAGTTTTTCTATTCTAAAAGAGAACCCTTTAAAAAGAGCCCAAAAAAAACGCCAAAAACAATAGACTCTGCTCCAATCTTCTTGAGAGATTGAAGCAGGACTTAAAAAATACAAAAAATACCAAACAATTAAGCTAACTTAACGTTCTTTGTACCTTTGGGCACTGGTACAATCTTGGTCCTTTTTGTTGCATCCTTCTTTCTGCTGGAAAGATACCTGACTTTAACCCCATAAACGCTCTTTCCACCTTTTGATTTATATGTTCTTGGGGTCGAAGACACTTCAACATTAACCGCTTTCTCTGGCACAACAAATTTCTTTTTCTTTTTTGTTCCCTTTACTTCATAGTTAATTCTTTTTTCTTTCGCCAAACTTGCTCACCTCTTAAAGAAGTTCTAATCTACCTTCCCGATTAAATATTATTTAAAACTTTTGTTTTTGATTCATACTTGAATAGAAAACAAAGCATTAACATTAATTATCGAGGGGACAGAAGAAAAAGTATTTGATGTTTTACTTTATTATTGCGTAACCAATCAATCGCCACCTATTTCCAATAACTCGAGAAACTGTTATCCTTGAGCCTTTTTCAGCACACACAGGAATCTTCAACTTGCATTTTATAACATCCTTGCCGAGGGCTGTTACTGTTCCAACCGTTGCTGCAGAGTTCACATTGAGCATAAGAGGCTCACCCATCTTAATAGGTTCAACATCAACCTCCTCAGCAGACCCAACAACTCTCTCTAAAAGGTTAACCTGCAGATCTAATTCTTCTCTTACTGGAGGAAGCTTGCCAACATGACCGACAACATTGCCCATCAAACTGTCTGACTTGACATAGAAAGGATCAAGCAAAGTCTCAATAGCTATAGAACCGCCAGGAGTTGCCTTGCTTATTTTTGTTTCACCTGTTTGCATACTCACAATCTTGCTTCTGAGTGGTTCCCAGTAATCCCTCCCCTTCCTGCTGATTTTAACACCAGGTTTAATCTCAACCTCATCACCAACCTTTAATATCCCTTGTTTTAGAGCTCCGCCAATTACCCCGCCATGAATCTCTTCAACATCTGTTCCAGGCCTATTAATGTCAAATGAGCGTGCTGCAAACATTAAAGGATCCTTTGTTTCATCTCTTTTTGGTACAGGGATTTCATTCATTATGGTTTCCAAAAGAATATTTATGTTAACGCTGTGAAGCGCTGAGACAGGAACAATAGTGCTTCCTTCGAAGGATGTGCCTTTGAGAAAATCCTTAATTTCCTTATAACTTTCCATAGCTCTTTCCTGAGTTACCAAATCAATCTTATTCTGAACAACAATTAAATTCTTGATACCAACAATCTCCAAAGCCATCATATGTTCTCTCGTTTGAGGTTGGGGGCACTCCTCATCTGCTGCTATCAGAAGAAGAGCTCCATCCATTATAGTTGTTCCTGCGAGCATGGTCGCCATCAAGGACTCATGACCTGGCGCATCTACTAAAGAGAACGCCCTTGCGAGCTTCCCTTTGCTGCCGCAAGTAGGGCATTTCTCAGAAACAGAATACCTGTTAGGACTTTTACATTTAGGACATTCATAAACAGCCACATTTGCATATCCAAGACGGATAGTTATTCCTCTTTTCTTCTCCTCCGAATGAGTATCAGTCCATTTGCCGGACAAATCCTTTACCAAGGTAGTTTTTCCATGGTCTACATGACCGATCAAACCAATATTCAATTCTGGAATGATTTTCTTCTTGCTCATTCGGATTATTCCTCCTTAGGTTTCTCGGAATCAAATTTCTTTGACTCTGTTTCCTCTTTACCTTTCTCAGATTCGCCTGGATTAGCTTCTCTCTTCGCTTCCGCATCAGGTTTTGGGCCCTCGTTCTTGGCTTCTTCCTCTTTACCAAGCGGCTTCTTGCCTTCCTTAATCACTTTGAGGTTTAATTGAGAAGTGCTTTCTGAAACAGTATTTCCAGCAATAGTCTTTTTCCTTCTAAGACCTTTCCTTCGAAGATTAAAACCACGACTTCTCCTAGATAGAAGCATCCTTTTCCCAGCGCCTTCAATATCATTTCTCATTGGAAAACCACTAGCATCAGAGCCACCAGTAATCTGAAACTCATAGTCCTCAAGGCCTTCTATACCTAATTCTTTTCCTGAGAACTTATCGCCTATCTTCTTGCCATATAGATTGGAAGCATTCTCCTCGCTAACCTTCTCCTGAAATGACTTTCCATCCTTTCGTCCTATCACAATCTTAATTTCCCCCATCTTCAACTCCCTTCCTTTAATTTTAAGTTATAATCAGACTCATTTGCTTTTTCCCCTTTCGGAGAACTAAAACAAGTATCCTATGAGTGAGATTTTTACTTGATATTTAAAGTTTATGATTCAAAGGGGTGTGTCTGGAAGAAGCAATCATTTTTATGATGATTAGCTAGATAATCATAAGGTAATCAGACGGATAGGGTTTAATCTGTTCTTTTTCTTCTTTATATTCTTTTTATTCTTTTCCGGACACACCCTTTTTGATGGTAAATTTTATAAATAATCTTTAAAATAAAAATTAACGGTGAAGAAGTGTCAATAACTAAATTAAGGCATATTAATCAGAAGATATCACAAGAGATTTTCATACTCATCTTCTTAATTATCAATATACTAACTTTGTCTTGCCTGGTTTTTGCAGAAATATCAATTAACCCATCACAACTCCAGCAAGACTCCATAGAGCCCCAACTTTATGCTCCCTTTTACAATGAGAACTATAGAATTGACAAGGAGTTGTTGAATTATTTATTAGAGAGCACCCAGCACATCATGCAAAAAAAAGGGATTTCTAAGAAAATCCTTATCATTTATTTCGAAAACTCTAAAGTTAAAAACAAAGATGAATTCAGTTCATGGCTCGAAGACAAACTCAAAGATTCAGAGTTGCAACAGACTATGAATGAAATCAATAAAGAGAAGCCTACTTGTTTCATCTTGTTGGCTTTTTCTCCTTCGATAAAGTATATCAGCATAGCAGAAACCTCAAATTGCCATTTAAAGCCTTCGGTTAATTTTCTATCTGAAAAAACACCCCAATTTGGCGATATTTCATCAACAGAAGAACGTGAAAAAGCGAAGCAATGGCTGGCAGAACTAGCAAAGTATATTGGTAGTTGGGAGAATTCTGATAAAAATGATGAAAGGCTAGAACAAAAAATTGCCACAAGTAGAAACTTGGAACTTTACAAAAATAAGCCAATATTTCTAATATCCAATAATGATTGGAGAGAGGTATTACCCTTTGTGCCAGTTACCACTTGGACACAACCAGAGGGGGATGATTCAGAATGTCAAAGAGGATACGGGACACCTGAGAATGTCTGCGTTTATCCAATGTTAATATGGCATGAAGAAGGTCAGAAAGCTTTTGACATTGACTCAGCAATATACTTTATGCAACAATATCCTACCGAAAAAGCATACATCATAGGAGAATCTCCTAAAGAACTAGAAAATTTACTATATGCAGATCCTGATTTGGGAGTAGGGCTTGAAAACAATCAAATGTCAAGGGTAAGAACATCAGATTACTTATCATTCTGGAGGAACTATGACACCCTTGTTTATGTTGAAGAAGACTATGAAAAGGCCTTGGTAGCTTCAACATATGCTTCGCTCATGAATGCACCTTTGATTATTGAGGGAACAAAAACAGATAAAGACGCTTATTTCAAAAACAAAAGGATTATTTGTATAGGCAAGATAGAGCGAAATTGTGATGAAAAATACACTTTAAGCGAACTACAAAATAAATATGTTGATAGAACCAATACAAATAGAGTTATTTTGGTTAATAATTTAGATTTTAATAGAGGAATAAAAATAGACTCAGGGTTTGGACCAGAGAAAAGTGCAGAAAAGATAAAGGTGCTGTATGGAAAAACAAGTTTGGTTGCTCCTGTGTTAGCAAGTGCAAAACATGAGATTATCATAAATACAAATGAAGAAGTGTATGATGACATTGATAAAGACATCGAAAGACAGATAGACAGGTTGTTTAAGAAGGACTCAGAAGCAGAGTATTTAACGATAATCGCTAGCCCAAATGACATTAAGATGGTTACTTCAACAGAACTCGGGGACATAGCAGTCGATAGCTGGCATTATTCTTTACTTGACCAAGACAGAATACCTGATTTGAAAGTAGGTAGAATATTTGGCTTAACTACTAGTGATGTTTCTTCTAACATAGCCAGGACTATATTTTTTAATAAAACTCAAAAGAACGCGCAAAAAGTCTTATCTGCAAGAGGAAATCCTTCTTATGGAGATGCAAAAATAGTATATGCGATAGGGGAACTGTTTAGCTCGTTAGGCTATGACACAACAATCAAAATCCTCCTTGAGAACTCAGCAGTTACAAGTTCTAAGTTTGGAACAAACACCCTCAATCCCTTTTGGAAAGGAAAAACAATAATCAACTACATGGATCATGGAAATCCTATTTGGGCGGGAATTGTGAGTGTGAGTATTCCGTACCTTGACAATACTTTAATAAATGCAGATGCTTGTTCAACTTGCGCCTTTGATAGCCCCTTCTTTTACTCAAAGGGAAACCTCTTCTGCGTTAGGAGTTTAAGACGGGGAGCAATTGCATACATTGGAGCGACTAGTGATAGTCTGGCAGGAGGTGATAGAACTCGAAAGTTCTTCTTGGGATTGCTTATAGACAACATGAGTTTAGGCGATGCTTTTTTTGCAGTCAAAAAAGTTTCCGCATATGATAATCCTTTTAATTTAGCAAGTTCCAGATATGAAGTAAATCCTTATCCTTGGTATACTTTGATTGGAGACCCTACCCTCAAACTCAGATTAGATTATTTATTACCCCTACCCAAATTAGAATTTGTTGAAAAGATTAATGAAAATATGAAAAGATATAATCTATCTTTTTCAGTTTTTAAGTTTTCCATACCCAAAGAAATTCAGGAGTCTTGTCAAGTGAGCGATATCCTAGACTGTACTGAACCCATTATCCTAACAACCAATCCTCAGAATGACATCTCATGGGTTTATGTTGATTCTGATTCTTTTAAAGAAGACCTAGACAAGATTAACTATATTAGCGTAATACGGAGCGACTCCGATATCTTAGATATCAACACAAATTTAGACTATATTGAAGTTCTACTGAGCGACTCCGCCGATATCTTAGATATCGACACAAATTTAAAAGGAAAGACAGGCCTTTTGGGTTTTGAGATAGATAAAACTAATCTAAAAGAAGGAATAAATAACTTCACTTTTGATTTGATAGTAAAAACTGTTGATTATGGACGCGGAAAATTATCGCCCAATCAAATAATTAGTTTTGAGAATCAAGAGATAGAAAAAACTATCAGGGATTTAACAAATATCAAAAGCAGAGCCCTTACTAAAAAAGATATCACATACATAAAAGCACTTGATGTTAATGAAAAGAACCTAGACAGTTCTGAATCAAGGAGCTTTCTAAGGGACCTAAAAAACTTCAAGAACCTTAAAAGTCTTTTCTTAACTGGGAATCAAATCAAGGATATAACACCATTAAAAGAACTGAAGTATTTAGAACGCCTTGATTTATCAAAGAATCAAATTCAGAATATAAGACCATTAGAAGAATTAGAGCTTTTAGGAAACCTTGATTTATCAAGGAATCAAATCAAGGATATAACACCATTAAAAGAACTGAAGTATTTAGAAAGCCTTGATTTATCAAAGAATCAAATCCAGAATATAAGACCATTAGAAGAATTAGAGCATTTAGAAAGCCTTGATTTATCAAAGAATCAAATCAAGGATATAACACCATTAGAAGAATTAGAGCTTTTAAAAGACCTTGGTCTATCAGGGAATCAAATCAAGGATATAACACCATTAAAAGAACTGGAGCATTTAGAAAGCCTTTATTTAGGAGGGAATCAAATCGAGGATATAACACCATTAAAAGGACTGGAGCGTTTAAAAAGCCTTTATTTAGCAGAGAATCAAATCACAGACGTAGCGCAATTAAAAGAATTGGAGCATTTAGAAAGCCTTTATTTAATATCCAATCAAATTAGGAATGTGGAACCATTAAAAGAAATGAAGCAATTAAGATGGCTTGATTTAGCCTTCAATGAAATCACGGATGTGGAACCATTAAAAGAATTGGAGCATTTAGAAGGCCTTGCTTTAGATGAGAATCAAATCACTAATATAGAACCATTAAAAGAATTAAAGGATTTAAAGATGCTTTATTTATCCTACAATCGAATCACGGATGTGGAACCATTAAAAGAATTGGAGCATTTAGGATACCTTGATTTATCAAACAATCAAATTAAGGATGTTTCAGCATTAAAAGAGCTAAATGAGCTCCAACTGATTGACCTTCGCGGGAATCCTGATATAAACTGCAATCAAGTAGCAGAATTGGAAGAAGAGGATATTATTATATATTCAGACTGCTAGCTCAGACTTGGTAAAAATGAAAAAAGAAATAATGCCAGTATTAGTAATAATCTGCTTATTATCCATAAATATAGCATATGGGTTAGAGGTTATGGTTGATGTTAAGAAATCCTTTTCTGAAGGAGAGATGATAAGCTTTGACTATTTTCTAAGGTCCGATATTGGTGAAGAAGTTGAATTTGTTCCACAAATAATATGCCCTGCTGCACCTATTGCGCCAATGCAAAAAATAACAGCAACGATTAAACCCGAAAGACCATACTTTGGCAGCTACTCAGACCAAACTGTGAAAGAATGGTTTGAACCGCAGACATGTGTTGCGCAAGTGAGAGTGTTATCTCCAATCCAAAAAACATTTTCAGAGGAATTCAGGATAAACACTAAACCTAGTTTTGATTTTGAGATTAACTTTAATAAGAAAGTCTTTACGATGGATGAAAAGATATCCATTGATTTTGATTCAGAAGTAAAGGAACCGGAAATAACGGCAAGATTAATCTCGCCAGACAATACCACTCGAGAGATAAGCCTTCCATACAAGGCGACTCCAGAGCAGACAGGCACTTATACTCTTGAGGTAACGGTGAAAAAAGAAGGGTACAAAACAGCAGTAATCAAAGAAGACTTTGGTGTCATCGAAGAAAGCCCCGAGATTGAATACCTTGAAAATAAACCGAATAATTTAGTTTGGCTTTATGTTGTGATAGGCGCTTTAATCCTAACCATTTTATATATCATATTGACAAAGGTGTATAAAAAATGTCATTAAACAAAACAAAGAAAGGACTTGCACTATCTCTAGTAATAATTGGTGTGATAGGAATTGTAATCTTAGTGATATTGGTTATTCTGGTAAACAGCGAATTCTCACGACTTGACTCCAGATATGACAAGATGTATGACAAGGACTGCAGAAGTGTTGGAGGCGAATGCGTAGCTGAATACGAATGTCTTACCCCTGCGAGAGTTGTATTTGATGAATCCCTGATAGAATGTGAGAATGAAGTAAAAACTTACACTTTCAAACCTGAGGAAGAGACAAGAAATATAGGAGGGGTAACATTTTCCAAGGGGTCTGGGACATCAACAAGCAAGAATATATGCTGTTTACAAAAAAGATAAGTCTCTTTTTTACAGGAGCCAAAAAATAGGGTGTGGCCGGAAGAATCAGTCATCCTAATGATGATTAGCTTAATAAACTTGATATTTCCAAATCAGATATTCCTACTAATAATTCATCTCATTTTATGCATTCATATTACGCACTCATTTTATGCAAAAAGAATTATATCAAATAACGACTCTGGCGGCTTCTCTTTTCTGATAGCAACATCACATCAAAGCAAGTATCCCTCTTTATTCTTTTCTGGACAAACCCAATTCAATTTCCTTCAAACCAGAAAAATAATATTTAGTCGGAGTTAATAAATAAGACGAAAAAGAAGATATTTCAAACAACTAAGTCTCGTACTTGCCATTTTTATCGTAAAGGTTTGATAGGTTTTCCCTTGCAAGCTGCTCTGACAAAAACTCCCATGTCTTTCTTTGAGTCATATCTAATATTGTATTCTCCTGCTCTTCTTTCTCATACCTTGTCTTCTCATCAAGGAAGCTGTTGAAATAACCCATCATTTCGTCCTGCGAAATCCCTTTTATCCTATCTTGGAAAAACTTCCTTTTCTCCTCGAAGTTTTTTCCGAGGATATCAAAGGGGACGTCAAGAAGGAGTCTGCGGTTGAGAAAGCCCTGCACCGCCTTCTTGACGTCCCTACCAGAGAGCTGATTTTCCAGACAGAACTGAGCAAGCTTAGAATAGTCCTTTTGGTTTTCTTCCTGATATTGGGCTAAACCTTGCAAACTCTTGTTTATTGTCTGGTCTATAAGTTTGGAGTAGGAATCGGCATCATCAAATTGCTTAAAATAGAATTCTCTAGATCTTGAGTGAAGGGCTTCTTCCAGTCCAGAATAGGGTTTGTTTGTAATAAAGATGGAAAAGTAATTCCCTCTCTCATTACTAGAAAGCCCTTCTAATTCTGCTAAAAGCAAGCCCTGCAATGAGCTTTCAAGGCTTCCATTAGTGTTGGGATTCAATATTGCATCGGCCTCATCAAAAACCAGGATTCCTATACCAGCAGGGTCTTTTACCTTAGCGAAATCTGCTTTCAGCCTCTTCTCACTCTCTCCATACCATTTGTTTTTTATTGTAGGGTCAACAATACAAGGCGTGAATTTCAGATTCAGTTTTGAAGAGTTTTTTCTGAGGTAGTCCATCATGATTCTAGCCATCATTGTCTTGCCTGTACCTGGAGGACCAGAAAAGATTAGGGAGTTTGGAAGCAAAAGAGGATTTGCATTTGCTTCAGGAGAATACAGCAACAGTGCATTGCATAGCTGTTTCAATTCCTCTGAAAGAGCATCATCTCCAATGAAATCATCAAAATCATATCTGGAATGATATAAACTGTTATAGTGATTTTCAGAAGTAGTATCTCTGAAACTCTCAATATAAGAGCTATCTTTCTGCGTCAGATAATCATGTAAAAGTGAGAAAAAAGTATCTGCTGTTTCTGAGAAACTTGTCTCTTTATTTCTTCTGTAAGATGTTCTTACAAAATCGATGAAGGACTCCGCAAAGGTATTAAAGAATTCCTCCTTGTTATTCTGGTTAAATTTCTTTTTCTCATAAGTTTCTAGTCGTTTTATTCCTTTATCAAAAATTCTCTGATAGAAGCCATCGTTATTGTAAGAGGTATGAAACCTGGGTTCATAAGCAGAGTCTGAATTTTCATAGTAAGATTTCACTAAGGTTTCTAAACCAAATAGAAAATCTTCCTTTCTATTCTCTTTTTTTCTGTTTTCAGTTAACACCCTCGCTTCTGCCAAAACATAGCTCATCTCTTCGGAGATGCTCTCAGCATACTCTACTGAAGCATTGCCAGTTCCTCTTAAAACAAGGTTGCGAAAGATAGGTCCATAACGAAACATATAATACCTAAACTGCCCGGATATATCCTGTTCTAGTGTCATTTTCACTCTTGTCTTTCAAAAACATCATACTCTATGTCGTTTATCTCACTTGCGAGATTGTCTTCAATCTCTTGGAAAGTTCTGTATTTCTTCTCATCAAAGCCTTGCTTAATATCTTGAAGCGTGTCCAATGTATCCTTATCATAAAAGGTTATGGGAATGTTGGAGTTAGCGATTTTTGACAAGATTTTGATGTTGCCAAATGTTTTGCTCCACAAAAGTGTTATTGTATCTGAGAGCTTATTGACTTCACCATAGACCATTTGGGCGGCCTTCGACCCATTCTCGATGTTTTGAAATAAAGGTTGCATCAATCTACACCTCTCATAAGCACTTCTTGCAAAGGTATTCGTTTCATCCAAAATGTTTCGATATTGTATCATTAAATCGGTCGCCTTGTTCAAGTCATTAATCATAGAGCCCATTATTTCTGATTTCATGTATGATTGGGATATCAATGAATCAAGGTCTTTAATCCGATGCTGGCAGGACATCAATTTCTTTTTTAATTCTCCCACTTTATGAATTTCAAGATTGGTATGTTCCCGAAGTTTTTGGTACATCTGAATGCCTAGTTGCTGACGTTTTACTCTCTCTTCCCTGTACTTAATCAGGTTTTCTTCTACCTTATTCTTTTCTTCAAGCTGGTTCATCAATGTTTTCCGAGTTTTATCTATGATTGAATTAGATTGCCTATAAATACCATCAATGCCATTAAGAATCTTTTGAAGGCTGGTCATCTCTTTGTTTATTAACTGTTCGTTTGTTGCATAAGAAATATCTTTGCCAAACATTTTATACCCATTTGTCTTAACAATATGCCAAATCTTGCCCAATAGTGAAGATTCTGCCCTGTATTTCTTGTTCAGTTCATTCTGAATCTCAGTTGTCTCTAACAATCCATCATGAATCAGACTGAGGTTTTTCTGGAATGAAAAGTAACGAGGCACCTTGGTAGGCAATGCTTCCACTCGCCTTCTTCCTTTGACAGGATTGTATTTTTTATCAATCATATTGTATTCTTGTAGCAAATCATCAACAGATTTCCCTTCTCCAAAATCCCCCTCTTGATCTTGCATATTCTCCCCAAACTGGTCTGCTGAGCTTCTTTTATCTCCTATTGATTTAAGAACTTCCAACTGCTCGTCAAGCGAACTATCTTCTAAATATGCCATACAAATCACCTCCTCAATATTAGTCGTAAAAAAACATAATCAGACCTTAGATGGTTTAGGGATTGAATTATTGTTAAAATCTTGGCAAGAAATTCTGTAAAGATTACTTCTTTGAAAGAGGAAATTCGGAAATCTTTTAGCAAGAGAAAGCAAAGGACAGGGCATGAGCAAACACATTAAATTTATAAATAGAAAACTTACCTTCGCTGGTATGGTTAGTGAAAGAGACTGGGTTAAAAAATACCTGCCGGAATCTATCTCCGAGATACAAGGGCAGGATTCTGCTATCAACTCTGCAAAAAGGGAGATTGAAAACTTCAAGAAGAAAAGAAAAGCCATTCTGCTTCATGGACCTTCAGGAACCGGAAAAAGTGCTTTTGTGTATGCGTATGCCAAAAGCAAGAATTTAGAGGTGATTGAGCTAAATGCTTCTGATTTCAGAAATAAGAAGGCTTTAGACGAAATACTTTCTCAAGCATTGAGTCAAGGCTCACTTTTCCATAGAGGTAAGATAATTTTACTTGATGAGATTGATGGTATTTCTGGAAGATATGATAGAGGGGCTATTTCCTATGTATCCAAAATAATCCCAAAATCCAATTATCCTATTGTAATTACTGGGAATGATATATTCAGCTCTAAATTTGCTCCTTTGAGGAAGAAATCCGTGCTTATTCAATTTCACAGCCTTAACTATCGCTCAATAAAGATTATTCTTGAGAAGATATGTTCTAAGGAAGGTTTGGATTACGAAGAATCTGCTATTTCTTCTGTCGCAAGAATGGCTGGAGGAGATGCAAGAGCTGCAATAAACGACCTTCAGATTTTGGCTGCATCTAACAAGAAAATTACTTCTGAGCTCGTTAAAGAGCTATCGCCAAGAGACACGACTGAGAAAATATTTGATGCTTTGATAAGGGTTCTAAAAACGACCTCTTTGGAGAATTCTTTAGGAGCTTTTGATAATGTAAATGAGAAATATGATATGGTGCTGCTTTGGTTGGACAAGAATATACCTTACGAATATAAGAATCCAGAGGATGTATTAAAGGCCTACGAGGCCCTGGCGAATGCTGATGTTTTTTCATCCAGGATAATTAGAAGGCAATACTGGAGGCTATTGGTTTATGTCTATTTTGAGATGTCTGTAGGGGTTTCCCTGGCAAAGAAAGACAAGTATAAGGGGTTTGTTAAGTATCAATCACCTGACAGAATACTTAAGATGTGGATTTACAAGCAAAAATTAAATAAGATAAATGATATTTCTAAACAGATTGCTGAGCATTACTTTATTTCATCGAGTGAAGCAAAGCATGCATTACTGCCTTTCCTTTCAGTGGTTTTCAACGCCAAAACCAAGAAGGGAAAGGAAATGGCGGACAGCATAACAGAAGAACTAGAGCTTGATAAGCCGCAGATAGAGGCTATCAAGAATATTAGCAAGAAAGCAAACATTGCATAAATAGAATAGAATAAAATGAAGTTAGAATAAAATAAAGTATTTGCAATAATCAGATGTAATGTAAATTTAGCTTATGGGTAGGTGAAAGGAATGCAGAACAAGGATATTTCAGTAGCGGACATGGCTGCCTTTTGCAAGAAGAAAGGTTTTGTTTATCCCAGCGGGGAAATTTATGGTGGGTTATCAGGCTTCTTTGATTTTGGTCCTATTGGTTTGATGCTAAAGAGAAACATAAAAGAGCTCTATTGGGATGAGTTTGTGAGGAAAAGGCAGGATGTTGTTGGTTTAGATGGCTCTATAATTACTGCACCAAGGACATGGAAAGCTTCAGGTCATTTGGATAATTTCTTCGACCATGTTATAATGTGCAAGAAATGCAAGCATCAGGTTAAGGCTGAGGAATTCATAGAGGAGAAAGCAAATATTGATGCTGATGGGCTTTCCGAGGATGAAATTACATCCGTCATTAAAGAGAAGGAGTTAAGATGCCCTAAATGCAAGGGAGAGATTGTGGTTGAGAAACCTCTGAATCTTATGTTCTACACTGAGGTGGGAACTGGCAAGGAGTCAATAAAAAGCTACCTAAGGCCTGAGACTGCCCAATCTATTTTTGTCAACTTTAAAAATATATTTGACAGCCAAAGACTTAAGCTTCCTTTTGGGATTGCCCAGATGGGCAAGGCCTTCAGAAACGAGATTTCTCCAAGAAACTTCCTTTTTAGGACTAGAGAGTTCGAGCAGATTGAACTGGAATACTTCGTGCATCCTGATAAGGTTGATGAAGTGCCGAATTTTGACAAGATTAAGAAGGAAAAGGTAAATTTCCTTTCAAGGGAAGAGCAGCTTAAAGAGAAATCAAAGATGACGAAAATCTCGTTTGAAGATATTAGCAAAAAGAGCAATAGATGGCAGGCATACTGGCTTTATCTGAGCTATAAATGGTTTGTTGATTATGGAATCTCTAAGGAGAGTATAAGAATACGGGAGCATCTTGAAGATGAGCTGGCTCATTATGCGAATGCTTGTTTTGACGTGGATTATAGGTTTCCTTTCGGCTGGAAAGAAATTCTTGGCAATGCTAATAGGGGGCAATACGACCTTAAACAACATATGAAGGAATCAAAGACCAATTTTGAGGTTTTTGATGAGGTGTCTAAGACAAAGGTTATTCCTTATGTTGCCTCTGAACCTTCATTCGGGGTGGAAAGGGCTTTCCTGGCCTTCCTTTTTGAGGCCTTTGAGTTTGATGAGGAAAGGGGCAATAATGTGCTTCATTTCAACCCAAAGATTGCACCGTATAAGTTTGGTGTCTTTCCTTTAATCAAGAAGCCTGAGTTAATCAAGATTGCGCAGGATATTTTTGAGAGGTTGAATGAAAAGTTCGCAACTTTTTATGATGAATCAGGTACGATTGGACGAAGATATGCAAGACAGGATGAGAATGGGACTCCTTTCTGTATTACTGTTGATTTTGATTCATTGAAGGATAATTCTGTTACTATTAGGGATAGGGATACTAAGAAGCAAGTTAGAATAGAGATAAAGGATATTGAAGATACTGCGAGAGAGCTGTTGGAAGGCAAAAGGAAGATATAACTTGGGAAGAGTAATCCATAAAATCCATATTGAAATAGAGATTTCTTTTTAAAAGTAGAGGTTTTAATAAAAACAGGTGAAAACCATGCAAATCAATGGTTTGAGATATAGCATTGGGGAAACTTCAAGTTTGGTTCTTAAAATCTCTGGAGACCGAGAAGAGGAAGGACGGATAAAGGAATTCCTTGATTGGTACTTTCTTAAGAATAAAGAAAAATTTGAAAGGGAAGAATGGGAATCAAAAGAATACAATCAACAAATCAACTATTTCAAAGGCATGAATAACAAAGCATGTTTTAGAACAAACTGGGAAAAACATTTTCGTTATTGCGGGTTAATTGAAATGGGAATAAATTACAATGACTCAAAAAAGGAGGTTTCAGAGTTCTATAATTCCCTGAAAACTAAGTTTTCAGATGCAGATTGGTCTAAAAATGCAAAACAAAGCAAGGAATCTCTTGAGAAAATGCTTTAATCAACTCTAAATAGGGAGATATTTTTAATTAGAGGAAGAGAATTCAAAAATTTTAAATAGTTACGCAATTCTTTAATATGTGCTTGAGGTGGAAACATGTTTCAATTGGCTTTATCCGCAGCTCTTTTCATAACAGTTCTGGTGATTGGTATTCTGTTATTGAAGAATCTGTTCAAAATAGTAGTATTCATTATCTCTGCGGCTCTTGTGTTTTTGATAGTTGCGGGAGCTCTAATATTCCTTGATGTGCAGTCCTTTACTGAAAATTTTTTCAGTGAGCAAAACCAGCTACTTTTAAGAAGCCCTGAAGAGAATAGGATTATCAGCGCTCTAGTAATATCTTTTGATAATCAATCACAAGAAGGGAATCTTATGCTTCAGAATGAGGAGATGATAAAACGGGCAGATGGCTTTTATCAGAAGAATTCATTGCATAAGCAGCCAGGTTACTATAAACATATCATATTTGAAGTTGATTCTTTTCCCGGGCAGTATGAATTGTCAGACCATATCACTCTTTCAAGAGCAGAAATGATTGATGTAATAAAAGCTGAGGATAGCATAGTCGCATTAAGGGACTTGCTTAAGGAGGACGTTGGAGAAGAATATGCTGACAAGATAATAAGCGGGATACTGAACGAGATAAAAAGTGAAAATAAGCTCAAGAGCTTTATTTTTAAGGTTATGATTTCAAAGTTGCCTGAGAAGTTAAGTATTGAGTATCTAATGAAATCAATCAAATCAAAAGAGGTTAAAGTAATTCCGGAAACCCCTATATTCACTTTAACAAGGTATTTGCCTAAGTTTGTGGGTTGGGTTGTATCCAAAGTAGAGAAAACAGATATAATGGGGATAGAGCTGGAGAAATAAAATGGGATGGTTTGGAAAGAAGAAGAAAAATGATAGGGATTTTGACTTTAACTTTGATGACAATCAAAGCAAGACAGGTCTTGAAGAGTTGGATATAAATAAGAATCAAGAGCCACAAGAAGATAACTTTACTCAGAATTCAATCCCGCAAGCCTTCAATCAACAGCAATCCTTCCAGCAGGAAGCTCCCAGAGATGCTGGCTTTTCTGCTTATTCCGGCGGGGGAGGAAGTTCCTGGTCTAAGGAATTCGAGGTTTTATGTTCTAAGATTGACACTTTGAAAGCGATGATGGAATCTATTTCTCAGAGGTTGAGCAATGTTGAAAGGAAACTCTACGAAGAAGAAAGAAGGAACAGGCTATGGTAGAGTTGTTTCTCTAGGTGTAGCAGTAGTTCTTCTTACGGTTTTAAGCCTTTGTATAAACAGCTTTATGAGGAGTATAGAAGAATCTATAAAAATCAATTCAGTTTTGAGTATTAGCCTGAGTTTTAATAGAGGTGTAAGCTTTGGGCTTCTTGCTTCCTATCCTACTGTTGTATTGGTTTCATCCATTATAATTATTCTTGGGGTGGGGATGTTTTTCTTCCTCAAGGTGCTTAATAAAGAGTTAAACAGAATTGAATGTATTGGATTTCTGCTGATATTGGCAGGGGCTTTGAGCAATCTCTTTGAGAGGATTTTTTACGGAAGGATAACAGATTTCATAAAGGTGGGGTGGTGGCCTATGTTTAATCTTGCGGATTCTATGATTTGTGTTGGAGCGGGTTTGCTGGTGGCTGCCTTGATTGTTAGAGGAAGAAAAGAATAGGGATTCTTCAAAATATTTTTATATATGGAGTTAATAAGAGGTTCGGGAGAGGGCATGGATTTAGAAAGAAACGAGCTTCAAGCTGGAGATATGGTTAAGATTAAGAATGCTCCTTATAAGGTAATTTATGTACAGGGGGAAGCCGAGCCTGCGCCGCTGCTGAGGCCGCCTGTACGCTCTTTCTTAGGCATATATCTTAAAGAAGTAGGCAGTTCAGATGAGGAAGAAAAGAGAACTGAAGGTGCTGAAGAGCCTTCTAATGAGCTTTATGATAAACCTACCCACCTTTTAAAGTTCTATTATGAGGATACAAAGGAATGCAGGATGCTCTCTCTAAAGAGTGAAAATGTGCTGCCTTACGAGATAAGTTTAGAATAAAGAATAAAAAGAGTTCTAATTACTGCAGAAGCTTTACTTAACGCAAAAATGAGGCTTGAGCCCGGCATTCTCTGCCTTTTCTTTCGTTTCATAAACTCTTCTTTTCTTGACCCGCTTGGCAATAGGGCAATCCTCAGAATGATAATATGCAGAGTTCTTTCCAGCAACATAAACCTGTTTCTTTGAGGGTGAGGGCTTTTTAGATTTTATACCTATTGGCTTATGTTTTTCCGAAGTGATAACTGTTTTTATCTCTTTGTTGAGCTCCTTTGCCTTGTCTTCAATCTCTTTAAGGATATTCTTGATTTCTACACTTTCCTCATCCTTACCGGTATAGGTTTCAACCTCTGGCTTGCTTAAGGAGGATGGACCAAGCTCTTTATCCAAGGCCTGCCTCTTGCTTTGTCTGGAACTGCTTTTATGGCGGCCTTTTGAGATTATGGTCGGCTCTGGGAAAGCAACTTTAGATTTTGAAGGAACCCTGCCCATCTTCATAATACAATCCAAGATTCCAAACAATGCGAGTATGCAGGAGATTGCAATCAGAAGACTCCTTCTTCCGCTTACTATCTGCAAAGAAAGCAACAGCAGATTAAGATAAAACGCTGACATCAATAAGAATGCAGACAGGTTTAAAGAGCTAGCGTAAAAAAGAAACGATAAAACACCCAGAATAAGCAGTCCATAGAATACATATTCATCGAACAGAAAAGCATAACTTACTCCAAAAACACTGATATTTATCAATACAACCAAAATAAACGTGATATATGCCCAAAAGAGACTTTTTCCTTTCATGGTATTTTGAAAAAGAGTATAGAAGTATTTAAAGTTTTTTATCTTCCAGTAGTAACGCGCCACACTATCAAGGGTGTTTTTTCTCAATTATCCTCTCACATATCAAATCCGCCACCTTTTCAGGTGTTTTTCCTGTAGTATCAATTACCAAATCAAACTTGTCAAGTTCTGGGAAATCAATGCCATAGTACTCTTTATATCTTCTTCTTTGGGATTCCTCTCTTCGTCTAACATTCGCAAGAACCTCTTCAAAGCTTAAATGCTTGTTGTCAGAACGCTTCTCCCTGAATACCCTTCTTGCACCCTCTTCCTCCTTTACTTTCAGGAATATCTTAAGGGAATTAGGAATGAAATAATATCCCAGCCGAGCATCTATTACAAAGTCATCTTCTTCCTGGCCAAGCTGCTCCTGCCATCTATCCAGCTCTTTATCTATGGAATCGTCCTGTTCTGCCTGCTTGGAGAGCTCCATTAATGTTATTCCTCTCTTCTTGGCAATCTGCCTCATATAATCCCCTGTAGAGTAATGCTTAAGCCCAAGCCGGTTAGCAAGCATACTGGCGATAGTGCTTTTGCCTGCTCCTATATTGCCTGATATTGTTATTATCAATTTGGTCACCAAAAACTAAACAATCCTAAAATAAAGCATCCTAAAAACACCCAAAAAGTTTGTGAATATAAAATTTTCTTTTAGGATATAAAACTTTCTTTTATAGTGTGTTATACTCCGGCTTGCAAGTATAGTGCGGCTTGCAAGTGGATTAAAAGTAAGCCTATAAGCCGATTTACTAGATATAACACTAAATAAATCTTTATTAATTTTACCTTATTTACTCAACATCGTTAGGAAATAGATGATAGAACATGACAGATAATGAAAAGCTAGAAAAAAGAGTAGATGAGAATATGAAAGAAATATTAAGAGGGATTACTGAATTAGATATGTTAAGTCATGTGCTGAATATCAACGATTTCAAGATAGTCAAGGAGATAGGTAACTACCTCCTGCACAAAAATCTTGGTTTTAAGGTAAGTGCCTATAATCAAAATAATGATAAAGAACTTAAGTTAAGTGTGCATTCCTGGATTGATCCAGATGACAGGGACAAAGCGATAGAAGAACTTATCCGCTACACATTTCATCCTGAGAAATCAGATCCTGATTTTGCTCATAGAATATTCAGATACAAACCAAGGAGATATGAAAAGGAGTTAGGAGAAGATACTCCTTGTTTCCATATAAGCAGAGAGGAATCGACAACAAAGAACCCTGAGAGATACATCGCTATCTGCTTTGAGAAATACTATCAAGAGGATGAATAAATAGAAAAAAACAAAAACCTCTGACTCTTTCTAAATAGTAATGAATATAAGATGCCTGTTTTGTAAGGGAAGGCTTCATTGCGGAAGACCTTATTGCCCTATTGCAGCTAAGATTTCTCACTTAAAGAGAATGGCCTCTACTCTCAAAGAGGAATACGAAGGAGAAGCACCTAATATCTTTGTGGGAAGGTATGGTTATCCCAATGTGAATGTAGGGGTTCTGTCAGTCGAGCAGTATAAAGACCATGATGCTCCAGAGAAATGGTCAAAGAAATGGTATTCTATCAACCAAGTAATAGGGCTGAGGGAAGAGCTAATCAACAGCGGCAAGAAGCTGGGTATCTCTTCTCCAGCAGGAAGAAGCCAGTTCAAAAGACTGAGGGACGTTGTGGAAAACATCTCTCAAAAAGAATCCTATATGAATTCTGACAGCGATTTAGACGACATCCATGCTTCAAACCAGAACAAAGCCCGCCGGAATAACACCAGCCCAGATAAAACCAACCTAGATAAAATCGGCCAGAATAAAATTGATCGAGATAGAATCTTCCGAAACAAAGACACTTTTGGCTCAAGGATTACAGGTTCAGTCAGGCTAAAAGACAGCAATTCAAACAATAATTCGAAGTTTACACAAGAACTCAAGGAAATTGCGATGGCGCGAAAGCCCGCTGAGGTGGAGGTGAAGCTTGAGGGGCTGCCTAAGCCCAGATTGTCGTTTGACCAGTACATCGCCCCCACAAACCTTAACGCAGGGCTTTCGCGCCTGAATATTATTGCGAATACTAAGATAAATAGGGCGGTTGATAAGGTGGCAGAGCAGGATGATATGAGGGCGAGTAGTGCTGTGGATTATCTTATGAAAAAGGGGTATAATCAGTATTCAATCCAGAGATTGCTGGCTGGCGGGGTTTTGGGAACTAAATCTCAGAGGAGGTTTGTGCCTACAAGATGGTCTATTACTGCTACTGATGATATTATGGGCCGGAAGATTAAGGCAAGGATTAGCGATTATAAGAAGGCGGATTACAGGGTTTATTTTGGAGGGCATATGGGTAATTATTACTTGATTATGTTTTTTCCTGCGCCTTTTGCTTATGAGCTCTATGAGATGGCTATTGAGGGCAATGAAAAGGGCAACAGAATGGGGAATAGGATGGATAATATTATGGAAAATAGGTCGGGGGATAGGATAGGAGATAATATGTGGAATAGAACTGAGAATAGGACGGGCAATCAGGAGAGCGGTTCAGATTCTTTTAGCAAGGATTCGGATTCCTGGGATAATGGGGGTTTCTTGGACAAGAGGGGTTTGGTTGTGCCTCGTTATGTGAGAGATTACGAGGGTTTTAGGGGTCGGAAGGATTATGCTGAGGATACTGCTGGGGGTTACTACGCGGCTAGGCTTTCTATTCTTCAGAAGCTGGATGAGATTAAACGGACTGCCAGTGTGCTTGCGTTGAGGTTTGTGACGAAGGAGTATTGGGCTCCTCTTGGGGTTTGGGTTGTTAGGGAGGCCGTGAAAAAGGCGCTGGAAGGCCGAGGTATTGGCTTTGATTCGCAGGAGTTAATGCTGGAGTATAGCGGTTCTCTTGCTACCCGTAAGTTTGGTGTTGACGTCAAGAAGCTTCTGTCTAATAGTTTTATTCTGAATGATGCCCTGAAGCAGAAGACGCTGGATGGTTTTTCTTAGATGAGTAATTTAAATGGGAACTCTAATGATTCTAGACAACCAGCAAACAAAGCAAACTTTAAATAATGGAGGGTTTTCTGCATAGTGTGGTCAATATGTCAATATTTAAAACCTATGATATCAGAGGGGTGTGGGGCGAGGAGCTGGATGAGAATAGTTGTACAAATCTTGCCAAAGCGATTGGCACCTTTTGCATAAATAGAGAAATCCCTATTGTTGTCTTAGCGAGGGACGGAAGAAACTCCTCTCCTGAGATGTATGAGATTTTCAAACAAACTCTATTAAGCCAAGGAATAAACATCTATGATGTTGGACTGGTCCCTACTCCTGTATTCTATTATTCTGTAATAAGGATGAATGTGCGGTTTGGTATTATGATTACCGCTTCCCATAATCCTAAGGAGTATAATGGTGTCAAGATGTGCTATGATAAGGCCTTGCCTCTCACTTATAACATGGGCATTAGTGAGATTGAAAGGATATACCAAGAGTCTGCTTTTGAATCGCGTGATAATGAGGGGAATATCCAAGAGGTTGATGGAATTGCCTTCTATTGCGAACATCTATGCAATTTCTTCAAAGCAGTGCCTCTTAACTTTGCTGTTGATGTTTCAAACGGACCTCAATCCTTGGTAATAAAGAAACTAAAGACTGAGCAGGGTATTACGCCTTTAATTCTAAATTCTAAAGTAGACGGAAATTTCCCTGGGCATTCTCCTAATCCTATGAAAGAGGGAGTAATGGGCGAACTCTCCAGGATTGTGCAGGATCAGGAGCTTAACTTTGGTGTTTGCTTTGATGGTGATGGAGATAGGATTGCTGTTGTGGATGAGAAGGGAAGGAAAGTTGCTTTAGACAGCTTATTCTCATTATTCATAAAGTATGAATTAATAGAAAAACCAGGTGAAACTGTTTACTATGATCTTAGGTTTTCAAAAATAGTTGAAGAAACCATTTTGAAGTATAGGGGGGTTCCTAAGAAGATGAGAGTAGGCAATCCTTTCTATAAGGAGAAGTTGCTGAAACAAGGCGGTGTTTTGGCTGGGGAATTGTCTGGGCATATTATGTTTGCTAAGAATTACTCTATTGACGACCCGGTATATGCTATGCTGAGGTTATTGGAGATACTCAAGAAGGAGAAGAAGCCTCTCTCTCAATTGCTGGATGAGTTTGGTCCTTTCTATAAAAGCGAGGAGATTAATCTCAGGGTTGAGGAGCCCGATAAGGTATTGGATAAGATTGAGGAAACCTTTTCTAACATGAAGATAGAGAAGATTGACGGGATTAGCGTTTATGGAAAGGATTTCTGGTTCAATGTGAGAAAGAGCAATACAGAGCCATTGGTGCGGCTCAATATTGAGGCGGATAATCCAAATATTCTTGAGAGAGAAAAGGAGGAAGTGAGGGAGATTATAATTAATCTCAGCCAGGAAACATGATATTAGTTTCACAATTTTTTTAAACTATTTGTTTATTTTTATAGCAGAATGCCTCTGTAGCTTAGTGGCTTGAGCGGCTGCCTCGTAAGCAGCAGGTCGGGGGTTCAAATCCCCCCGGAGGCTTTTTCCTAAAGGAAAAGTTTTAAAAGACAGCTTTGTTTAATTAAGAAAGGTGGTCTTTATGAGCCAAAATGGAATCAAAGAAGGGATATTTGATCCTCTTTTGCTATTGGTTGGGCTTTTTGCAGGTTTGGCAATTGGCATGATAACCAACAGGATGCTAATGTCTCTTTTCTTGGGATTGTCTATGGGAATAGTGTCTATGTTCATCTCAAGGGAAATTGCATAGAAAAGCACAGATAAATTTATTATGTATTTTCTGCATCCTATAGTATGGCGCTTGTAGATAGGATTTATTCAATACTGAATTCTGACAAAGAAATAGATGTAATTGATATAATTGAAAGAGAGAAAAATAAAACTTCTGTGCATAATATAGAATTTAGAGTTTGCCCGAAAGAACCTTACTCTAATGTGACGGAATTGAGTGATGCCCTAGAGCGTCTATATAACAGAATTGAAAAGGATTTGGGAAAAGGAAAATATACTCCTTTCTATCCTATAGAAACTGGAGGATATTTTATTGGAGAGATTTGTTATGAGGATAATAAAACATCTCCTAAAAATATAGAACGTAAGGACAGAATCTCCATCCAGATGTTTCCTTCAAAAAGGTATATATCAAAGATGAAGAAGAATCACAATTTCGCAAAGAGCCCCTTAATTATAGAAGATAGGGATATGCTCAAAGATTACCGCCTCCATGGGATTCAAACATATAAGAGTCCATAAAACTTTTTAAGGAATTATTTTATCTTTAAGCAAAATGGAAAACAATAATTATTTTGACGTAAGGGAATTTCAAAAGAGATTAAATGATATGATTCGAAGATATATGCCTGCTCAGATATATAAGAATGATGTGCATATTGCTAATGACGGCAGAGAGATCATCACGTTTTATTCTACTGATGACATAAAAAAGCCGTTTGGCAAATTAGAGATTCAAGTTTTGAAAACACCCAATCTTGGATTAGATAACGAAAAGATAACTAAAGCAAGATATAAATTTGAGATATACTATGGAACAAACTCTACACCACTGAGAGTTGAATTGAATAAATCTTACTTTAATGGAGATTTCTCAGCCCCAGAGAAATCTGCTAATAACACGGTTGATGAGCTTTTTGAGAGAATTCAGGAGAAGCTCTCAGAAGACAGATATATAAC
>CAZOKS010000004.1:0-32241 GCA_964580745.1 uncultured Methanosarcinales archaeon | reverse complement strand
CCACTCAACCTGAGCATCTTACTAATACAGTATCTCGTTTTCTTAATGATTTAGATAAAGTAATTAGAAGCTTTAAGCCAAAGTAATCTCAATTCTTTCCTTGCCGGCACCGATATTCTTGCGTTTGAGCTTTATTGCTTCTATCTCTTTTGTGTTCTTCACATGTGTGCCCCCGCAAGGCATCTTCCAATCCTCCTTTGAATCCAGCTGCCACCATCTCTTTTCTGGATTATCCTTGTCTGCAAAGGTTTTTATTTCAATCTTTTTTTGGATTAGTTTGTTAACTTCAGACTCTATCTCCAGGAGGAAAGAATTTATATTTTCTTCATAAGAGTAATCCAATCTGGCTTTTTCTGGGGAGATATTAGAGCCGATAAGCTTCTTTATCCCTGTCCTATCCGAAAATATTTTATGTACGATATGAGCTGCGGTGTGAAGCTGCATGAGATGGAATCGTCTCTCCCAATCAAGTTTTAGATGAACCATGCCTCCTTCCTGAAAAGATGGTTCTTCCTCAAGGAAATGGACAAATTCGCCATTCTCTTTTTGAACATCTATTACCTTACTGTCTTCAATTGTGCCAGTGTCAGATGCCTGACCCCCTGAAAAAGCATAGAATATGGTTTGATCAAGCCAAACCTTTTTACCCTCAATCTTTACTACTTCTGCATCTGCTTCTGATTGATAAGGATTATCATAAAATAGTTTTTTGGTTCCCATTTTAAGCGTAATAATAAGGTAACTATTAAAAAGATTACGGATTCATTTGGCTAATATGGCATATTTATTTGAGGTTGACAGAACTATCAAGGGCATAGGCAAAGAAGAAGTGGATAGGATATGCGGCCAGAGTATAAGTTTATCCGATAAGTTTGTGCTGTTTAAAGGATTGATTAAGTTAAACGAAGTTAAAAGACTTGGATTGGTAACAAATGCGTATCAGATTATTATTCGTTCGCAAGAAGATGATTTCCTTGAGCGAATAAGGGAAGTCGAATGGAGGAAATACTATAATAAGAATTTCTGTGTTAGAAAGCATGAAACAAGGAAGCCTGTCCTAAACGAAAGAAAGATTGCTGACGAGGTTTGGCTGGCTTTGAAAGAGCAGGATTTGACTCCAAAAACCAATCTGATTAACCCTGCAACAAAGTTAATTGCAATAAAGGAAGCGGAAGAGATGTGGCTCTGCAAAGAGATTTGGAAGAGAGATAGCTTCAAGGAGAGAAGGCCTGATAAGAGACCTGCGCTTCATCCTTCAAGCATGCATCCAAAGATTGCGAGAGCTTTGATAAATATCAGCGGCGTGAAAAGGGGTTATCTGATAGACCCTTTCTGTGGGAGCGGCGGGATTCTAATTGAGGCTGCTCTTTTAGGTTATAAGGTTAAAGGGCTTGATATAGATGGAGCAATGTTAGGGAGAGCTAAGAAGAACCTTGATTTCTTTGGATTGAAGGTTGAATTGGAGAAGAAAGATGCGACTGAATTGGATGAGAGATGTGATTTGATTGTTACTGACCCTCCATATGGAAAGAATACCAAGAAAACGAGGAATCTGGAGGAACTTTTTAAACAGTTTTTGGAAAGGGCTCGTAGCTATTGTAATGTTGCCATAATGGTTTTTCCAGGATTCTTGAACGCTGAGAAAATAACTAAAGAAGCAGGCTTCAAAATAGAGAAAAGTTGGACACAATATATTCACAAGTCATTAAGCAGAATTTTCTGCAGGCTTGTTCCTGTTTCATCATCTTAGCCATCTTGGCTCTTTATTTGCTCTTGAGTTTATTCTTTTCTTAATTCCTCAAGCACATCCTCCTTGTATAACCCAAGAATATCTTTAAGACTTGGATTTATTCTGGCATATTTATCCGTTACCTTGTCAAAGGCATTGCTAATTTTATCAAAGTTCAGCTGTTCTTTATTGGGCTCTTGATTTACTTCTTGATGCTCCTGCTGATTCTCTTGGGTTTGATATGATGCTTCATTACCCTGCTCTTTCTCATGTTCTTGCGTATAGGTTTGTTCCTGCTCGCTTTGCTGCGGATTCAAGTTTTCTTCTGACTCTGTTTCAGGATTGGTCTCTCCGCTTGCGTCTATATTTGCATCATCCTCTCTCTGAGCTTCACTATTTGAGTCCTCGTTAGAGATTTGCTGTTCATCATCTTCTTCAAATATCACATCGAATACATCTTTTTCCGCCATTTGTTTCACCTCATAGTTGATTATCCATAGGCCTTTGCTATCAAAAGCCCATTCAAAATCAAAATCTGTTTTGAGAATTAAATTTAATCTCTTAGCAATATTATATAACTCATTTAATTCCTTATAAGTGATGCTAGGATCCTTTGTATCATCTCCCTCTACCGAAACCTCTCTTATCTTGTGTTGTAAGAGGTCATTATAATATGCTATCTCCTTTTTATGAATCTGCCTTGAGAGGATGTTAAAGCTTTTATAAGCCAATCTAAACATATCAGGGTAAACCTCTCCTTTCTTGATAGAATCAATCAATCCAAATGTTGAAAATATCTCAAAAGGCTTGTCTTTCTTAAAATGGCAAAATCCAGACTTCTTTGAATTAACCATCCTTTGAAAGATTAAAGCAACCCTTGGCAATCTTCTTGATTTTGATATCTCTATAATTGTCTCAGAAGAGAAAAGAAATGAGAAGGCTTCAAGCAAGGCGGCTTGTATCTCTTTCTCGCCTTTTATATTTCTGATTGCGGGAAAATCGATGTTTTTGTCTTTAGGCCGACAAGATAACCTCAACACAACTAAGGGATCAGAAGCTGAGTTCAAAAGCTTATCTGCACTGGTTTCTTGAGCTTCTGATGAAACATCAATAGCATGATAAAAACCAAGAATCTTATTAAGGGCTTCTTCTGGGAATGCTGACATCTGGATATACGTTCTAATATCCTTGGATAATTTATTTGCATCCTTCTGAGAAGAAACAGTCATTATCTTTTGGTTAAGGAAATCAAAAACCTTACTCTCTCTCAAGAATTCATCAAAGAAATCAAAAGAAAGAGCAAATCCTTGGGGGATTGGCAAATCCCTGCTTAAAAGAAGGGAAAACTTGACTGCTTTGGCCCCAAAGCTATCTATCTCTTCATTCTCTATTTGAGAAAGCCACTTGATTTCCATCCTACCTCTTAACAATCCAAGAGTCCTAATTGCTTAAATATTTTTTGAAAAAAGGGGTGTATCCGAAAAATCGTAAGTTTTAAAAGAAAAATCATATATAGTAAGTAATGGGGTGGTTTAAGTGTTAAGCAATGAGAATTATTCATATGTGAAGTTATTGCACATCTTAAGCAAGGCTTTGTGGTATGTTAGAAATCATGCCAAGAAAGAAGCAGAAGAAGCAGGCCACGAACTAAGTGTTCAGATGTATGATGAGATTGAGCAAAGCTTGGAGAATAATATAGAGAAACTTAGATGCGCGATTGAAGGACTTTCAAAGGAAAATAAATTTAAATAAAATTTAAGGTTTATTCAGACTCGTCCTCTTCGGATTCGCCTTCATGCTCTTGGATATCCTCATTCAGGAGTTTTTCGTACATATCGTTGTACTCATCCTCAGAGATAACCTTCTTATTAATCAGCAATTCGATAAGAGCATCAACCTTTAGATGAGCTTCGTACAGAAGGTCATCTGCGTTTATCTCATCTTCTGATTCATTAGATTCAAATTCATTTTCTTCTGGCATTTTCAATCCCCCATTAGCAAGGGGATAAGACTTGAGTTTTTAAAAGTTTGTTTTTTATCAGGGATAGATAAGGAATACTAAAGAAATAAGTAGTAGATAAAAAAAGATTGCAAATCCGGGAAAAATCAAAAAGGAGATAAAAGAAAACAAGAATTAAAGAGATACTATGCGGCAAATCCCTGGTCGTGGACATGTATCTTTCTCAAGTCAATCTCCCAAGGAGAAAGCCTGTCCACGTCTTCATCTGTTAATAGAGTTCCCTTGTCGTCTTCAAATAGCATCTCCATCACCCCCTAAATGTAGTATAATGATACTGATTAATAAATATTAGTCCCAAAAAAGAGTTTAATAAGTTACTAAAAGTCAAAAAAAGAAAATATTATATATCAAAAAGTATCTTATATTTTTTTATGATAGAGCTCACGAAGAGAGAAAAAGATGTTTTGATAGAATTGCTTAAAAACGGCAGGAAAAGCGATCAGGAGATTGCACGAAAAATAAAAACCTCTCGACCAAGCGTAGCAAGGATTAGGAAAAAATTAGAGAAAAGAGGCATCATTCAGGGTTACTCTACTTACACAAGATTTGAAGAGTTGGGGTTGACTGTTAATGCAGTCATTCTTTATAGGTGGGTGGATTACAGCAAGAAAAAAGAACTTTCTAAGACGATTGAGTTTGTCAAGAATTTGCCTGAAGTGGTAATGTTCATAAAAGGAGAGGGAATGGGCAGCAAGACAGATGTAATCATCTCTGTGCATGAAGACTTAAAGGCTTATGAGAATTTCATAATCAAGCTTAAGGAACAGTGGGGCCGGAATGTAGAGGATGTTGAGGTCTTTATATCTTCTATATCAGGCATCTACAAAAGGTATGATATGAGCGAGCCTGTAATTGATAGGCTTAAGAAGGAGAAAAGAGATTAAAGCTTTAAAGCACGGGTAAACAAGCTTAATAAACTAACCTATTAGGCATTTGCTCCAGCCGCAATTCAGGCATTTGATGCATCCTGACTCTGCAATGAGGTTAGAACCGCACTCAGGGCATTTGTCATCCTTGGGTTTTTGCTTACTGATGCTGGAATTATGCTGCTGATTCTGCATCCTATGATGGTTGCTGGGATTAGGTCTCCTGGATGAAATGATTTCTTCAAGGTTTATATAAGCGGCAAGGGAAGGTTGGCTTTTGAGAATCTCCTTTAGCCTCTCCTTTGCGTATTCGGAAGGCAAGAGCTCAAAAAGCTTTGATTTTGAATTTGAATCAATTTTTAACACTTGAGCGAACTTCGAACCGTCCCGATAAACGGTAATGCCTTTACATCCCAACTCATGAGCAATAATATATGCCTCTTTAACATCTTGGACAGTTGCTTCATTAAGCATATTGATTGTCTTGCTTATACTATCTGTAATCCATCTCTGCAAAGTGGCTTGAGCTAAAACATGGTCCAGCCAATGAATATCCATTGCTGTAACGAAAACGTTTTTGAACGCATCAGGGAGCTCCTTAAGGCCTTGTATAGAACCATAATTGCTTGAAATCTTATCAACCAATTCCTGAGAGAAGAGGTTAGATTCCCTTAATCGCTTCTCAAAGATGCTGTTTAGATAGAAAAAGTTGCCGGCAGTAACATTCTTCGAGAATACAAGAGAAAAGTTTGGCTCTATACCGCTTGAGGTATCTGCAATCATGCTCACAGAACCAGTTGGAGCAGCAGTTGTAACCATTGCATTTCGTACTCCATTCTTTATCTTGTCACTTAGGGTATTCCAATCCAGGCTCCATTCTTCCGGAGAGTAGAAACCCTCTATAGGCAATTCTCCCTTAACATAATCTGTTTTGGAGAAGAGGGGGAAGCTGCCTCGTTTATTAGCTAAGTCAACAGATTCTTCATACGCATAATAGGTTAAGGCTTCAGCCACCCTGCTCATCATGTTGTAACCTTGTCGGCTGTTGTACTTTATCCCTAAAAGGTAAAAAGCGTCTGCCAGACCCATCAGTCCTACACCAATTCTTCTGGTAATGAGGGAATTCTTTTCCACTTCTTGAATCGGAAAATTGTTGAGTTCCAGAAAATTGTCAAGCATGCGGACAGTCGTCCTTACGGCTTTAGAAAATGATTGATAATCTAATTTTTCATTCTTAACAAAATTAGCAAGGTTGACACTTGCAAGATTGCAGGATTCATACGGATACAAGGGTTCTTCTCCACAGGGATTTGTGACATCAATCTTTTTGCCTTTGGCTGGGATAAGCACATTCCTCCTGTTTACATTATCAAAGAAAAGCATTCCTGGATCTGCAGTAGACCATGCGAAATATGCTATCATCTCAAGCAGAGTTTTTGCTTCTATCTTTGCTTGTATATTATTATTTCGGGGATTTATAAGAGGATATTCCTTTCCTTCCTTTAGATATTGCCAAAAGTCTTCCCAAACCCCCACAGATATATTGAAATTGGGATATGTTCCATCCTTTTCCTTCAACCTAATAAAGCATTCAATGTCAGGATGATTTATGTTTAGTATGCCCATATTGGTAGAACGTCTAAAACTGCCTTGTTTAATAGAATCACCCATCTTATCAATCATATTCAGAAAAGAAGTGGGACCGCTTGCCACTCCGTTAAATGAGCCAACAGTATCGCCTTTAGGACGGAGCGTAGAGAAATTGACTCCGGTACCTCCTCCTTTTTTCTGAATAACGGCTATATCCCTTGCAAGCTTCATTACTGAATCCAAGTCATCTTCTACCTTCACAGTAAAGCAGGCTGAAAGCATTCCGAATCTTCTTCCAGCATTAATCAAAGCCGGAGAATTAGGCATCATGCTCTGGGAAACCATTAGCTCCAGATATTCATTAACATTTTTCTCATACTTCTCAAATCCACCTTCCTTCCAAAGGGCTATTAGCTGACTAAAGTCCTTTTTCATATGTCCATTCTGCCTCAACCTCTTAAAGGCCTTACAGAATTGCCGGAAATGATATTTCGTGAGATTATAAGGCCCTATTGAAAAAACATTATGATATTTCTCAAAATCATTAAGGTATTTATCTACGCTTTCAGTATTCTTATCATAATTGGGTTCTTTAGAATATAAATCGGGAGAGAAAACAACATCTCCCAGCACTGCTAGAAGAGCAACTCTTTCAAACAATTGCTTGGGGCTCTCCTTCAACCTGCCGTTCTCATCCCTCTCAAGATATCGCCCTGCTAGCAGCTTTAAAGAGTTCACTGAGAATCTCTTTTCCAGCTCATTAAGTTTATTCTTGCCTAAAAGCCTCATCTTCTCCTTTCGAATTGCTGACTTCCTTTCTCTAAAAAGGATAAAAGATTTGGCAACATCAAACATCCCTGCTTTCATGAAAGAGATTTCAATAATATCCTGAATCTGCTCAACCGTAGGAATCTTATTCTTGTCCTTCTTTGCAAAAATTTCTTCGATAGTAGCAAGAACCTTTTCTAAAATCTCATCTTCCGCTTTCTGAGAATACTTGTTAACATTCTTGAGACCTAAACCTACTACTCTTCTAACCTTATCAGTGTCAAAGTCAGCCAAAGAACCGTTCCTTTTTACAACCTTACCTGGCAAAGAGAATTCTTTATTTAATGAAATCTTCATCCCCCATGTTTTAATTTTTAATAGATTTGAAAAAGATAACAACCAAAAAAACAATTTATTATCTTTCTAGCATGGTTTTAATAAGTTTTCTATTGTTTAGAATGTTATAACTCTATTTGAACAACAAGAAAGATAAAATGAATTAAAAGATAACAAGAACTATAACTCCTTCAAATCTTCATCCTTTACATAAACCAATCGAATCCCTAAACCTAAACGAAGAAGGGCAGAAAGCACAGCCATGTGGGTTTTTCCATCTCCTGAGATTATGTTTAAGCCTACATCCCAGTCATCTATCTTTCCTGTCAAAGCAGAAAAGACCTTGTCTTTAATGTCCTCAAAATCTGCCTTAAAATCAACTTTTATGAATTCTACGTTGTCTTTTTTGGGAAAACGATTTAATCCAAAATCATCTGTTATGATAAAGATTCTTTCCCATTCTTCAATATCGCAGAGCTTGATGAGATGAGCCCAAGTCCCTTTGCCAAAGGAGGCAATAGCCACTAATTTAGTCATACCTCACAAGAATTGAGTAGAATATTAAAAACTTTCTAATGAAGGAATGTAAAATATACAAAAAAATTGCCAAAAGGTGTTTTTTGGGGGCAATTATGGAAAAAAATATAAAGAAGCGGGTGTCCTCTAAAAAGCAATCTATGGGCCCGTGGTCTAGATGGCTATGACATCCGCCTGACTCGCGGAAGGTCTCCAGTTCAAATCTGGACGGGCCCACCATTTTTTCTATAGTTAATCTCTTTAAGAAGTTAGGCCTCAGGGTTAAGATAAGAAGTTAAGATGAAAAAAGTTGTAATAAAGGATTAAGTAACAAAACAAAATATTTTTAAAGTAATTCTCATCAATCGTATATATTAATCATTGAGAAACATTAAGAAATCAAAATGATAGCCAAAAAGAAAATCAATACCTGGATAATAATTCTTCTTGTATTTGGGCTCTTCGTACTGTCTTTCTTTACAATAAAATCTATGATAAAGGTTCTTATATCTGCTGCTCTGTTAAGCTATATTTTCTACCCGGTTTACAAAAAGCTTCGGGACTGGGTTAAGTTCAAGGCCCTTGCATCTATTATTGTGATTGCCATAATTCTTATTGGAAGCGGGCTTTTATTCTCGGTGCTTGTTAATTCTCTTGCTAAGGAAGTTATTGTTATGTACCAGGAAGCAAGCTCTCTGCTAAATGAAATCAAGAACGCGGAACCTCTTGATTGCGGTATTGCTAATTGTACAATCAAAGAAAGGATTATTACTTACATGACCTCAAAACCAGAACTGACCAAGGCAATAAATGAAAAGGTCGTTGAAACGCTTAACACTCTTGTTGGAAAGGTAAGGGATATCTTAATAACAATCCCAAATTTCATAATCTCTCTTGTATTCATTTTGTTCATAACATTTTTCATGCTGATAGATGGGGATAAGATTGCTGCTACTTTAAAGCACATTATTCCTTTAACTAAAAAACATAAAACTGAGATGATAAATGAACTCAATAGAACTGCGAACTCTGTTTTATTTGGGCAGATTATTGTTTCTTTGGTGCAGGGGTTAACTGGCAGCATTGGAATTTTTATAGGTGCTAAGATTTTTGGGATCGCCAACCCAGGAATAGTGATATGGGGAATCATGATGGCTATTGCTTCCTTAATTCCTATCGTAGGTACGGGGCTAGTTTGGGTGCCGCTTGGCCTGGTAAATATTGTTCGGGGGATTGGATTAGATGCGATGGGTTCTATCTGGTATGGAGTTTTCCTGTTAATCTGGGGAGCTTTGGCTGTGGCTAATATAGATGCATTAATAAGACCTAAGCTTGTTAGTCAAAGGGCTAATTTGCATCCTATTGTGGTATTGATTTCAGTCTTTGGAGGTTTGCAGGCTTTTGGGTTTATTGGTATATTCATTGGCCCTATAATCATCAGTTCTTTGTTAAAGGTCATTCAAATTTATATGAAAGAGTATCATTGAGAATAACAGAGAATAAAGTCTGCCAAATAAGTTAAAAAATTAGTAAGTGAATATAGAGGTGTGAGGATTGAAGCTTAAGATAAGAAAGTTAGATTGGTCTTCTGGAAACGCAATTGTCGCTGTTTTGAATGCAAAGGATGCTAGAAAGCTTAATACACATCGGGGAGACAGGATAGTAATAGAGAAAGATAAGAAGAGCATAATTGCAACAGTGGATGAAAGCTTATGGCAAATCAAAGAGGGGGAAATTGGTCTTAATTATGAGGCGGTTTCTGCAATCAAAGGGAAACAGGGTTTAGATGTTGAAGTGGACACCACTACCTCTCCTGAAGCTGTCATATTTATAAGAGAAAAGCTGAATGGTAAAAGACTTGGAAAGAAAAAGATTAGGTCTATTGTTGAGGGTATTGTAGATAATAGCCTTTCAACTATTGAGATTACTTATTTTGTGGCTGGCTCTTATATAAATGGTCTTTCATTGGATGAAACTGCTTATCTTACTGAAGCGATGTACCAAACAGGGGATATTTTGAAGTTCAAGAACAAAAAGGTTGTTGATAAGCATTGTATCGGAGGGGTGGCTGGGAATAGGACAACTCCGATTATTGTGCCTATCGTAGCGAGTGCTGGTCTGCTTATTCCTAAATCTTCCTCAAGAAGCATAACCAGCCCCGCAGGAACTGCAGATGTGATGGAGGTATTGTGTAATGTTGAGATTAATAAAGAAGATATTCTGAAGGTTGTTAATAAAACCAATGGATGTATGATATGGGGAGGCACGATATCGCTCGCTCCTGCAGATGATGAGATTATCCGAATAGAGCATCCTATGAATATTGACTCTCCAGAGCAGATGGTGGCAAGTGTTCTGGCTAAGAAGAAATCAGTCTCAAGCAATATTGTGCTTATTGATATCCCCATTGGCAAGTATGCGAAGATAAGGACTCTGAAAGAAGCGGATAGGCTCAAGAGGTTGTTTAAATATGTTGGCCGAAGAATTGGGCTGCAGACAGAGGTTGTATTTACAAGGGCTTTAGGACCTATAGGTAAAGGAATAGGACCGGCTTTGGAGGCAAGAGATGTGCTTAGAATATTTGAGAACCATCCTGAAGCACCCACGGATTTGAGAGAAAAGGGTTTAAGGTTGGCTGGTATGCTGTTGGAGTTTTCCGGCAAAGCCAATAAGGGAGAGGGATATAAAGAAGCAAAGAGGATTATGGATGAGGGAAAAGCTTGTAAGAAATTCTGGGAGATTCTTGAAGCTCAAGGAGCAAAGGTCAGGGTTTCTTCAGATATAGAACTGGGGAAGTATAAAACGTATTTCAGAGCAAAAGAAGAAGGCAAAATAAGGCTTATTCGAAATGATTTGATTGCTCAGGCAGCCAAGATTGCAGGGGCACCAAAAGACAAGAAAGCTGGAATTTATCTCAGAAAATTAAGATTAGAGAAGGTTAGAAAGAATCAGGTGCTTTTTGAGTTATATGCTGAAAACAAGAAGAAGCTGATTCAAGCAATAAAATATATAAAGCAGAATAATCCATATACTATAAATTAAGATACAATGTAACTGCATAAGAGGAATGGTCTAATGAAGAAAGGAATGAGTAAAGGACTGAGAATGGGTCTGCTTGTTGTTGGTGTTTTAGTTGCAGTAGTTATTATAGTTTCTGTTAAAAGCGCTATGGACCTCAGAAGAGAATATAATCTTACGGATTCTTATCTTTACCCAAAAGAAGATGAAAGCAAGGATTGGGCAATGCCTGAAGAGCAGGATAATGGAAAAACTGAGGACAAGAAGTGCTACCAGAATGTAAAATACAATGTAACGCTCAACAGAACAATTGAGAAAGAGATTACTAACATTTCCTGCCGGCCGGAGGATTATGCTATCTCGCTTAACACAGTTAGCAGAGAATGGAAAAAAGAGATTTTTAATGGTTCTGTCAAGAACTTATATTATATTAAAAATGTTGAGATTAGAAATAATGAAAATGTTTCTTTATGCGCAGAAATCCGACTTGATTTCGTGAGGAAGAATCTGTTTGGGAATCTTGAACCAGTTAAGGAGGATTCGGTAACCCTTGTCAAACCTTTGATTAAGCAGTCTGTTACCCCTCTAAGGTATAAGTGGTATACTGAGAAAGATATGAAAAAGGATTATGTTGTGAATTTGGTAAGGATTCTACCGAAAGAAGAGTGTGATAAGGTATTTATTGAGGAGTTTATCGCTTCAAGAATTGTTGGGGACGATGTGGTTATGGACAATGAAGCATTCCTTGAACGAAAGAGAGTAGAGGGGTGTTATAAGAACATAACCAGAACGATAGAAGAGATTGAGTATTACAATGAGACAAGGGTTAGGACAGAAGAGGTGAAATGCTGAATGGAGGATGCTCCTGAGAATGAGGTTGAGGAGGAAAGATTCGCGTTAATGATTATTAGAAGGACAAACAAAAAGACTGGCAGGGTGCAGATTCTTTTGAAAACAAGGGCTGACAAGATTCCTATGCCTGAGGTAGTTCTAATTCTTGAGGAATGGTTGAAGAAGGTTAGAGAAAAGATTGTGGAGCCCTTCACAAAAAACATCAATTTCTCAAACAAGAAAAATGGAGATTGAATCTGAGATAAAGTTTCAATTGAAACTATTGCTTAAGATTATTGCTCTGCCATTAACCTTATTGTTATTTATTCTTGGGCAGTGGGAATTGGTAAAGAAGCTTTCCCCATTAAGGGAGATTCTTGATTTCTTGACCTCTGCTAAAACAATCTTTGGTCTAATTATGCTAAATATTTCTATGTATGTTGTTGAGGTTATTCTGCTGATAAAAAGACCTGAGGTTGTTGATTTGTTGGTTAAATATCCTAAGGATATAATCAGCACACGATTCTATACCGTGATAACGGCAGGGTTTCTTCACGGAGGGCTAGGTCATCTTCTGAGCAATATGCTTTTCCTGCTTTTAGTAGGCCGGGTTGTGGAGAAGAAACTGGGAAGCAAGAAGACTTTGATAGTCTATTTCCTTGCTTTGACAATATCAGGAGCAATCGACTCAATCATTTCTTTATATTTGGGGATTGAAGCGGGAGCAATAGGGGCTTCAGGTGCAATAATGGGTCTTGTTTCCATTGCGATGCTCCTGGCTCCTTTATACATTACATTCCTTTTCTTTATTCCTCTTCCTATGTTTTTGGTTGGATGGACTGTACTGGCTTCTAATCTGGCGAGTCTGCCTAATTATGCCAGCTCTAATATTGGGTATATTGCGCATATCGCAGGATTCTTCTCTATCGCTTTAATAGGGGCATTGCTTTCTTCTGAGGATAAGAGAAAACTCAAAATAGGATTGTTAGTTAATGCAATATTTCTTATTGTAGGCACAATACTTTTCCTAGCAATAAATGGAATAGCGCCGATAAAAGAATTATTCTCAACTTTGATGCAAGGGATAGATGGGCCAGGAGGGATTTGAACCCCCGATCCTCGGCTTAGAAGGCCGATGCCTTATCCAAACTAGGCTACTGGTCCATAAGAAAGAGCAAAGATAAAACCTTTAAAAAGTTTTCTTAAAGGAAAGGGGTTATGCGTTTTTTCTTACTTCAATCATATTGGGAGTCTTAAGAAGATTTAAATATAATGCATCCATAGCATAGAAAGGTGGTTATGATGAAAAAGCCTATTTTGTTCGTTATAGTATTGATAGCTATGCTGGGTTTGGTTACAGCTACAGCTTTTCTTTTTACATTTCCCTATGAACCGACTCAGCCTCCAAAGGTAGTGGATGATGGTGCAACTCAGGAAGGAGTTAATGATGTGGTTGAGGGAAGCAACCAATTCGGGTTTGAATTCTTCTCTAATATAAATAAAGAGCATAAAGAGGATAATGTGTTTTTCTCGCCATACAGCCTATATTCGGCTTTTGCCATGGTTTATGAAGGTGCAAGAAGCAAAACAGCTGAGGAGATTAGCTCTGTTTTCCATTTTCCTGGATTGGATGAATTAAGGCCTAATTTTGCAAGGGTGTATAACGATATTAATTCTGGGAGCGATAAATACGAGTTAAGAACCGGAAATGCCCTTTGGGTGCAAAAGGATTACAAATTATTGGAAGAGTATCTTTCCAATGTTAAGAGATACTATGGAGGACGAGCATCTAATCTTGATTTTGTTAATGAACCGGAGAGGTCAAGAGAAACCATAAACTCCTTTATTGAGGAGCAGACAAACAATAAAATACAAGATTTGATTCCCCCAGGTGTTTTAGATGCGATGACAAGATTGGTGCTTACCAATGCTATTTACTTTAAAGGTAATTGGGTTTGGGAGTTTGATGAAAAGAAGACAAGGGATATGGATTTCCATGTTTCTCAAGATGAAACCGTTAAGGTGCCTATGATGAATATGGAGCCGGATGAGGCAAAGTTCAATTATGCAGATTTGGAGAAACTAAAGATTCTGGAGCTGCCTTATATAGGAGATAAGCTTTCTATGCTGATTCTGCTGCCAAAGCAGGAAAAAGGGTATGATTCTGAGACAGGAGAAGTCGTTTATTATAATTATACTCTTGAGGATATTGAGCTATCAGCCCAAAAGCTTGAGGAATACAAAGCAAAGATGGAGAAAACCAAGCTGGACAAGATATCCTTGCCCAAGTTTGAGTTTGAGACCAAGTATTTTCTTGCGGAAAACCTAAAAGAGATGGGTATGCCAAGTGCTTTTGAGAACGCTGATTTCTCGGGTATAGACGGAACAAGGAATCTGTACATAAGTGAGGTTATACATCAAGCCTTCATCAAGGTGGATGAGAAGGGTACTGAAGCGGCTGCTGCTACTGCAGTTTTAATGATGAAATCATCAATGATGCCGATCAATAATTTCATAGCAGACCATCCTTTCATCTTCTTGATACAGGACAATGAAACCGGAAATATCTTGTTCTTCGGGAAAGTGAAGAATCCCAAGGAATAGAGGAAGGAAAGTTTGATATCTCTTTTTTTATTTTCTCTTTATATGAGTTTAGAAAGGATTATTTCCAAAACCGATGAATACCTCAAAATACCTTCTGTGGTTGGGATGTTTTTTAATGATTTAAGAGCTATTTCAGGAGGGCTTGTGGTTTTTAACATATAAAGCCTAACCGATGTAATTAACATCCCCTGATGGGACAGCTTTGTCTGTCTTGGTTTTGGGCTGGACATCGCTAATATCCATCTCCTGTATTGTCTCTTTAAAGTCTTTGTCAATCTCTTCTTTCTTTAATCCAAGATTATATTTTGAATTCAAGAGATTAACTAAGGCCTTAGCTGAATTAATACCAACATGAAGAGGATGCGCCAAGGTTTCACCAAGCAGAGAAACTGACCGTATTCCATAATCATCTGCTAAGGAAAGCAGAAGGCCTGTTGCTCCTGATATTGAGCCCACTGTACCATATACCTTTGTTTTTACCTTAAATTTCTCAAACTCCTTTATGAATTTCTTGTCGTTGCCTGCGCAATAAACCTTTGGCTTTTCAGGAAGATAAATCAGACCGATGCCACCTGTCGTGATTATTGAGCTGCATCCGTGCTCTCTCAGCCATTCAAGGATTGCCCTTGCGAATCTGTAAGAATAGGGCTCTGAAGTGGGCTGGCTATTGCCTGTTATAAATATAAAATCCTGCTTTTTAATTTTTGCATGATGAAACTCTATCCCAGCCTTCTGGATTGTGCTATCCTCGCCTATATAAACTGTTGAGGGAAAGTAATCTGATGTTAAAGAAAGAAACTTCTTGGATTTAACATTCTTAACAATATAATCTACCGCGATTTTGCCCACATTGGCTATCCCTGGCAAGCCTTCTATTGCAATGGGCTTATTGAGATTGGGCATCCTGCCTTCTTTTGAAAATTTGAACTCATTCATAATAAATCTCTTTTTTTTCTTTCTTCAAAGAGCGCCTTTCTTCTATATGAAGCAAGTCTGCTGAATGGTGTGTATTTCACAGGCTTTGACGATACTGTTTTCTTGCCGCACTTTGGACATTTCTCTTTCATGGTATATATGCCACAATCAGCGCATTTTTTTATGTGATGGACCATTTTTAACATTCCTCAGCCCTTTCTTTCAAGGCTGAATTCCATCTTGTTTTTCTTAGAAAAATCTTCAAGGGTTTCTACAACCTTCTGGAGATAATCTTCCAGCTCCCTATAATCCGAGCCTCTAAGATAGAAATGATACTTTCCTCTGCCCGAATAGCTGATTTTGAATTCCTGGGCACAGGAGGTCTTTACCGATTTTGCTTTTGAGAATGCCTCTTTGATTAATTCTACCCCATTATCTGCTGTTGTTGTGAGCACAAAATAGCCTTCTATAGCCATTATCTTGGGCTTTATCCTTTCAGAGATTGTTTTCTTTAGGAGTTCTTTGGCTTCATCAGAGATTTTGGTTTTTGAGAAGTCCTTTTCGCCCATGGAGATATCATAAAAGGCCTCATATAACGACGAATAATCTTTGAACAAATCTTCAGTAATAGCGTCATACATTTTATGGAAATCCTCAGAGAGCTTCTCAGCGACAAACTCCACTATTTTCTCTGCAGACTGCTCCTGTTTCATAAAGTCAAGCTTTTTCTTGCGCTCCTTCTCGCTTACCCTTCTTAAAGAGAGTTCAAAGTGCCTTCTTTCAGGTATAGACCTAAGAACTTTGCATACTATAACCATGCCCTGCTTAACATAATCCCTTACTGTTCTTATCCTTCCTGGAGCAACCTCAGATATTGAGATTATACCTGATAACCCATCATACTCTAAGAAAGAAACAAACACAGAACCCTTACTGAACTTCTCAACCTGACAAAGTACTATTTCTCCTTCCTGGGGAAAACCAGATCTTCTAAACAGCATTCTTAATTCAAAGTCTCCAGTATCCTTGACTTTATATGAGCCCTTCCTCCTGTTGGAGAAGCAAGCTCTTTACCACAGACCAGACATTTAACAACAGTTGTAGCGCTCCCAAACAAAATTTGTTCATTTTTGCATTTTGAGCATCTTACTTTGATAAACCTTGATTTTGACTCTCTAAATGGCATTGAAATCACCTCATACGAGCTCTAATCTTTTTGTCCTCTTACCTTTAGAAGGAAGGAAGAATCTATTGCACTCCGAACATTGATACCTTATATCATATTTCTTACTTTGCTTTTTACCGGTCATCTTAAACTGGCTTACTGCGGGCTTAGAATATCGTCCAAGGTTGCCATGACCCTTTGCTTGGCCTCTTAGTTTAGCTCTATACTTTGAGCCCCTTTTGAAAGGACTGGGCTGTTTCCTCTTATTCTGCTTAACGCTAACCTCAACATGCTTCCTACAATACGGACAAAACTTCTTGATCTTCTTAGGAATCTTCATTTTATAACACCAATTACGCTAAAAGTAGTTAAAAGACTGTATGTAGGGATTAAGCATGTGTTTTTAAATCTTTTGTTAAGGTGTGTTGATTATTCTTCTGTATTGCTTGAAAAAAAGTCCTTTATTTTCGTTTTGAAATCCTCGGTCACCTCTATCCACCAGTCCGGAGGAAAGCATTGTTGATATATGGGCCAAGCATACCTCTCATCCAAGAAAACAATCACTCCTCTATCTTGCTCTGTTCTTATGCATCGGCCTGAGGCCTGAATGATTTTGTTCATTGTAGGAAAGATATAGCCATAGAACATTCCATTTCCATATTTCTTATTGTAGTATTTTATCAACTCTTTTGTTTCCAAATCAGGCTTGGGAAAGGGTATGCCAACTACAACAACACAGCTCAAATAGTCGCCTGGAAGATCGATGCCTTCTGCAAAGGAGCCTGAGACGACTGCAAATAGTATTCCCCCATCTTTACTGCTGTTCTTGAATCGGCTTATAAGGGCTTCCTTGTCAGATTTTGTCAATCCTCCAAACTCTGAAAACAGGGGTTTTCGGGCTATCTTGCTGAATTTATCCCGATTCTTGAAGGATTCAAAGAAAGCCTTGACCTTCCCAAGTATAAAGTAGCTGGGAAAGTAAACCGCCATATTTCCCTTAACATGCTCTGCAATATTTGTCAGAACAGATGCCATCTGCTTGAATTGGGCTTCATTCCTTCGGGTATATTTGGTAGTGGTTTTAGGAACAATAAGGTTCATTCTATTCTTTTTAGGAAAAGGGCTTTCAAGAATAAGAAGTTCTGCGTTATCTAGGCCTAAAAGGGTTGCATACATCTCGGGCGGGGTTAAGGTGGCAGACATCAGCACAACAGAATGAGCTCTTTCTGCCACTTCTCTTGAAGCTATGCTTGGATCAAGGCATTTATAGTTTAACATTGTGGTTTCTCCAGATTTTATGGATTCAAGGGATACTATACGAGCAAAGCCTTCATCATCGCCTTTCCAGGAATTGAGGAATTCTGCTATTCCTCCTATATACGAATGCTTGGCTTTGAGTCTTACTGTTTCTGCGGCATCCTCCAAAAGCTCTATGATATCATCATATGCCAAGAAGAGATTTAGACGGGAGATAAAGGAGTCTCCTTTGACAAGCTTCTCCTGGCCCAATTCTAACTCTCTGACTTGCTCGTTAAGAGCGTCCTGAATCTCTGATATTGCTGGGATGCAATCATTGAGCTGATATTTTCTAGCCTCCTGGATGGCCCTCTTGGTCATGTTGCTTGTAAGTCTGGAGCTCATTACCCTTCTTATACGCTGAGGAAGGTTATGAGCTTCATCAACAATGATTATTGCATCCTCAATCTCTACACCAATCTTGCTAAAAAAAGGTATTCGGATATGAGGATTGAAAATATAGTAATAATCAGCAATGATTATATTTGCATCCTTGGCAAGTTTCATAAGGATTTCATAGGGGCATAATTTGGGGGATTCACAAGCATCTTTTACTTCAAAACTGGAAGCAAAATCCCCTTTCTCTATCTTCCAAGCAACCTCCTCTGCTTTTTTTGTTAAACTATCCTTCTGGATTGTATTCTTATAGAAAAGGCAAGAGCTGTTTTTCCTGGCAGACTGGCAATATTCTGCGAATTCGTTGGAATAGAGTTTGTCTATTCCTTCTATCAAGCATAGAGACTGCCTGCCAATTATATCAATACATTTTATGTTCTTCCCAGTTTTATTGGATATCTCCTTTACTGTAGAAAGTGCTATTGTGTGTTGGGTTTGTCTTGAAGTAAGAAAAAAAACTTTCTTGTCATTATCCAAAGCATATTTGAGAGATGGAGCTAAGGCTGCCGATGTTTTGCCTATTCCAGTAGGAGCATTAATCACAATACTTGATTTCTTGTTAAGAGCTTGATGGATTGAATCCATCATCTTGCTTTGTCCGTCCCTCAGGGTCTTATAAGGAAAAAAATCCATATTGGGGAAAAAAATCAATTAGTATTAAAAGCTATTGCATAAGTTTTCAGAATCTGTCCATTGGGAAAAAACAAAAAATTTTTAAGGTATTTAAGAATCTTGGTTTAAGATGCCTCCGTAGCTCAGCTGGTAGAGCGTTACCTTGGTAAGGTAAAGGTCGCGAGTTCAATTCTCGCCGGAGGCTTTTATTTTTAAAGAAAAAGCCCAAAAAAAGCAAAAACTTTAAATAGGGCAATCTTTATCCATCTAATAACGAATTCTAGGTTTGAGTTTCAAACCGGAGATGAGCCAAATGGGGAAAGACGAATATTCAGTTAAGACTGGTACCACTACAGTAGGAGTCATCTGTAAAGATGGCATTGTTTTAGGAGCTGATAGAAGGGCGACTGCGGGCTATCTCATTGCTGATAAGCGAGCCAACAAAATCCATAAGATAAACGAAAATATGGCTCTTACTATTGCCGGGAGTGTTTCAGATGCTCAACTTCTTGTTAAGGTTATTAGGTCTGAGTTAAAACTGATGGAGCTTCAGATGGGCAGGATTCCTAATTTGAAGGAGTCTGCTAACCTTTTAGCAACAATTGTATATCATAATATCAGGAATTTCTCAGCTGTTCCAGGGATCACACATTTCTTGATTGCTGGGAAGGATGAAACTGGATTCTCTCTTTATGATTTGTATCCAGATGGTTCTCTATCAGAAGTAAGGGATTTCATTGCTTCTGGAAGCGGAAGTGTGATGGCCTTTGGTGTTCTGGAGACATTATATGAGAAGGATATTGATACAGATAAGGGCGTGGAGCTTATTAAGAAGTCTTTAAAGGCTGCAATGGAGAGGGATATTGCAACTGGCAATGGCGTACAGATTGTGGCTATAACAAAGAACGGTTTTGAAACTAAGCTTGACAAAGAGATAAAGGTTTCAATATAAAGCAGTAAGGAGTTCTTTCGAGCTTCTTATTCTAATATAGATTCTAATGTGAGAAGAATGGGAAATGAAAGCAAGATAATAAAGGCTATTCTAAATAGATTGCCAGATGATAAAGTGAGCGATGCTAAATTTGAGGGCGCTAACATCATTCTTTATACTAAGGATAAGGAATATTTGTTTGAGAGTTATACGGATATTAAAAGCATCGTGGATGAATTCAAGAAGAGAATTGAGTTGAGACCAGACCCTGCTCTTTGCTTTGACCAGGAAGCTGCGATTGAGAAGATAAAATCTATTATTCCTGAGGAAGCTGGGGTAAAGGAGATTCTGTTTGACCCTCCCAGGTCTTTGGTTATTATAGAGGCGGAGAAGCCTGGACTTGCAATTGGGAAACAGGGCTCGCTTTTGAATGAAATCAAGGAGAAGACATTCTGGGTGCCTATTGTAAGAAGAGAGCCTCCTATAAGATCCAAGATTATCGAAGGCATAAGAAAGGTTCTTTTCGTGGAGTCCGATTATAGGAAGAAATTCCTTGATAAGGTAGGCCATAGAGTATATGATGGCTGGCTTCGTGGAAGAAAAGAGGAATGGATTAGGGTTTCTCATCTTGGAGGGGCTAGACAGGTTGGCAGGTCTTGCTTGTTCCTTCATACTCCGGAATCCAGGATTTTGTTGGACTGTGGAATAGATGTCACAAATGATTCTGAGGCGTATCCTCATTTGGAGGCGCCGGAGTTTAATATAAATGAGCTTGACGCTGTTATACTTACGCATTCCCATCTTGACCACAGCGGTCTGATTCCTTATCTCTTCAAGTTTGGATATAAGGGACCTGTATACTGTACTGAACCTACAAGAGATGTGGCTTCTTTGCTGGCCCTGGATTTTGTGAAGATTATGAGATATGAAGGCAAGGAGCCAATATATACCCAAGATCATATTAAAGAGATGGTTAAGCATACCATTACGCTTGATTATGATGAGGTTACCGATATTACCCCTGATGTAAGGATTACTCTGTATAATGCGGGTCATATCCTGGGAAGTTCTTTGGTGCATCTCCATATTGGAAATGGTTTCCATAACATTGTTTATACAGGGGATTTGAAGTTTGGGCCTTCCAAGCTTTTAGAGGCGGCTGAGACCAAGTTTCCAAGGGTTGAAAGCTTGATTATTGAAAGCACATATGGTGGAAAAAACAATAATCTCCCTCCAAAGAAGGAAGCTGATGAAGCTCTGGTAAATTCTGTTAAGGAAACGATTGAAAATGGTGGAAAGGCATTGATTCCTGTGTTGGGTTCTGGAAGAGCTCAGGAGGTCATGGTTATTGTTGATGAGGCAATCAAGCAGGGAAAACTGCCTGAGGTTACCATTTATGTGGATGGTATTGTGTGGGATATTACTGCTATCCATTCTGCTTATCCTGAATTCCTTAGCAGGGATTTAAAAAGAAAGATATTCAACATGGATGATAATCCTTTCTTGTCCAAGAACATAAACAGGGTTGGTTCTAATAAAGAAAGGAAGGATATTATTGAGGATGAAGGTCCTTGCATCATCCTTGCTACATCTGGTATGCTTGTTGGAGGTCCAAGTGTGGAGTATCTTAAAGGTCTTTGTGAGAATCCCAAGAATTCGCTTGTATTTGTTTCTTATCAGGGTGAGGGAAGCCTTGGTAGAAGGATTCAGGGGGGAGAAAGAGAGGTTAGGTTCTCCTCAAACGGCAAGAATGTGGAGACATATCAAATTAATTGCAAGGTATATACAATTGATGGGCTCTCTGGGCATAGCGATAGAAGGCAGCTTATGAGCTATCTAAGAAATATTAAGCCGCGGCCTAAGAAGGCGATTGTTGTGCATGGTGAGAGTTCAAGGGCGCTCAATCTGGCAAGTTCTATCCATAAAACCTATAGGATTGAGACATACGCTCCAAGAAACCTTGATGTAATCAGGATTAAGTAGGCTCTCAAGCTAGGGTCTATCCAGAAAGACATAAAAAGCATTCTTTCCAACAAAATAACTGGAATTAATATATAAAACATAGAAAGTTAATAAAATAATTTATAAAAGAAAATGGATGGTCTACATAAGAACTATATGGAGCTGAAGTGAATTCTTTCTTATCTATTCTATATCCCTAACTCTTTAATCTCTTTTATGAGCTTTTTGCATTTCTCAATAGCTTCTTTACAACTCTCAAAATCCATTTTCTTACCATAATAAGTTAAAGAGTTTCTTTTATACCTCATATCATCAAACATTATGAATAAGTCCCTTCTTTTTAGAACATCTCTCAAATAATATCCAAGACAGAGATGATTTAATACTTTATAACCTTTTTTAATAGCAAACGCTTGCAAAAATTCAAGCAAAGAGGTGTAATAATCTTCAAATACAAAATTGCAGTTCTTTTCATTAATCTCTTTTATGAGATTTATTCTTTCTTGGGCTGTTTCTGTCAAGGAGTTTGCCCTTGCCCGATCAATTGAAATTTTTATTGCTGCATTATTTTCTATGCACTCATTCCAAGATGCTTCCTTCATTTAAATACCTCAATAAAACCATTTAACATAATGCCATTCACTATATTATTGGCTAGATTCTTATTTTTTATTTCCCTTATGTTCTTATGTATGAAGATTTGTATATCCCTCTTAAGGAATTCCTCAAATTTCTTTGTGTTAACATTTTTTTTTGATGGTGTTTCTATGTACAAATCAATATCGCTGTTTTCTATGTCTTCACCTCTTGCATATGAACCAAAAAGGATAATTACAGGATTACTTAATTCAAACCTTAAAAAATTTACTAACCCACAAATGTAAAGTGATTTTAGATTGTAAAGCTTTTTTTCAAGAAGGAAATTATTATTTGCCCTGTCACTCGTATAAAAAACAACTTTTCCAGTTTTTATAGTTGTTAAGATGCCTTCATTTTTTAATTCTTTGCAATATCTTATAACAGAAGGTAAAGGAAGGTTTAGGGTTCTTTCTATCTCTCGCACTCTAAATTTAGCACTAGGGTTAACAAAGAAATACTCTTTAATAATCTTCTTGATATTCTTCCTTGCCATATGATATTATTAAGTATCAACTGATATTTAAAGTTATCGAATAAATGGGTCGATTCGGGCAACACAAAAAGTACATTGTAGAAGCAAGAACTGTTAATGTGAACTGGAAAAATCTATCTTTGGGCTGATTCTGGGTTTATTTTCTCCTAAAAGGACAACCCTTGATTCTTCTTTTTCATCTATTATTTTATAATTACAATGGCGTGTTATTCTCTCTGAGAATTCCTTAACATATGAATGATAGGGCATATTTTTTAAGCTAAGCCTCTGCCTTGAGGCGCCTACAAACATATAGGCCTTTACTTCAACGAAATGCGGATTTGCCTTTTCAATGAGTTTTGCATAGTTTTCTGGTTCTATGTCATTTAGGCCTTTAATCAAAGTGATGCGGATTACTGTCCGGGTTTTTTGAGCTAGTTGATTCATTACCTCTAAAGATTTGTTTAACCGTTCCCATCCATCCTTTAATTTTGGTCTGTCTATTGAAAGGAAGGTCTTTTTGTTTGGAGCATCCAATGATATATAAAGCTGGGTTGGAGGCTCGATTCTCTCCAAAACATCAGGTGATTGGCCATTGCTTACTAAGAATGTAGTGTTGTTTCTTTTATGGAGTTCTGATATTAATTCAGATAGATAGGGGTAGAGTGTTGGCTCTCCTGTTAATGATATGGCGAATTGATTTGGATTCTGGGCTTCCTTGAACTTCTCTATATTGGTTTTGGGGTTGCCTCCAAATCCGGTCAATAGCTTTCGCTGGGCTTCTATGCATTTGTCTATAATCTCTTTTGGATTATCTGCTTGTTCCTTTGTCATCTCTTTAAAGCCTTCTGTGTCCTCCTGGGTTCTCCAGCAGAAAACGCAATTGTTCTGGCAGAAATTTACCGAGGGAGACATCTGGCAGCATCTATGGGATTTTATGCCATAAAACTTTTGTTTGTAACAGACGCCTTCATCCCTTAATGACTTCTTGGTCCAGGTGCATATTTTCACTGCTGTATGTTTTCCGGCAAAGCCATAATGCTGGCTCTCCAGTTTTTCTTTGATTTCCTTCTTCATAATCTTAGTGAGGTTGGGAGATTATAAAAAACTATCTCTGAAGTGATTAATTGCCTGTTTCAAGAAAGAGGATATAAAATAGTATACAGAGATACACCCCCTTATTTCCAGTGGAACTATAAGTTCTTCATACCAAAGTAATAGGCCAAATATATCATTGTTTGACCTATTTCTTCTCTGCAATTATGCTGGGTTACACCTATTTCTATGTCCTTACGAGGATTGAAATATAAATGTTTTGGAGAGGCTGGATATATTCCAACATAAGAATTATCTGGAGCAATTATTTTATCATGATACTCAAAATTTTTGGCTAATATTCGATTTATCAGACCGAATTTTTGTATTGCTGAATTGTGAACCGCTCTTCTATGATTATCTAACCTCATTACTCTTGCTTTATAATCCTCATTATCATCACATACAAAACGGAATACATTCATCAATTCTTCAGATTGGGCCAGTATTCTACTATATTCTCCAATGTCTTTTATAAGATCCTCAAGTAATTTATTCGCAGCCTCATATGCATCCTGATTCTTATCATATGAGGGCGTGGTTATTATTTGTCTCCAATATTCATAATGTTTTCCTATATCACTTACCTTTCTTTCAAGGGGAGGGTCCAGATTTTTCCTGCTCATAACTAATTATAAGACTCTAATATATTTTTAAATGTTTTCACTGGAAAATAGGTTTTTTATATAAAACCATTCTCTTTTTAAATATGAAGTAATCACAGGGTTTATAAAATGAAGAAAATCAAGCTCAGGAAAGATGCCAAGGAGGTTAATGAGAGAGATATCAAGTGCAAGCTCGACAAGAAGGGCTTCTTCTTGATTAGGATTAATCATGATAATAGGGAGATAGAGGTCGGCTGGTGCAACTATGATTATGAGATAACTCATATTTTTAAGGGCAAAGATGTTGAGAAGCTTTACAAGACTATTATAGAGCAGATTGATCTAGGGAATAAACAACATCTGGCTTATTTAGGCAAGGAGCTGCAGAGGGCTAAGGATTGCCTTGATTCTCATGCTAAGTATGTGCAGGAGTAAGATATAAGGATAAAGAATAGTACAGTATTCAAATGTTCTAATAATGATTACAATCGTTTTAATTATGAGGACACTAATAAAGGATTCATACAGGAAGATTTTGGAAACATTCTACGAGAATAATAATTCTCCTCTTCATCTGAGGAGGATAATAAGAGAGATAGAAAAAAGAAAAATACATTCAATACCAGTCTGAAAATACTCACACTTAAACAAGAGGATCATCATAAAGGGAATAAGGCATAGGTATTACTCCGCCAAAGACTAATATGTAATTATCTAAGATATAAAAAGTAATTCTATCGTCTTGTTCCTTCCACTTCTCGATAATATATTCCTCTTTGCACTTGCCTTCAGGGGTAAGCATTTCTTCTGATACTGAGCAGAAAAATCCCACATCCCCCTTATGCTTTTCAATACATTCTGGGTTTTCACATGTTAGAATCTTATAAAGGAGCTTATCATCTTCAATCTTATAATCTAATTCTACAGAGGAGTTCTCCTTTTTTCTGAAAACTGGGGAAAGCACCGAAACCTTGTAAGCTTGTTTTTCCAAAAACGAATCATCAAGATTGGCACCCATAAACCGCCCGTCTAAGAAGTATTGAATATATTCCGTCCCTGATTTATCAAAATAAGACTCTTTTGTTATTGAAACTTTCTCTACTTGAGGAGCAATAAATTTTTCTTCAGTCATTAGAAGAGTTGCATCTTGTAGATATTGCCCAAATACATAAGGATCATGGGCTGGATCAGTATATGCTACAACATGATATGACCTCCAATAATCAATGTCCTCTTGATTAAGATTAGAATTCTCTCCTAAGTATATATAACCTAGTAGAGATCTTATATTATTCCTTACAGCATTAAGTGCAGATTCTTCATCTACAGGTGCCTTATCTAGTTTATATATCACAGAAGGGGGAATCGAAGGATAACCTCCTCCTGTTTCCTTTGAAGAGCACCCTATTAGGAAAAGGGATGTTATCAAAGCAGCTATAAAAACATAATTTATCATTTTTGTGGATTTCATTTTACTATGAATAGAGTTAGAAGATATATAAAGGTTATTATGACTTCAAAAATCGTAGAAGTTTAAAAGAATAAGAGGAAAAAAAGAAAAAAATTTACATCATGCCGGGCATGCCGCCTGGTGCAGGCTGTCCGCCTTTGTTATCTTCATCATCCATCTCCACAACAACTGCGTCTGTTGTGAGGACAAGGCCTGCGATGCTTGCAGCATTCTGAAGCGCATTCCTTGTCACTTTAGTTGGATCGATAACTCCTGCCTTTACCAGGTCTTCAAACTTGCCTTTCTTGGCGTTAAAGCCGTAGGTGTCTGAGTCATTGTTCTTAATCTCATTAACAATAACAGAGCCTTCATGGCCGGCATTCTCAACTATAAGCCTTAAAGGAGCTTCCAATGCTTTCTTCACTATTCTCAATCCAATGACTTCGTCTCCTACAAAGCCCTCTTCTTTAAGCTTCATGCCAGCTCTCAGAAGAGCAACACCTCCTCCGCATACAACGCCTTCTTCAACTGCTGCTCTGGTTGCATGCAAGGCATCATCTACTCTTGCCTTCTTCTCTTTCATCTCTGTTTCTGTGGCTGCTCCTACTTTTATTACTGCAACTCCGCCCGAGAGTTTAGCAAGCCTCTTCTCAAGGTCTTCCTTCTCGAAATCGGAATCAGCGTTTTCTATTTGCTGTTCAATCTGAGCTATCCTCTTCTGGATTACTTTCTTGTCTCCGGCTCCTCCGACTAAGATGGTCTTGTCTTTATCCACCTTTACCTTAGAGGTTCTGCCAAGCATTTCCAAGGTGGCATTCTCAAGCTTCATTCCCTTTTCTTCTGAGATGACTGTGCCTCCTGTAAGGACAGCAATGTCTTCAAGCATCTGCTTTCTTTCATCGCCGAAGCTTGGTGCCTTGACTGCTACAACCTTTAATACTCCTCTTATCATGTTGAGGATTAATGTAGCTAGGGCTTCTCCTTCCACATCATCAGCAATAATCAGCAGATGTTTGTTCCGCTGTGCCACTTTTTCAAGCAGACCTACAAGTGATTTCATTGAGCTGATCTTTTTGTCAAAGAGAAGCACGTAGGCATCTTCCAAAACAGCTTCCATCTTTTCTGAGTCTGTTACCATATACGGCGAGAGATAACCTCTGTCGAACTGCATTCCTTCCACTACTTCCAAAGAGGTTTCCATTGATTTGGCCTCTTCAACAGTTATCACTCCTTTATTGCCTACTTTCTCCATTGCTTGAGCTATCAAATTTCCTACCTCTTCATCGTTGTTGGCTGATATTGTGCCTACCTGTGCAATCTTTTCCTTGTCTTTCACAGGAATGCTATGTTCCCTTAAGAATTCTACTACTTTCTTTGTGGCTTTTTCAATGCCTTTCCTAATCTCAACAGGATTGCCACCTGCTGCCACGTTCTTCAATCCTTCCTTGAGGATGGCTTCTGCTAATACTGTTGCAGTTGTGGTTCCGTCTCCTGAAACATCTTGAGTCTTTGAGGCTACTTCCTTGATTAGCTCAGCACCCATGTTCTCAAACTTATCTTTTAATTCTATCTCTTTAGCTATTGTAACGCCATCGTTTGTTATGGTTGGGCTGCCATAACCTTTGTCGAGAATGACATGCTTTCCTCTTGGTCCCAATGTTATCTTAACCGCGCTAGATATCTTTTCAACGCCTTTAAATACACTTTTTCTTGCATTCTCATAATAATTTATTTTCTTTGCTGTCATAATATTCACCCCCTTTATTTGATAATAGCCAATACATCTTTAATGTTTACTATAATGTATTTTTCACCATCAATTGTTATCTCGTTGTCTGAGAAGCCCGAATATATCACTTTGTCTCCTTTCTTAACAGGCATCTCTTTGTCTTTGCTCTCGTAAGAGCCTACCTCTACAACCTCCCCCTCTTTATTCTCATTTTTCGCGGAATCTGGTATATAGAGTCCTCCCTTTGTTTTTTGCTCTTTCTCAACTGGTTTTAATAAAACTCTTGGTCCTAATACTGTTATATCCATCTTTTATCACCCCGACTTCAAGACTATTTATTTTGTTTACTTAAAATAAACCCCGTTGACTTTAAATCAACAGGGGGGAACAAAAAGGTGTATTTAAATTTTTCTGTATGTTAGAAAGAAGGGAGATAATATTTATAAAAGGAATTTCTCTCTCTTGTTCTAATGGTTGACTATTGGAAGGAGATTGACAAGCTGAAAGAGGAGCTCTCCAAAACAAAATATAACAAGAGAACTGAAGGGCATATTGGGTTGGTAAAGGCTAAGATAGCCCAGTTGAAGGAGAAGGCGATTGCCAGAAGTCAGAGTGGTGGAAGCCATGAGGGGTATGCTGTCAGGAGAAGCGGCGATGGCACTGTGATTCTGATTGGATTTCCTTCTTCTGGAAAATCTACTTTGCTTAATGCCATTACAGGGGCTGAATCTGAGACAGGAGGATATGCCTTTACCACTTTAGATGTTATTCCTGGCATGCTTGAATATGAATATGCCAAGATTCAGATCCTGGATGTGCCTGGTATTGTGGAGGGAGCTGCATCTGGAAGGGGAAGGGGCAAGGAGGTATTATCTTGCGTCAGGAGTGCGGACCTTTGTATCATTTTGGTGGATGTGAATAAGCCTGAGGAGCATAATGCAATCAAGCAGGAATTAAGAGAAGCTGGAATAAGGATTGACGAGCATAAGCCTTTTGTTAAAATAACCAGGAAGCCAAAGGGTGGGATTATTCTCAGGTCTACTGTGAAGCTTACCAAGATGCATCCCAACACTATAAAAAAAATACTGAGGGAGTTTAAGTATACTAATTGCGAGGTTGTTTTCAGGGAGGATATTGATGTTGACCAGCTCATAGATATTATTGAAGGGAACAGAAAATACCTGCCTTCCATTACTTTATTGAATAAGATTGATCTGGTTGGGAAAAAAAGGCTTGAAGAGGTCAAGAAGATAATCAAGCCGGATTTGTGTGTATCGGCAAAAGAGATGATTAATATCGAGGAGTTGAAGTGTCTTATCTTTGAGAAGTTGGATTTCATAAGGGTTTTTATGAAGGAGCCGGGAAAGGATGCGGATTTGGAGGAGCCGATGATTCTTAAGAGGGGCAGCACTATAAAACAACTTTGCGAGAAAGTGCATCGGGAGATGGTAAAGAATTTCAGGTTTGCAAGGGTGTGGGGGCCTAGCGCTAAGTTCCCTGGTCAGAGGCACAGCCTCGATCATATCTTAAGGGACGGGGATATTGTTGAGATTAAGGAGAATTAGCAAGTTTTATATAAAAAACCTTTAATTATGTGGTTAATATGAGCGGAAAAGAAGAGGACATCATGCTGAAGCTTACCTCTAATGAGAGAGAGGTTTTGAACAAAATCAAGGGAAAGAGTCTTCTTAGCTCTCTTGTCTCTTCTACAGGGTTGAAACAGGTAGAGGTTATGCGGGCTATACAATGGCTTGGCAATAAGGGGCTTGTTGAAACCAATAAGGTTGAGAAGGAGAGGTATGTTTTGGGCGAAAATGGTGAGAAAGCGCTGAAAGAGGGCTTGCCTGAAAAGAGATTATTGGAAAGATTGAAGGGCAAGAAAATAACTATAAGGTCTATTCAGGCTAACCCTGAACAGTTTGATATTGAAAGGGGAGAACTGAACTTTGCTATTGGAGCATTAAGAAGGAAGAACGCTATAAAGATGGATTCTGAGGGCGTCTCTATTACTAATAAAGGAGAGGATCTCCTTAAGAAGGGCTTTGAAGAGCAGAAGATAATCTCTGATATCAAAGAGGGGAAGGATATTGATAAGAATATGCTCAAAGATCTTATAAGAAGAAAGGACTTTGTTGAGCTTGTTAAGGAAAAAGACAGGGAGGTTTGGCTTACCCCGTTTGGCAAGAAGGTAAAGGGCAAACTGTCCAAGATAAAGACTTTGGAGAGGCTTACTCCTGAAATTATAAAGAAAGAGAGTTGGCGGGGGAAGAAGTTTAGGCACTATGATATTAAGGCAGTGGTGCCTAAAATCAATGCCGGAAGGAAGCATTTTATTAACGAGACCATCAATTATGTTAGGAAGATATGGATAGAATTGGGCTTTAAAGAGATGTCTGGCAGGATTGTGCAGAACGCTTTCTGGGATATGGATGCATTATTTGTTCCACAAGACCATCCTGCAAGGGAGATGCAGGATACCTTCTATGTCAAAGGCAAGAGAGAGGTGCCTTCAAAACTGTTTAAGGAAATTAGCAGAGTGCATGAGAATGGAGGTAAGACAGAAAGCAAGGGCTGGGGCAGCCCACTGGACAAGAATAAATCTGAGATGCTGTTGTTGAGGACGCATTCTACTGTGCTTTCTGCGATTACACTGAGCCAGCTTTCTGAGGAGGATATCCCTGGCAAGTATTTTACGGTAAGCAAGGTCTTCCGAAATGAAACCCTAGATTGGAGCCATCTGTTTGAGTTCTATCAGGTTGAGGGGATTGTGGTTGCAGATGAGGTCAATTTCTCATATCTGAAGGGCTTTTTGAGCCAGTTCTATGAGAAGATGGGATATGATAAGATAAGGATAAAGCCGGCTTACTTCCCATATACAGAACCATCTGCTGAGGTTTTGGTGTATTCTAAGGAGAAGAAGAGCTGGATTGAGCTTGGTGGTGCTGGTATATTCAGGCCTGAGGTTACTGTGCCTCTGCTTAGCAGGGAAATCCCAGTGTTGGCTTGGGGGCTTGGGCTTGGCAGGATTATGATGCCATATTATGGCTTTAAAGATTTAAGAGATTTGTATAGGAATGATATTAAGGTTTTGAGAAGAATAAAGAAGTTCATGAGGGTTTAAGATGCCTAGCGTTGAGATTGAGAAGGAACAGTTATATATGCTGATTGGAGAGCGAATTAAAGAGGATAAGCTTGCTGAGCTGCTGGGCTCTTTGGGAGTGGAGCTTGAATCTTCCAGCAATAAGGAGTTTGTTATTGAGGTTTTCCCGAATAGGCCTGATTTCCTTTCTGCCTACGGGATTGCCCGAGGCATTAGGTATTTGATAGGTAAGGATAAGGTTAAAGGGTATAGGGTTGCTGATGATGCAGGATATAAGGTTATAGTAGATAAGAGTGTTGAGAATGTAAGGCCGTATACTGCCTGCTGTATTGCTAAGGGGTTGAGGCTGGATGATGCCAAGATCAGGGAGCTTATAAGGATTCAGGAGAAGCTTCATATTACGTTTGGAAGGAAGAGGAAGAAGATGGCTATTGGCATCTATCCTTTGGAGCATATCAAACTGCCTATCCATTTTAAAGCTGATAACCCTCAAAAAATAAGATTTAGGCCTTTGGAGTCTTCTGAGGAGATGAATGCGAAAGAGCTTTTGGAGAAGCATCCTACGGGCAGAGAGTACGGGCATCTTTTGAAGGGGAAGAAAAAGTTCCCTTATTTTGTGGATGCTGACGGCAATGTGTTGTCTGTGCCTCCTATAGTAAATTCCCATGATACAGGCAAGATTGATGAGAATACCAAAGAGGTCTTTATTGAGTGTTCGGGCTTTGACTTTGATTATCTCAAGAAGGGGCTTAATATAATTGCATGCTGTCTCCTTGATATGGGTGCTGAGGTATATCCTATGACGCTTGAGTATCCTGATTTTCAAGCGATTACGCCTGATTTCAAGGAAGAGGAGATGGAGCTTGATGCAAAATACGTTTCAAGGATTATAGGGATTGATTTGGATGCAAAGAGAATAAAAGAGTCTTTGGCCAAGATGGGCATAAGGTATGAGAAGGGCAAGGCCTATGTGCCTCCTTATCGGGCTGACATCCTGCATCCTGTTGATCTTGTAGAGGATGTTGCTATTGGGTATGGCTATGACAACATTCCCGCTAATATGCCCTCTATATACACAAAAGGAGAGGAGGACAAGGAGATTGCATTTCAGAATAAGATAAGAGAGATTCTTATCGGGGCTGGTTTTATAGAATTGAAGAATTTTAGTCTTGTCTCTAAGGAGGATGCAAAGAGATTTGGGTTTGAGGCGTTGGAGATTTTGAATCCTTCCAACCAGGATTACAATGTGTTGAGGCCCTCTTTAATACCTTGTCTTATGAATGTTTTTAGGAACAACAAATCCAGGGAATTCCCTCAAAAGGTTTTTGAGATTGGCAAGGTATTTCCTTCTGAAGAGGCAAGGTTGTGCGTTGGCATTTCATCCAAAGATGCTGATTTCACCCGGATAAAGCAGGTATTGCAGTTGATTGAAGAGCAGCTGGATGTCAAGTTTAGGTTGGAGGATGCTGAAATCGATTACTTCATTCCAGGCAGAGCTGGAAAAGTGTTTTCAGGCAGGAAAGAGATTGGTTTGATAGGTGAGCTTCATCCCTCCTTAATCAAGGATTACGAGCTCGAGATGCCTGTTGTGCTGTT
>CAZOKS010000003.1:14178-32724 GCA_964580745.1 uncultured Methanosarcinales archaeon | reverse complement strand
AACATATGCTTGGAAGAGAGGGATTGGATTGTCTTGATGGTATATGCGTCAAAAACCCCATGCAAGGTCTTAAATTTCTCCCTAGAGCTTTTCATAGCAAAGTATAATGCACAAGGATTATTAAAACTATTCTTTTACAGGGGTTTCAAGCATAGAGAAAAAGCAATAGCAACCCAAAAAAGAACAACACTTATAAACAAGCTTTTGTTTCCACTACCCTGCATAATCAAAAAGGCTTTAAGGGAAACCAATGATTAAGCCAAAGGATTGTGCAGGCAGCCCACCATGAGAGTACTCAGGGGAGTTCACGAGAAAACTCAAGCAATGAACCTGGGAGTTAGTGTTGTGGGCAACATTTTTATTTATTTTTTAACAAGAAGAGCCCAACACTTACATGACACTTATGTTCAAAGTTTGTTTTTTAACATACAAAAAATTAAATATTATAAGAAAAGAATTAAGCAAGAGAGAAGAAAAGTCAAACTTGATATCGCGAAGTTGATTTGGGGGTTACTTAGTATGGAGCTTGTTCATCCATTCATATTTACTCGTTTACCAGCATTTTTTTCAACAGGAGAAAATCTTGGACGGAAAGCAGGATTAGTTCTATACTAAATAGGTTTTTAAAGCGAAGCGAAAACCTTCGAATCGACTTCTAAGAGAAAGAAAAAAGCATTAAATTTTGGAGGTTTTAGAAATGGGAAAGATAAGTATTGTTTCAGCTAAGTATATTATTAATGCATCCATCAATATTGATGGTGTTGTAGACAGACCTGATGTGATTGGAGCTATTTTTGGTCAGACTGAAGGCTTGCTAGGCTCTGATTTGGAGCTTAGAGAACTTCAAAGAGGGGGACGAATCGGCAGGATAGAGGTCAACCTTGAAACAAAGGGAGGAAAGACCGAAGGTAATCTGACAATCCCTTCTTCTCTTGACAAGGCAGAAACAGCCATAATCGGAGCTGCTTTGGAGGTTATAGACAGAATAGGACCTTGTGACGCCAAAATCAAGATTGAGAAGATTGAAGATGTTAGGGTTTCCAAGAGGAAATATATTGTTGACAGGGCCAAGAATTTGCTATCCAACCTAATGGATAAAGGGATGCCAGACAGTCAAGAGATTGCTGAACAGGTTGCACGTGCAGTAAGGGTTATGGAGATTCAGAGTTATGGTAAAGAGAATCTGGCTGCAGGACCTAGCATAGAGGACAGTGATGATATAATCGTTGTAGAAGGAAGAGCAGATGTGATAACCATGCTAAAATATGGTTTTAAGAATGTTATTGCAATGAACGGCACATCTGTCCCTAAGTCCATTATAGACCTTTCAAAGAAGAAAACTATAACAGTTTTCGTTGATGGAGATAGAGGAGGTCAGCTTAACATCAAACAGCTCTTAACCTTAGCAGAGATTGATTTTGTGGCGGTAGCGCCTGACGGCAAAGAAGTGGAAGAACTTAGCAAGAAAGAAATCCATAAGTGCCTGAGAGGAAAGATTACTGCTGAGCAGTTCTCGCTTGAGCACAATATAGACATGGATAAGGGAGACGGGGAGGATAAGAGAGAGGATAAGAACAGCTCTCAAAATTCTTCCAAACAGAATAAAAACCAAAAACAGAAAAGGGATAAGCAGAGAAGCTCAAACAAGCCAATAATAAATGCAAGAAAAGACCAGCCAAGAATTAATCCGCCCAATCTTTCAAAGGAAGAGAAGGATACCTTAAAAGAGAAGATGGAGGATTTGATTGGCAGCAAGGCAGCTTATATCCTTGATAAGAACCTATCTATTCTGGGGAAGCTTCCAATCTCAGAATTGGACAGCACACTCCAAGGTATAAAGGATGAGATATATGCTGTAGTGCTTGATGGAGCAGTAGACAAAGACCTTGCGGCTACAATGGATAAGGTAGGAGTTAACCTCATTGTTGCATTAGAGAAGGACAAGAATGCCAAGGTCAATAAAGGCACTGTAAAACTCTATGACGAGTTATAAATTATTTACTTTTTCTTTTCTTATTCTTAAATTCCTTCTGGTATAGCGTTTGGGCTTTTTTCAATGCCTTCAAAGCATAATCACAGCCCATAAACCTGTTTACCTTCACCTTTTTGTGCTGCAACTCCTTATATATCTCAAAGAAATGCTTTATTTCCCTTTTGGTATGAGGAGGCAGCTCTGATATCTCTTTTATTGTTTTATAAAAAGGATCTGCAATAGGAACAGCGATTATCTTATCATCGCTTTCCCTTTCATCCTCCATCTTCATGAGCCCGATGGGTCTCACTTCCATGATAACCAGAGGATAGGAAGGAAATCGATTGAGAATAAGAATATCAATGGGATCCTTATCCTCCCACATCGTTTGAGGCACAAATCCATAATCTCCAGGGTAGAGCACGGAGCTGTATATTGTCCTGTCCAAACGAATCATACCTGTTTTTTTATCTAACTCATACTTGTTTCTGGAGCCCTTTGGAATCTCCACTACTGCATTAACCACTTGAGGAAACTTCCGACCTATTGGAACATCGTGCCAGGGATGCATATTCTCACCTCTTCTTAACATATGACTTAGCAGGCGTATGGTTTATAAATTTATTGTTAAAGAATCCCTAAAAGATTATTCAAAAAGAAAAAGAAGTATAAAACAATAAAAAACAAAAAATTAACAGCTTGCTGAGGCAGCACTACCACTAGCAGAACCTTCCCAGCCAAAGCCAGGTGCAGGTGTAGTGCTATCCAGCTCTTTATCACATTCTGCGGGTGGTTCCTCGAAAGCAAGGCAAACTAAATCCAAGAATGCTTGCTCAGACCTGCCGAAAGAAGGAATCCTCACATCATTAATTGCCAAACCTGGGCTGCCTGTAATTCCGTATTCTTTACATTCCTCATCGTGGATGGGGAAGTTTGGATATGCACCATTTCTCCAGGTTGACTTGTCCTCATAGGCTTCCATGATTCCATATTCCTCTTCAGTTTCACTTAAACATTGAGAAAGCACATCTTCATTAATACCTGCTTCCTCTCGGCATTCTTTGCTTTCCTCCGCAGAACCAGACTCTGTCCCTAAGAAACAACGGAGGTAGCTAAGGAACTTGTCAGGCTGTTCCTCTTGGATACAATATTGTATCATATTCTCATCAAGCTCTTTCTTCCCGTGCATAGCATAGTTGACAAATTTAACCTTAAAGTCAATCTTGTCTCCAAGGAGCTCTGCTACTGGAACCATTCCTTTTTCAGCCATAGTTCCATAAGGACAATAGCTCATAACGAACAATTCCACTTTTGGAGTTTCTCTTTTTTCCATACATAAGTAACTGTCTTTGCAATCAGAGTCTGCACAATCTATCAAACCATTTCCAGTGTCATCCTTTTCATTATCGCAAATCTCTTTAGTAGGGTCAAAGTCAGCCCCAATTCTTAAAGAGTAGTAGTCGCCTGCTGGCACAAGATATCGTCCTAGGTTCTGATACGCCTTTGAAGAGTTTATAGTATCATCAAACAACACTGCCGGCAGGTATTGCAATCCTGCCTCTTCATACAATTTTTTGCCCTTTTCAGAACTATAATCGTATTCTGTAATATTTGCATCAATGATGAGCTCATCCAACTGGTTTACGAGAGATTGTGTATCGCATTCAGGACCGCAGCGTTCATCACCCAATACAATCATATTCACGGTAGATGCCTCTTCATAGACACACTTGGCTCCTTCTGTTCCTGGATTCTCGCAGATACCAACCATGTCTGGTTTAGCAGTACAATCAGCATCGCGTGTGCATTCAGGAATGCTTTCACACTCTGCAGGCTTGGCATCCTCTGCAAGGCTGTTACATACTAGCCTAAGAACATCATTCTTCTCTTTGGCGCCTACAGAGGTTGAACCATCGACAATATATGTGGGGCTGCCGGTTGCGCCGGCCTCCATGGCCTTTTGGAAACTTTCTTTGAGTAATTCGGTGCCTTCATCTCCTTCATAGCATTCTTTGAGTTTCTCGACATCATACTCCTGCTCTTCTGCGCAAGTTTCCCAATTATCAGGTATGTTTTGGTAGTTTTGGTTCATACAGGTAATAAAGTCAAGATATGTTTCAGGGTAATATTTCTTGGCACATATCTGAATGATATCCCCCTTTACCTCACTATCTCCATGCATACTTGACAAACTTCCATCCTGTGTTATTGAACCAATGAATTCAAGATTATAATCGACATACTGGCCCATATCTTCCAGGGCTTTAGCCAGCTCATTCTCGGCCATAGTACCATATGGGCACTTACTCATAACATAGAGATTCATTGATAATGCATCTCCACTTTTAGTTGGAGACTCATCTGAATTATTTTCAGGAGTATCAACCCCTATACCCTCTGTTCCAGCCAAATTAATTGTGGGAAAAGGAGCCCAAACAAGCTGAATCACAAACAGCGCCATAAACACTAAGGCTGCTACAGCCCATCCGTTAATCGTTGTCTTTTTTCTTCTCCTTATATGTTTCTGGGCAACATGCTCGTATGTGCTGCCTTTCTTTTGCTTGTGCGCTTTCTTTTCTTCATGGTTTTCATCTTCATTGAAATCAGAAGATTCTTTATTCTCCTTATCCATTATTATCACCTAGCATTTAGCATTTTAACTTAGCCTTTGGCATTATTGTTTTTCGTTTTGCATTAAGTGGGTTATAGCAACATCGCAAGCAAATTGCAGGCAACATTGCAATGCAATATTCTGTTAATTGGCATCGTGGTATTTAGCAATATTATTTATTATTATCGGCATCCGCTCATTGCCTTATCGATGTTTTCAGCCGATACTTCTCCATCATAGATTGTTCCATCCGCTATACAAACAAAGGTAGGCAGATAATTAATAGTCTGTTCAAGACAACTGGTTAAATCAAAGAAGGCATTTGAATCAACCTGAAGCTCTTTGAAGCTGAAATCAGAAAGCTCATCTTGGATTGCCTGGGTTTCATCATAATTCTCACTATCCTTGGAAACAAAGATTACTACATCTTTTTCATTGTAACCCTGCTCAATAAAACAACTCAAGTCTTCCTCACTAAAAGATGCAGTTTCTGAATCTGCTGACTCTGCCTCAGAGGCATTCTCCTCAACAGTCTCATTTGTCTGGCTTATTGTCTGATTTGTTGTCTGGTTTGCCTCGCTTACTCCAGGAGCAGTTACATTTGCTTGAGCAGTGCTCTCCCCAGTTGCGTTTTCCTCGCTTTTCTCTTCAGGGGTTTCTTCAAGAGATTCTTCAGCAGAAACATCTTGCCCTTGTGTTTCTTCTGTTTCCTCTCCTGTTTCATCTTCTGTTCCCCCGCTTTCCTCATCTTCGGAAACATCTTGCTCTTGATTGGAGGTTTCATTTATCATCTCATCAGCAATATCATCGGCAGTAGTATCAATAGTAGCATTCTCAACATCCAACTGAGTTTGAATAACCTCTTTAGCAATATCATAATACTTCTGAATATTCTCCTCGTAGAATTTTATATTCGACTGATTATACTGATCTATAAGGTATTGTTGGAATGCTTCGCTTCTTTTATTCTCTATAATCATCTTCTTTAAGTCATCTTCAATCTCTGAAAGGTTCTCTATGGTTTTATTCATGAAAAAAGCATAGAAATACTGAATCTGCTCCTTATTCTGCTGATAAAAGGCCTCAACCTCCTCATCCGATACAGAGATATTACCAAAAAGCTTGTTCATCAGCATTGATTGCCTCAATTGACTTCGGATAGATTCTTTTATCTCTTCTTTTGTGAAGCCAGCAGAAGCCAGCACAGCATCAAGCTGCGCCTCAGATTCAAACATTGCAACATACTGATTTAGATAGGTCTGATTTACCAATGTTTCATTAACTGTTATACCTTCTTTCTCAGCCAACTGGTTGAGCAAGGTTTCATTAACCTTATACTCAACAATATTCCGAAACAAGGACTCATTGAGTTGTTCAGGAGAAACCCTCAGAATTATATTCCTTACATCATTAAAGGTAATCTTCTCTCCATTAGCCTCTGCAAGCACCCCTTGATTAGCAGGCAGATTCCTAAATATAAGAACCGCAGCTATTGCTATAAGCAGAATTACTAAAAAAACAGTCCCATAAGGTGTTCTCTTCTTCGTTTGAGTCCTGTTCTTCTTTGTATGCTTAATCTCCTCGTGCTCGTATTTCTTTTCTTCCTTCTTTTCTTCCTTCTTTTCTTCCTGGGCTTTAGCTTTAGATTGTACCCCTTGGGCCCCTGCTTGAACGCCTGCTGCAGAAGCAGTCTTGGAAGCAGTCTTTTCCTCTTTCGTCTTTTTCTTGGAGGACTTAGAGAGCTTAGAGAGCTTAGAGAGCTTAGAAGGTTCAGAGGGCTGGGAGGGCTTTTTCACATCCTGCTTATCAACATTCTGCTTATCAACATCCTGCTTATCAACATCCTGCTTATCAACATCCTGCTCAGCCTCTTTTTTAGCTTCCTTTTCCTCAGATTTAATTTCTTTTTTAGCAGCTTTCTTCCTTTCATCCTTTTCTATAGACCCTTGAGAAGCAGCATTTTCTTCAACAAACTTTTTAGAATCTTCATTCTCTTTCTTAAAGCTTTCTTTATCGACCAATTTATCATCACCCTAAACCCATTTCTTAATCCTACATTTCTTAATCCTACATTTCTTAATCCTATAAAACAATCAAAAAAACAACCTAAACATAAGCGAAGTATTATCCCTTGCCAGTAGATACAAATATTTTACTCAGGTTCAAGATTGAGTATATTTAAAAGTTTCTAAATTGTAAACCATAAGAGTAAGCCAAAAGAGTCTTTTACTTGGTAATAACCCAATTCTCCTAATACAACCCGATTAGTAAATGAAATCGTTTATATCAAATGTAATCTCTTCATCTTCATCTTTTGAATCCTCTTTGGCAGATGGAGAATTTGGCTGCTGTCCTAAATGCTGCCTTGAAGATTGCCCTGAAAGATTACTTTGAGGCTGACTTTGATTGGAATCAAACATAGAAAACATGCCAGTAGAAGGGGAAGAACCAGAAGAGTTGTCTAAAGAAGGGCTCTGTTGAGAACCAAAGATGTCTGGATTTCTTCTTTTGCCCTCGCGAGCATCTGCTATCATGTTTAAATACTGGGCTAATTGCCTTAGAGATTCAGCGCTCTCCTCTTTTGTATTGATTGTTATTTCCATTTTATGTTTTATAGAAAAGCGGAATTTAAAAGTATTACTGTTTCTGGACATTTAAAGCGATTCAAACCTAAATAGCTTCAATGAATGACTTCAACGAATGACTTTAATTGTTAAGTATTTATTCAATTAAATATTTATACTAAACTAAGATTCTGATTCTTAAAGAGTTGGTATAAGAATATGAACGGAGCAAACAACGACCCTTTCCGAGAAGGGCCTTTTCAGGATTTCAGGATGCTTTTAATCGTGTTGATTATTGCTTCACTAATTCTAAATCTTATGGAGATTGCAACCAGAACCAAACCCGTTGAAGAGGAGGAGCTTGGGAACGGCATTATATTCAAAGACAAACATGGAGAATATTATGTCAGGTACAATATAACTGAACAAGGGCTCTTTGGCATAAAATATCCTATTGAAATAACTTTTCCAATGAATAAAAATCATACCGACTTTCTAAAATACCTACTAGCCAATCCAATGGGCAATCCAATGGCCAATCCAACGGCCAACCCAGAAAACAACTCTACCTGCATACTATCCTGGTGGAAGCACGGCCATGCTATAAAAGGAATCACAAATATAACCCCTTTATTCAAAGCACCTGAACCAGCTTACATCTTCTTCGCTGACGAAAAGAAATGGGAAACCTCCAAGCTGGGAAAATTCTCCGAAAGAAAAAAGTTCAAACGATTTGCCCAGATACTCTATAACGGCAGCATAAAGGAATTAAGGGAATTCGCTCAAACTAATAATTGCACAAGGATTGCTATTTTCAAAGAAGACCTATATGATTTTATGAACATACATGAATACATAACAAAAAGGATGAAAACCAGCGAAAAGGAAATACAAAGCAAAATCAAGGATTCATTATTATACCAACTCAATGCCAGAGAGGCCTCTTCCTTTGACTGCAAAGAGGAAGGGCTTGAGATCGTTTACCAGGATAATTATTCAAGGCTATTTAAGGTATGTTGAGTTATGTTAATTAGATTTATGTTAATTAGCCTTTGATTGGCTTTATGTTCATTAGCCCTAACTCTATGTTGATTAGCCGTAGTAATCCGGTTTCTCAATAATTTCTTGTGCTTTAGCAGAACGGAAGTAATCTTCCATTTTCTGATAAGCCTTACTAACCTCTTCAGTAACCGAAGGCTTGACTTTCTTCATCACTTCCTCGAACGCGGACATCGAGACTTCCTTTGCGTCGGGAGATTTCCGCAGGGTATACATTGCGGCCTCGCGGCATACGGCCTCGATGTCCGCGCCTACGTAACCTTGCGATTTCTCGGCGAGCTTTTTTAAATCTACATCCTTGGCTAAAGGCATATCTTTGGTGTGAATCTTAAAGATTTCGAGCCGAGACTTCTCATCAGGTGCAGGAGTAAATAATATCCTATCAAACCTTCCTGGCCTCAAAAGAGCTGGATCTACCATGTCTGGCCGGTTTGTGGCTCCTATTATCACAACATCGTTGAGAGATTCCAAGCCATCTAATTCCGTAAGAAGCTGGTTTACAACCCTTTCTGTTACCCCTGACTGATCCCTGCCTCTTTTTGGAGCTAGACTGTCAATCTCATCAAAGAATATTATTGAAGGGGCTGAGGTCCGTGCTTTACTAAAAACCTGCCGTATTGCTTTTTCACTCTCTCCGACCCATTTGGATAATAATTCTGGGCCTTTGACTGATATGAAATTGGCTTCTGATTGATTGGCGACTGCTTTGGCAAGCAGTGTCTTGCCGGTTCCAGGAGGTCCAAATAATAGAAGTCCTCTTGGAGGTCGTATGCCAAATTTTGTAAAGTATTCAGGGTGCTTGAGAGGCCATTCTACTGCTTCCTTTAGCTCTTCCTTAACATCTGTTAAGCCTCCTACATCCTCCCAGTCTACGGACGGAACCTCTATTAGGAATTCTCTTAAGGCGCTTGGTCTTACTACTTTCAAGGCCTCCTTAAAATCATCCATCGTTATCTTGAGCTTCTGGAGTTTTGTAGATGGTAGGGTTTCTTCTTTTTCTAGGTCTAGGTCAGGAAGAACCCTTTTGAGCGCATTCATTGCTGCTTCTTTTGCTAGGGCTGCAAGGTCTGCTCCTACAAAGCCATGCGTTACTTCTGTAAGCTCTTTTATATCCACATCTTGGAGCGGCATATTCAGTGTGTGAATTTTGAGAATCTGTTCCCTTGCTTTTTTGCCTGGCACTCCTATTGCAATTTCTCTGTCAAATCTGCCTGGTCTTCTTAAAGCGGGGTCAATTGAATTTGGTATGTTTGTTGCTGCTATCACGACTACCTTACCTCTGGTCTTCAAGCCGTCCATTAAAGCAAGAAGCTGGGCAACTACTCTCCTTTCTACCTCTCCTTTTGTTTCTTCTCTTTTAGGTACGATAGCATCTATCTCATCTATGAATATTATTGAGGGTGCGTTTTTCTCTGCTTCGTCAAACTTCTTCCTTAGATTTTGCTCGCTCTGGCCGTAATACTTGCTCATAATCTCTGGGCCATTTATTAGAATGAAATGAGAGTTGGTTTCATTAGCTACTGCCTTCGCCAACAGGGTTTTTCCGCTGCCTGGAGGTCCGTGAAGCAATACGCCTTTTGGCGGCTCAATCCCTAACCTATCAAAAATCTCTGGATGTTTTAAGGGCAATTCTACCATTTCCCTGACTTTGCGAATTTCTTCGTCAAGGCCTCCTATACTTTCATAAGTTACACTGCTCACGGTTGTTTCCTTTACTTCAACCGGCTCTGGACTGTATTGGACCTCTGTGGCCTCTGTGATTATCACGGGCTTGTTCACAGGAGAGGTAGAAACAACAACGAATTTCATTCCACCTAGGCCAAAGCCGAAGATGTTATCTATATTATCATCAAGTATTTTGAATATGTCATCATAGAATGGGTTTTGGCTGAGTGTCTTTGTTCTTACATTGCTGCCGCCCATAGATACAATGTCTCCTTTGACAAGGGCTCTTCCAAGCAGTCCCCTCTTGAATATATTTCCGGATGCCTTAATATATACATTCTTTTCAACAGGAGCTATAACCACTTTCTTGGCTTCTTTCACATCAGCCTTTCTTACACTAACAAACTCTCCAAGGGTTGCACCGCTATTCCTTCTAATAGAACCATCCATTCGAATAATGTTTAGGCCTATGTCTCCCGGATAACACCTAGCTGCGATAGCGACAGTAGTTTTCTTGCCTTTGATGCTTACAACATCTCCGGGTCGAACATCTATCTCTTTCATTACGCTGGAATCCATTCTAACTATGCCTTTATTGACATCCTCCAGCATGGCTTCAGCTACTTTAAGATTTATCTCTCTTATCTCTCTTCTAGCGGAAGGAGACTCTTTATCTGTATCATCCGGATTGCTTGCCATTTTTGATACACCTTTATTTTGGTTTTTTAATATATCTTACCTGCATTATTTATTTTAGTTTTTTCTGACTTTATTCTGGTTTTATTTTTTTCTGGTTTTGAATAGTAGTATTTAATTCCTATGAAAAACACTTACGAACCCTTTTACTTATGAACATCTTATGAACTCTTTCATAATTTCTCTTTAGTTGCAAACATTTTAGTTGCAGATATTTTACTGCAACCCCTGAAGTTGTGTGTTAAGGGCAAGTAGTATAAAAAAGTTATCAAAAGCCTTGTCTTTGGGAGAATGAGCTGTGCATATGAAAATAAATTGAGAGAGAACATCAATAGGTTATAAAAAAGAGAACAACAAAATTAATAAAGCCTTTCCACCATGTTAAGGCATGATTGTTTGTTGGAGCTGTTTAATGGAGCTGTTTTTGGATTAAAATAATAAGTACAACAAGAGGGGGGATTTTTAGCACAATCTCAAGGCAAATATGGAATTCATGGAATTGCCAATGATTTGCCAGTATTTTCCGAAGATTGAAGAAGCATATGATTGAAGGAGCATAGAAGTTTATTTTGATTATCGTTATTTTTTGATGAATGTGATATTAAGATTATATGATTAACAAAGGTGGCTTAAGATGAATCAGAGAAATAGAGGGTATAAGAGGTTGCTTTTTGGGACAGCGGGCGTTCCAATCTCTACTCCAAAGAAAGGAAGTATTGAGGGCATAAAGTATCTGAAAGAGCTTGGGCTTGATGCGATGGAGATGGAGTTTGTTCGTGGAGTAAAGATGAAGGAAGATTTGGCAAAGGAGATAAATATAATTAGGCAAAGAGAGGGGAAGGAGTTAACGGCTCACGGCCCTTATTATATTAATCTCAATTCTAAGAAGCCTGATACTATTGCTAAAAGCAGGGAAAGGATTGTTAGAACTGCGAGGATTGCTCATTACTGTGGCGCGAAAAGTATTACCTTTCATGCTGCTTACTTCCAAAACATGGATAAGGAAAAGGTATATGAGAAGGTAAAGGAAGAATTAAGGAAAATAATCAAGGAACTAAAGGATGAAGGGATTGAGGATGTATGGATTAGACCCGAGCTCACTGGTAAGCCTTCTCAATTTGGGGATGTTGATGAGCTGATTCGTTTAAGTCAAGAGGTTGAAGGTGTGCTGCCGTGTATTGATTTTTCCCATAAATTCGCGAGGGAAAAAGGAGAATTTAACTCAAAGGAGGATTTTTCAGGCTTGTTAAAGCAGTTAGAAAAAGGCCTGGGAAAAGAGATTCTGTCAAACATGCATTGTCATATCTCTGGAATAGCATATGGGCCAAAGGGTGAAAAGAATCATCTTAATCTTAAAGAGTCGGAGCTGAATATAAAAGCACTTCTGCAGTCTCTTAAGGATTTTGATTGTAAAGGAGTTGTAATATGCGAGAGTCCTAACATTGAAGAAGATGCTAGATATATGAAGGACATGTTTTATTCATTAGTTTAATTTATTATCTTCATTTTTATTGGCATTTAAGAGGTATAGTAAGGAGGGGAGAAAAATAGAAGAAAAAGGGGATAAAAAAGACATTGGACTGATTAAGGCAGCCCTGAGACAGGAGATTGAGGCTGAGAGAAGGTATGCTAAGCACCTTGCAAATGTGAACAATAAGCGTGTAAGAAAGGTGCTAAAAGAGCTTCATAAGGCAGAAGGGGAGCATAATAATCGGCTTATTGGAGAGATGAAGAAAAGGATGCCTTCTTTTAATCCTGAGAAAAATGAGTTGTGGAATATGGAGATGAACCCTGAGATGTTGGAGGGGATTGGAGACAATGTTGAACTAATAAAAACGATAATTGAAATAAATATTGAAAAGGAAAAAGAGGCGCTTAAACAATATAAAGGGTATGCAAGGGAGGCCGATAGCGATGAGCTAAAACAGCTCTTTCTGGAGTTTAGCAAGGAAGAGGATGAGCATAGACAGAAATTGTATGAATTGGATAAGGAATTTTCAGAATAAACAGTAGAAGAAAGTTTTTAAACCAAGAGGGTTTGCTGTTCTTGATGGAAAAAAAGAAGGTTGAGATAAAGCCTGGGTTTGAAGAAAGATACCGAAAGATATTCAAAGAGGAGTATGAGCTATTTCTAGAGTATTCCTTTAAGTTTCCTAAGCGGGCTATTAGGATTAATACTTTGCGGAGCAGTATTGAGGAAGCTAAGGAAAAGCTTGGTAAGATATGGGAATTAAAAAGAATCCCTTGGTGCCAAGAGGGTTTTTGGATAGATGGTGATAGAAGGGATATTGGCAACCACCTGTTTCATCAACTTGGAAAGATTTATGTCCAGGAGCCTGCGAGCATGATTCCGGCAATTGTTCTTAATCCTAAGCCGGGAGAGTTCGTGCTTGACATGGCAGCAGCCCCGGGCTCAAAAACAACTCAAATGGCTGCTATGATGAAGAATAGAGGAGGAATAATCGCTAATGAATCAGACTATAAAAGGCTTAAGATGCTTGATATGAACCTTCAGAGATGCGGGGTTCTTAATGCTGTTATCACAAATATGAATGGACTTGCTTTCAGGAAAAGGAATACAAAGTTTGACAAGGTGCTTATTGACGCGCCCTGCTCGGGCACCGGCACTATAAGAAAGAGTTTTCTTACCTTAAGAATGTGGAACGAGAAGATGGTCGAGAAATTGTCTAGGCTTCAGGAGAAACTATTAGAGAGTGCTTTTGAAGCGGTAAGAAAAGAAGGAGTGGTAGTATATTCTACTTGCTCGCTTGAACCGTTTGAAAATGAGAGGGTAATATCTAATTTCCTAAACAAGCACGAAAACGCTATTCCAATGGAAATAGAGCTCCCTTTAAAAAGGGATAAGGCTATAACTGAGTTCGAGAATGAGCAATTCAATCCATCTGTGAGCAAATGTCTAAGAATTAGCCCACAAAGGAACGATACTGATGGTTTTTTTGTTTGTCGTATAAAAAAGCGATAGATTTTCAAAAATTGAAACCAAGAAATTCTAAGAAAATCTTTAAAAAGAGAACAGTTTACACCGACCAGAAACAAACTGTTGTAACCACTCGTTAATACTAAAACAACGAAATGTTTAAATATTAGTTGTCTTACAACAACAAACAAGTATTCCTCTTTATTAGATAAGGAGGGGGGTTGAAAAAAGATGGTAGGAAAAGAAATATCGATTCTGGTTATAGGAGTATTGATGGTAAGCTTGCTGGTCAACATGGGGTTATCTATATCTGATTATTTACCAGTAAGTTTGCAAGAGGTACAATTGGATGGAAAGGAACTTTCAGAGTCCGGAATACAGAGATTGATAGTAACAAGGGGAGACACCTTGGAGTTGGAGTTTAAGCTCTCACTTCCACTAGAAACAACTGAAGTTGAGGATGTGCAGGTTATCGCTATGATAACTGGATACGAGCACTCTGAGTCAAATCCGCTTATCCAGACTTCTGATGTGTTTGACATTGAGAAAGAAGATGGAGAAGAGGATGTTGTGTATTCCATTTGGAAGAGTTTGGACTTAACGCTTCCGGAAGATATGGAATCAGGAAACTACAAACTGAGGATTTTGTTGTCTAATAAAGATGCTTATACTAAGATTTATGAGTTTAACTTGAACATTGACTGCGTTGGCAACAAGGTTTCCATAACAGACATCATGTTAAGTCCTTCGAACAATGTACAAGCGGGCAACTATCTTATCGGAATGGTAAGAGTCAGGAATGAAGGAGAAGACGATGAAGATGATGTGAAGGTTGTTTTAGAGATCCCTGAATTGGGTATCCAAGCAGTAGATTACATTGATGAGTTAGAAGGATTAGACTCTGCTTCATCAGAAGAAGTTGCTATGAAAATCCCTGTTTGCACTGAGGAAGGAGAGTACAATGTTAAAGCAACAGTGTACTTTGATGACCTTTACCAGAGCACTACTGCAAGCAGAAAGATTACAATTATAGAGTCTGATGCCTGTGAGCTCACAAAAGAACCTTACAAGACTCCTGAAAAGACAATAATCTCTATTGCTAGTCAAGAGGTTAGTACTAAAGCAGGAGAGAAGGTTTATTTCCCAATCACAGTTGTAAATAGCGGAACAACTGCTACAACTGTTTCATTTGAAATACAGGGAAATGACTGGGCTAAGATGGAGTTCAACCCAAGTAACATGTTGATTGTTGAAGGTGAGGAAAGCGAGGTTATTACCCTATACGTGACACCTAAGGACGATGTTGAAGGTTCAAAGATGTTTTCCTTGAATGTTAAGAAAAATGGGGAGCTCGCTAAACAGGTACCTCTTACTGTAAATGTTGAGAAGGCAGAAGAAGATAAGAAAGGAATTACTGATGGAGCAGACCTGAGGACAATCCTTGAAGTCGTCATAGTGGTTCTTGTGATTATCTTAGTGATAATCGGCCTTGTGCTTGCCTTCAGAAAGATAAGAGGCAGTGAAGAGGAAGAAGACACTCAAACTTATTACTAATTTTTTATTTTTTAGTACTTTTTCTTATTCTAATTTTCATATTCATTCTGATAGATCTTTTTACATCTATTCCATTCTCAGAAGAATTCTAACAAAAAGTTTAAAAATGGAAGAGCTACCCTAGCTTCAACGCCCGGTTGGTGTAGCCCGGCCAATCATCCTGCCCTTTCGAGGCAGGGACTCGGGTTCAAATCCCGAACCGGGCAATTTTATTTCTTGCGATTTAAAATATATAGTCAAACCTCTAACAAGGGGCATTTTATCCCTATTCAGTTACTACAAAAAAATAAAACAGAATAAGGAAGTGGATTATTGTCTAAGACCAGATAATCAATATAAGAGAAAACCAAGCAAAATCATGTTGGTTATATTTAGGGGGTATTTGGAGCTTAGATTGCTTAATGATTGCTTCAAGGGGGGTTTTAATGGCATTTCCTTTTTTTGGTAAAAAGAAAAAGAGTGAGGAAGAAATTCCTAAGATAAACTTGGACAAGATAAAGGGTTCTAATAAAAAGAAGAAAAGTAAGAAAGATAAGCTAGAGGAACAGCTTCTCGAGGAGCTTAATGAAGAGCTCAAGTTTGCTCCTAAAGAAGAAAAGAAGAAAGAGATAGAGTCTTTTGAAAGAGGGAAGCTTGTAAAATCAGATGGAAGCATGATTAAAGACCTGAAAGAAATGATTGATTTCTTAAAAGAGCTGCCTGACAAGGATTTCAATAAGTATGTGAACAAGAAATTCAATCTTATAGCAGAATGGGCTGATAAGGATTTAGAAGATGAGGGGCTTTCTATAGAGCTTGCATTACTTAAAACCAAGCAGGATATTATCTCTAAGCTTCAGGCCTATATGATAAACAACGGCAATAAAAGCGTTAATATAACAAAAGTCAAAGAAAGAGAAAACCAAGCAGAAAAGGAAGAAATAAAGGAGATTTCCAAAGAAAAGAAGTCAGCAGAGGAAGCAAAAGAGGAGCTTATGGAGGTTCCTGAAGGCAAAGAATTCAAATTCTTAGGAAGAAAGGTAAGGTCGCTTGAAGAGCTGAACAGGCTTATTATCAATCAACCTATGAAAAAGGTGGATAAGGAGATACAACTCAAGAAAAAGGAGCTCTGCGATTGGATTGATAAAACCGTTGGAGACAATACCTTAGCGCGAAGCATAAAGAAGAATTATGATTTAAAGATAATTTCTGAATTAATACACAAAGAGGTTGATTTCTTAAAGAGGTTAGCAAGCGAAAAAGAATCTAAGGAAACCCAAAAAGATAAAACAGCGCAAGTGAAAGATAAGGTTGGCCCTATTGAAATTGGAGGGGATGAAGTTAAGGATGTGTTTGGTTTCCTTCAGAAACTCAAGAATATGAGCCAGGAAGAGTTCAACTCAAAGGTAATTCCCAACAGGAGAGAGATTATTGAATGGGCTATTAAGAAAAGCGGAAATGAAGACCTAAACTCACTTGTATTCACAAAAGACAAGAAGGAGTTTATTAGCAAAATTGAGACTGCTTTATATTCTGGCAAAAGGGAAAATGACGAAGAGGGTAAAAAAGAGGATAAAGAGAAAACAGAGAAGACCGAGGAGGCTGAGAAAGAAGCCGAAGAAAAGGAAAGCAAACCCTATAAAAAGAAAAAAGCTAAAGAAAGCAAACAAAAATCCAAGAAAAAAGGGAAGGGACAACAAAAGGCAAAGAAAAAAGAAGTAAAAGGAGGAGTGCAAAAGGAAGCGAGTTCTCCTAAAAGAGCAAAGAATAATACCTCTAATGAAAACAGGAAGAATAAACCGAAAAAAGAGAAAAAGGATAAAACAATGGAGCTCGAGGAAATAGATTCACAGAAAAAAGAAGCTCAAAAAAGGGAAAAAGAGAGCAATGAAGATGAGGATGTTGGTTTCTTTGAGGATAATGATAGAGCGAAGATTGGGGAGCTTTCCTCTGAGCTTGACGAGTTAGTGCCGAAGAAGCCAAAGAAAGAAAAAGGAACTGAAAAATCTGAAATAGAAAAACCAGAAAGAAAAGAAACAACCAATAATTCAAATGAAGAGCAGGTTTCAAAAGAAGAGGAAAAGCCAAAGCATCAACTAATTGAAGAACAAATAGTATCTTTAAAACCAAAAAGTGGCCTTAGACCTCCTGGTCATCCTGAGAAAACCACACCTCAAAATGAATACTTAGCTGAGCTTATGGAGGCTGAGGAAGCCGGCGACGACTTTTCTCCCACTTCTGATATTATAACAAAGAAGAAAAGTGAAGATGAGGGGATAAAGAACAGGAAGATTGAGGATGAGATTGAGCATCTATATGAGGAAGAGAATATCCAACACCCTGAGTTAAAAGAAGAAGAGGATAATACTGAGGAGATAATACGAAAGAAAGGACAACCTGAGATAAGAGCATCAGAAGTTAAAGGTTTTGAGGAAAGCCCGGAATACAAGCAATATATAAGTGATTATCAGGATGCACAAAATGAAGATTTGAAGTTGAGCCTTAAACAACTAGAGACCTCTATAGCAATGAAAAAAGAAGAGATAAAGGCACTTAATGAAAAATTAGAATCTCGAAAGATGTTGCTGAAAGAGGAACTGGATGAAGAACTATCTTCGTTTAAGAAAAGACGGGATAGTCTCATTGATAAAATAAAAGAACTCAATCAAAAGAAAAATCAGCTTGAGAGTGAAATTTCTGATTTGGAAGGAAGAGAAAGAGAAGAAGGAGACAACTATAAAGCTAAATTAGATGAACTTAAGAGAAAGATTGAATCATTAGAGAAGGAAAAAAGAGAATTGAGGGAGAAGCTTGAATCTGCTAAGAAGGAGAAAGAAAAGTCTTCTATTGAAGAAGATAAAATAACGAGCAAAGCCAAGCAGAGGCTTGAAGAGATTACTCAACAGTATGAAGATAAGAAACAGAAATTGCAGGAGATTGAAAAAGAGATTGAAGATAAAAAGAAGTTGAAAGAAGAGTTCAAGAAGGATGAAGATAGGATAAAGATCATCCTGCTTAAAATGAAGGAAAAGAAAGAGGAGCTTAAAAAGGTAAAGGAAGCGCTTGACACCTATCAGTATAAGGTTAAGGAGGCATACAGGCTTCATGAGGATACAAAAAAGAATTATGCTATTCTCCTAAAAGAATTTTACAAGCTTGAGAATGAAAAGAAAAGTCTGGAATCTCAGAATGAAGACCTTAAAGAGGAGATTGAAGGCAGACAGAAGGTTCTCAAGGATATTGAGAAGCAAATAAACGCGCTTGACAAGGAAAAAGAAAAGGTTGGCAAACTCAAGCAGGAAAGACAGAACTTGCAGAAGGAGATTAAAGAGAAAAGGAAGTTAAAAGAAGAGTTGAAGAAGGAAGAAGATAGAATAAAGAACATCCTGCTTGAGATAAAGGAAAAGAAAGAGGAGCTTAAAAAGGTAAAGGAAGCGCTTGACACCAGCCAGCATAAGGTTAAGGAGGCATACAGGCTTCATGAGGATACAAAAAAGAATTATGCTAT
>CAZOKS010000003.1:0-14078 GCA_964580745.1 uncultured Methanosarcinales archaeon | reverse complement strand
GGTTGGCAAACTCAAGCAGGAAAGACAGAACTTGCAGAAGGAGATTAAAGAGAAAGAGAAAGAAAGGAATAAGCTGAAGAAAGATATTCAAATACCTAAAAAGGAAAAAGTGAAAGAAGATAAAATCACTGAAAAGCAGGCCAAAGAAAAGGTAGAAGAAAAACCCACAAAAATTAGAGAGCCTAAGCCTGAAAAAGAATTAAAAAACTCCATAAGCAAGATAATGCAAGGCGAAGACATAGATGTTAATGAGAAGGAGGATGAGAGTCCTATTGAGATTCCTAAACCAAATAACCTCAATGAATTAAAGCAATTGATTGAGACAACTAAAACCCTTCTGGAGCTTAGGATAACCAGCCAGGCAAGGAAGAGTCTGGATATTATTGAGCAGGCCATGAAAGAGATTAAACTGAATAAACTTGACAAGAAGAATATAGAGGTTGAGGTAAAACTCCTTAAGCTTGAAGCAGACTTAGGAGAAGAAGCTTCTGCATAAGCAATTTATTCTCATTATTGCTAATTGCGGCAAAATGATAGGTAATAGCAGGCAATAGCACAAAAGACATAAAAGCAACAAAGTCTTCTTAATGAAAAGTGAAACCTATTATAATTGGTGTTGATCCAGGCACTACCGTCGGCTTGTGTGTATTGGATTTTAAAGGGTCTATCCAAAAGATTTTCTCTAAGAAAAACATATCTCAGAGTAAGATAATTGAAGAGATACTGAAAGAAGGAAGGCCAATTATTATTGCTACTGATAAAAAGAAAATTCCTGAGTATATATTGGATTTGGGAAGCTCATTGCGATGCAGGATATATGCTCCTCAACATGATTTGAAGAGTGATGAGAAGAGCAATATTGTACTGGAGTGGGGATTACGGGAAAAAGTAAAAGATGATCATCAAAAGGATGCTTGTGCTAGTGCTTTGTTTGCTTATAAGAGATTTAGGGAGTCTATTGAGAGGATAAGGAAAGAGATTAAGAGAGAGGAGCTACCAGCGAGTGTTTTTCATAATGTCTTTGTGGATAATAAAAACATAAAACAAGCGATCATGGATGAGAAAGTTATGAAACAGCCTTCTAAGACAAAGGAAAGAAAGAGAAGAAGAAAGATTAAAACCGATTCAGCATTAGAGAAAAAATACAGAAGCATTAGAAACCAAATTGAGGTGTTAGAGAAGAAGAATTCCTTACTCCAAGATAAGATTCAAAGCTTGAGCAGCAGGGACAAAAACAAGCTCCAAAAGATTAAGGAGGAAGTTAGGAAGGTAGTAAGGAATAATGATGCTGAAAGGAAGCTTTTGAGAATCCTCTTGGAGAATATAAGAAGAAACAACTCTGAGCTGAAGAGGAGGTTAAAGGAAAGGAAGGATGATTTAAAAAGATTAAGTGGATTGGCAATTGATGCTAGTCTGGAATGCTGTTGGTACTGTGAACAACTAAAGCAAAAGGAACTAAAAAGGATGAATCTTGAAAAGAACAACCAAATAATCGTTAAAGAGATAAATCCCATAAAAAAGTCTATAGTAAAGGAAATGGCAGAAAAAGAAACAAGGATACTTTATTTTAAAGGGAATCGCAAAGAAATAGTAAAGTTAAGACAGCAAGGGATTAATATATTGAATATTAAAGGCCTAAGATTAACAATTTTTAAAAACCTGGCTTTCTTCAAAAGCAAAGCTATGGAAAAGATAATAAAAAGCAAATCAATGATGGAGAATATTATTGAGGAGTATAGAAATAAAAGATTAAAATAGGATGGTGATTTTTGATGAAGATTACAGATGAAATAAGGGACATTATTAAGAAAGGAGTTGAGTTTAAGGACATATTTGGGCTTAAGAAAGTGAAGGAGCAGGTAAAATCGGCTTTGTTTGCTGGCCATCATCTTATCTTAATTGGGCCGCCGGGTGTGGGGAAAACGACTTTGGCGTTGAATATTGCTAAAATGCTACCAGAAACAGAGCTCTATGATTGTCCTTTCCATTGCTCCACTGATAATCCACAATGCGAGTTCTGCAAGGCGGGAAAATCTGATAAGATAAAGGTCAAAGGCAAAGAAAGGTTTGTAAGGATACAGGGCAGCCCTGATTTGACTGAGGAGGACCTGTTTGGAGATATTGATCCTAAGAGGGCTTTAGAATATGGTCCCACCTCTATTAAGGCCTTCAGTCCTGGGAAAATCTTTAGAGCGAACAAGAAGATTTTCTTTTTTGACGAGATAAACAGATGCCCGCAGAAGCTGCAGAATACCTTGCTACAGGTATTGGCAGAGAAAAAGGCAACAATAGGCAGTTATGAGATTGATATTGAATCGGATTTTATTTTTATAGGGACTATGAATCCCCAAGATAAGAGCACGGAGCCTTTATCAGATGTTTTGCTTGACAGGGTGGATTTTATCAAGGTAGAGTACCCTGAATCCATCGAGCTAGAGCATAATATTGTGGAGGAAAAGGGTTTGAAAGAGGTTGAATTTGATGAGAAACTCGCAAAGATTATGATTGAATTGGTAAGAGAGCTCAGGAATCATCCAGACATTGAGAAGACGCCTTCGGTAAGGGCGAGCATTGCTTTGTACAATAGGGCACAGGCCAATGCTGTTCTTAGGGGAGGAAATAAAGTAGAATGGAAAGATATCAAAGATTCTATCACATCTGTGTTGGCGCATAGGATTGCTTTAAAGCCCTCCATTGAATTCAATACTACACCTGAGGATTTCTTAGAGAGGATTACAGAAACATTTTGGGAGAAGAAGAAAGAGAAGATAGGTGATGCAGGGTAGCAGCTTCGCAAAAAATTTTTCAGAGGATGTACAAGAGGAACGAGAGAAAAACAATAAGAATAGGGACAGCGAAGGATTATTGGATAAAGAAGCACAAGAGCCGGAGAGAGAGCAGACGGGCAACCTAATAACTGAAGCCATCAATCTAGGCCATACTAACTTCACTCCTGATATGATTTTTGAGAGGTTGGTTAGTGACTATAAGGTAGCTGAGCAGATGTATGGTCCTAAAATAATAAGAGAACTATCAGAGTTTGACCCTAACTATGTCAAAAAGAACATCAATATCCCTGAATTCCAGAAAGAATTAGAAAAGAAGATTAGAAAAAATGTTGAGGCGTTGAAGAAAGGGGATATTATTGATAAGAATGGAAATGTGACTGACAAAGGGATTGAACTTTCTTTGGTGGAGAGTTATTTAAGAGAGCTTGACAATATGAAGTTGTTGCCCAGTTATGGTGAAAGACAACACAAAAGGATTAGAGGTTTTAACACTAAAACAGAGATTTCTAACAAGAAAGAACGCTACAAGGATGTAATCATTCCTAAGACCATCCATAAAACACTTAGAAGGGCTCATTCGAGCATAAATGAGAATGATATCGTCTGGGCCGAGAGAAAGAAGAAAGCAAATATGGAGATTATATTTGCTCTGGATACCTCTGCATCTATGAAAGGTCAAAAGATTAAATACTCCAAGATGGCAGGTATAGGTCTTTCGTTTTGGGCGACTTCTCATTCAGACAAGGTGGGCCTAATAAACTTTAGCAAGGAGGTTGAGGAGGTTGTAAAGCCTACCACGGATTTTTCACAGATTGCGATGGCAATCTCAAAGGTTTCTCCTTCTGGGCAAACGGATATTAGCCTGCCTATTAATAAGGCGTGCAACATGGTTGAAAGAGGGAATGAGAAAGAACTGATGTTGATAAGCGATGCACTTCATACTTCTTCAGATACATCGGAAGAAAGATTAATCAAAAGTATCTATAAGGCGCGCGACAATGGCTTGAAGATATCTATCATTGGGATTCATCTAAATAAGAAAGGCAAGGAATTAGCGAGGAAGATTACGAATATAACTGAAGGACACTTATATGAAGTAAAAGTTATTAAGGACCTTCCTACTATAGTAATATCGGATTATGCTCGTATGAGAGGGTAGCTATGGATAGAAAGGATATGCTACATTGGGTTTTTATTGCATCATTGTTTGTTATGGTTATTATAATGTTTTTACAGGTTGAAGAGCTGAAAGAAGAACTTGTCCAAACCCATAATAGATATATTGAGTATAAAGAAGAAGCCACCAAAGATATCAATTCCAAGGAGTTGGAGATTGAAGCATTAGAGGAAGAAAAAGAAGAGCTTCAGAGAAGCCTTTCAAAGAAAGAGAAAGAATTCCAGGCGCTTAAAGCGCGATATGAGAATCTGACTGAGGATTACGAAGGACTACAGGAGGAAGCATCACAAATCTTAAGGACAATAGATGATTATAGAGAGGAATTAAACGATTCAATGGAATGGTTTCGGACCAATGCTAACTTAGAAGGGCTGAATATATCCTCTAAAGATAGGAGCAGGATTGAGTCCTTATTAAAGTACAGGTGCATTGAAAAGGATAGATATCGATGCACTATTAATACAGGGTGTATATATCTGGTTAATGCCCAATTTCTGGAATTTGATTATCTTAATGATACCAGCACCTCTTTCTCAGAGGATAAGCTCCAGAGTTTAAGTGAATTTGTGGATAATAAAGGAGGAGATTGTGAGGATTTTGCACTCTTTTACAAGGCAGAGCTTAACTTTCTGTTGGATGAGTGCAAAGAATCGACTTCAGAGTATGTCTTGGAAAGCTGGAGGCCTGCCAGTGATGAGAATAAGCGTTTTTGGCTGGATGATAGTCATCAATGGTTCCTCAGAGAAGCAGCGAGAATGCTGCTTGTTGCACATAAATACCCTTATGTAGTCTGTGGAATGATTCTTGATCCTGTCAAAGATAAGATAGGAGGGCATTGTGTTATTGCTGCTTCTAAAGAGAAGATAGAGTCTATAGAAGACATAGAAAAACTCAACGGAGCTGCGCTCATCGAGCCTCAGAATGGAAGGTATCTTGGCGATGTTGGCGAGGATGTTATGTTGATCAAAAAAATAGATGACTTCTCCTATAATTCTTATATATCTCAGATAATAACTGACAGCGATATGCTTTCTTTCTCTAAAAGAAGGAACCAATGGGAAGGGTTTGCCCTTTTCTCTGAGGAATTGGAAGAAGTAGATAACAAATTAAAAGCAGAGATTAGGGAATGAACCCAAGCTCTTTCTTTTTTTGCTTTATCTTCTCATGCAACTGATTAATCCTTTCAGAAGTGGATTTTTTCCCTATCTGGATTATTTCTTCCATTCTCTGGAATTCGAAGGTAGAAAATGAAAAAAGTTGATGTAAATCTATCACAAAATCCGGTTTAAAAATTTGAAGCTTTGCTTTATAAAGCTCATTGGCTAAGGTGGAAATTGAACGAGCCATTATCTGCAATAAGGGTGGATTCAGACGAAGCCTTATCTTCTCATAATTGAAAGGGATTGAAACAGCAATTAAGAAATCACACTTGTCTTTTAAAAGGCTTAAAGGTATGGGACTATATATTCCTCCATCCACAAATCGCTTATTGTTTATTACATAAGGAGGAAAGAAACCTGGGATAGAAGCACTTGCCTGAACACCATCCATTAAAAGACCTGATGAGAATTCAACGGGTTTCATATCATCTATGTTATATGCAATACAAGAGAAAGGGATTTTGGTATCAGAGAAGGTTTTCTTGCCATATAGCTTAAAAAGGATATTATGCATCCTTTCTGCATCAAATATTCCTTCTAAAGAAAGCTTAATCCTGGTAATACCTCGAATAACTTTTTCATCAAAGTTCTTCAGAATAGAACGCATCTCTTGAGGAGTTTTGCCTAAAGCATATACTCCGCCGACTACTGCCCCCATACTTGTACCAGCAATTATATCAGCCTGAATCCCTGCTTCTTCTAAAGCCTCTAAAACCCCAACATGAGCTATGCCTTTTGCTCCCCCAGCGGAGAGTGCAATCCCTATCCTGAATTTTCTGCTTTTCTGAGAGTCTCCCATTTTAATTATCCTTCTTATTATTGTTATTGCCTCTGCCCCTCTGAACTGAATAAAGCTCTTTCACAAAATCCAAAGTTGATATCTCTTTTATATCTTTATCAGGCCTTAAACGGATAAAACGAGGGAAACGCAAAGCGAACCCCGATGAATAGGTAGGACTTTTCTGGATTTCCTCATAATTAACCTCTATTATTATTTGAGGCTTAACCCAAACAAGTTTGCCCTCTTCCTTTGTTTTATGCTTCAGAAGCTCATCGGTCATTTGAGAATATGTGGTGCCAGCTGACTCAAGCTCCTTAACACCAGTTGATACTTTTCCTATTTCTATTAAAGAACCATCCTTATCCTGCACAGCAACATAATAAGAAGTGAGCCAACCTTTACGCTTTCCTTCTCCCCATTCGGCCCTTGTTATTACAACATCTAATGTTTCCATTACCGGCTTCACTTTCATCCCATAACCAACTCTCTTGCCTGGAGAGTATTGTTTGTCCAATGCCTTTATCATTACTCCTTCAAGTCCCTGGTTTAGGCAATCTCCATAAAACTCCCTTAACTCATCAAGGTTAGAAGAAACCAAAGCAACAGCCGGCCTTATCTTGTTTTTCTTCTTTGGCACAATCTCTTCTATCTTACTTCTTCTATTCTTAAACGGCATGTTAATCATGGATTTGCCATCTAAAAAGAGAATATCAAACACATCAACTTCAACTGGAACTTCCTTAACCAAAGAATGAATGTCGTATTTGCGTTTAATCCTTTGAGAGATAAACTGAAAAGGTTTGAAGCTTCCTGTCTTCTCATCAATCCCAACAATCTCAGCATCTAGAACACAACTTTTGGCCTTCACATGCTTTTTAACAACATCAACAACATCCGGAAACTGCTTAGTCACATCCTCAAGGTTTCGAGTGAAAAGTTTAACATCTTCTTCCTTTTTATGAATCTGAATCCGAAAGCCATCATACTTGTACTCTGCCTGAACCTTAGGACCTAAAGCATCTACTGCCTCCTTTAAGGAATTTGCTTTAACGAAGAGCATAGAACGGAAGGGAGTCATAACATTCACATCAAACTCTTCAAGGCCTTTCAAACCTTGAGAATAGGCAACCTCTGCAACCTTTCTTATGTTATTGCTTACATATAAGGCATAGTCTGTCAAATCTCTCATAAAATCAATAATCTCTTTCCCATCTGAACTCTTTATCAATGTATTTCTCTTGAGGTTATGCCTTTCCTTCTTAAAGGACTTGAAATCCAATTCCTTTATTTCATAATTCTCTTTTATCTCCTCATCAACCATCCAATCCTCGATATCAATGCTCCTGGTTTCCTTACCGCAAGAAATACATTTAGAGCCCGTAGGAACCAGCTTTTTACAATGGGGGCAAAGAAAGAATTTTCCTGTTTCCTTAGAGCTCCCAATCACTTTTGGAAGATAAGCCCATATCAATGCATCCCTTACTGTGGCTTCTGCGACTCCTGTCCTTAATTGTCCTAATACAGACCTTATGAGGTATCGGGCTTCTAATGATGAAGTGCTGGTTAGCAATCTTGACATCAAACCTATTTTATCGGATACAGACCCTTCTCCCTCTGTATAGGCAATGGAACGCACGGTCTTAAAAACCTTTTCAAGAGAGAGCTCTTTTCTGAACAGTACTCTTTGTTGTCTTTGGTTGTTGAAATGAGCCGCCACAAGGCCTAAATCGCCCTGCTCTCTCCACTTATCCTCAATCCTGTCTAAAGAAGTACCAAAAGACCTTGAGATTGCTTTTATTACAAGCTTATCAGATATCCCAATCTTTTCTGAGGAAACACCAGGAAACCATTGGCCTAAAAGAATAAGAGAGGAGATACCAGCCTCTTTGCCTCCAATCCCTTTAAAGAACTCTGATAAGATGTATGTTTTCTTCAATCTTGAAGATGTATCCTCCAGCTTATGACAAAGCTGAGCAAACTTCTTAAATTTCATATTGCAGATTATATTTACTCAATATATTTAAAGATTTACCATCAGCAGAAATAGTCATGCTTTAAACAAGAGAGGTCTGAGAAGCTAGTTGAGAATTTACGAGTTGAAAAACAAAAGATTTAAATAATTATAGAACGCATTCTGAATAACGAATAATATTCTGGAGGATCAAAATGGGAATCTTTAGCAAATTGAGTAGGAAGTTGAGGGGCTCTGGACCTGAGGACGAGTTTGTAGGAGAGAATGATACTGAGTATGTTGAGCTTGACACTGAAAGGGGAAGTATTGAGTCAGACAACAAGATACTTGTAAGGCCGTTCTCTCTTGAAGACTTCTCTGATGTTAAACCTGTATTGGATTCATTGAGAGAAGGGCATACTATTGCTCTTATAAGCATTAAGAATCTCAAAGAAAAGGATATTGTAGAGTTGAAGAGAGCAATAAACAAAATCAAGAAAACCGTAGATGCTGTTGATGGAGATATTGCTGGATTTGGTGAAGATTATCTTGTAGTAACACCTTCTTTTGCCAAGATTCACAGAACAAAAGAAACCAAGCAGCAACCGGAAGAAGAATACTGATTTCTTTTCCTCTTAGCTTTTAGAATTCTTTGATTTTTTATTGTTTAAATTTTATATATAATTTTGCCATCAATAATTAATACTTGATTTCTTCATCAAGCTTTTTAGCTACCTTTTCCAATTTATCTAAGATGGCTTTAGAATCTCCCCTTATCCTTTCTACAAGGCCCTGAAGGGAATTAGCATTTATACCATACTTGCTTCTTCTATTCTTTACTAAGCCCAAATCCATCAACTTGTTAAGATGGTGGATTACAGTAGACCTCGAAAGGACAAGCTCTTCAGAAAGCTGATCACTGGTTCTCATTTCATCCTGATTAGCGGCCTTTATTAGCTCAACGAAAACCCTAAAACAGGACTTATCTCTATCCCGAATTCCAAAAAGGCCTAAGGAACAGGCAAACCACTGAATCCTTTCATTAACATTATAATCATCTCTATAAGGGATATTATTTAACACAATCCTCTGATAAAGGGAAAATCTGGGCTTTTTCATTATTCTTATTAGAAACATCTCTGATTTTTAAAACTTTTCCAAAAAATATTTAAATGTACTGTTTATCTCAAATAAACTGTGTTGACTTAAAGTCAACGAGATTGATCAAAATGGACACTCAGAAAGGAAAAAGACTAAGATTCAATCTTTTACGGACTAAAGCAGTAAAGAGGTCATTATTGAAGGAGAAAATGAGCAGAATAAGAGAATTAAGGGAGGAGAATGAGCTTTATAAGAACTCAGCAAAGAGAATAGCTGCGGAGTTTGACAACTATAGAAAGAGAACAGAAGCAGAGAAGGAGAGATTGATAAAGGAAGCAGGAGAAAGGATAATCAAGAAGATGATTCCTTTTTTTGAGAGTATTGAGCTTGCATTGAAGAACATTTATGAGAAAGAAGAGGATAACGAAGATAATAGAATAGAGAAAAAAGCGGAGAAAATCAACCCTCAGGAAAAGGAGTCTATAATTGAGGGTATAAAGCTGCTTTATAACCAGATGAAGAAGGTATTGATGCAAGAAGGGATTGAATTCATCAATCAGACCAATGTAGAATTCAATCCGCGAATTCACGAGGCCATCCAAACTAAAGAAGATAAGAAAAACGCTGGCAAGGTGTTAAATGTGCTCCAACAGGGAGTAAAATTACACGATAAGATATTAAGACCTGCAAGGGTAATTGTCGCAGTATGTGACGAAGACAAAAAACATACTCAAAAAGATAATCAAAAGGATGAGAGAAAAAAGGAGAAATAAAAATTTAAAGCTTAAAATAAAAAAGGTGATGAAATATGGCAGAAAGCAACAAAATAATAGGTATCGATTTAGGAACAACCTTCTCAGCAGTTGCTGCACTTGAAGGTGGAAAAGCTACAATAATCCCAAACGCAGAGGGAGAAAGGACTACTCCCAGTGTTGTAGCAATCAAGAACGACGAGATAATTGTAGGAACACATGCCCGGAGGCAGGCAATAATGGATCCCACGCATACCGTGAGAAGCATTAAGAGGCATATGGGGTCTGATTATAAGGTAGAGATAGATGGCAAAGAATATACTCCTCAGGAAATTAGCTCCTTTATTCTTAGAAAGCTAAAGAAGGATGCTGAGGAATACTTAGGGACTAAAATAAATAGAGCAGTTATAACTGTGCCTGCTTACTTTACGGATGCTCAAAGACAAGCTACTAAGGATGCTGGAGAGATTGCTGGGCTTAAGGTCGAGAGAATAATCAATGAACCTACAGCAGCTGCTCTGGCTTACGGGCTTAATAAAATGAATGACCATACTATCCTTGTTTTTGATTTTGGCGGTGGTACTTTCGATGTGTCCATCTTAGAACTGGGAGACGGAGTATTTGAGGTCAAATCTACCAATGGAAACAACCACCTGGGAGGAGATGATATTGATGAGATAATCATGGACTGGCTCATAGATGATTTCAAAGAGAAGAATGGAATAAACTTGAGGGAAGACAAGGCTGCTATGCAGAGACTTAAAGAAGCGGCAGAGAATGCAAAGAAAGAGCTTTCAACCAAGAGAGAAACTGAAATAAGCCTTCCGTTTATTGCAAACAAGGATGGTTCGCCAGTTCATTTGAACGCTTCCTTGAGCAGAGCCAAGTTTGAATCAATGATTAGCGATATTTTGGATAAGCTCAAAGAACCAATGCTTAAAGCGATTGAAGATGCAAATATGAAAGCAGAAGACATTGACAAGATAATCCTTGTAGGAGGCTCCACAAGGATTCCTGCAGTCCAGAATTTGGTAGAAAAGACAATTGGTAAAACAGCAGAGAAAAGCGTTAATCCTGATGAAGCTGTTGCTTTAGGAGCCGCTATTCAGGGTGGAATAATTGGCGGAGATGTTAAGGATATATTGCTTTTAGATGTTACTCCGCTTACGCTGGGAATAGAAACATTGGGAGGTATAATGACACCTCTCATAAAAAGGAATACCACTATTCCCGTTAAGAAGAGCAAGGTATTTACCACAGCCGCAGATAATCAAACCGCTGTAACCATTAAGGTTTACCAGGGGGAAAGGCCTATGGCTAATGACAACAAACTTTTGGGCCAGTTTGATTTGGTAGGAATTCCACCCGCTCCACGAGGAATTCCGCAGATTGAGGTTACATTTGACATTGATGTGAATGGCATAGTACATGTTTCTGCTAAGGATTTAGCCACTTCTAAAGAACAATCTATCAGGATTACAGGAACTACCAAGTTGCCTGATGATGAGATTGAGAAGATGAAAAAAGAAGCTGAAAAATATGCAGAGGCTGATAAGAAAAAGAAGGAAAGGGTTGAGACTATAAATCAAGCGGATATGCTTGTGATTGAGACTGAGAAGACATTGAAAGAACTGAAGGAGAAGATTGATACGAAGAAGGCCAAGGATATTGAAGAGGAAAAGGACAAGCTCAAGAAGATGGTGGACAACAAAGAAGAGGACATTGAAAAGGTAAAGAATCAGATGGACATTTTGAACAAAAAATTACAGGAAGTCTCTACAGAAATATATAAAAAGGTACAGGCGGAGAAACAAAAACAGGAGAAACAGCAAAGTCAGACTTCTGGCGGCAAAGAAGAGAAAAAAGGAGAAAAAAAGGATGAGAAGGTTAGAGATGCAGAGTTTGAAGTAGAGGATGAAGACAAGGAATCAGATGAGAAAAAGAAATAAGATTAATACCATAAGGAAAAGAGCAAAAAGGGATAATCTTTTTAGTTTTTTCTTTATTCCTTAAAAAAGTGGATGGAAAGTGGCTAAAGACTATTATGAGGTTCTAGGGGTATCAAGAGACGCATCTCAGAACGAGATTAAGAAGGCTTACAGAAAATTAGCTAAAAAATATCATCCTGATGTAAACAAGTCTAAGGATGCTAACGAAAGACTTCAGGAGATTAATGAGGCTTATTCTGTGCTCTCTGATGAGAAGAAACGAGCACAGTATGATTCTACTGGAACCACCTATGACGAGGAGGATTATTCCTCGAGCGGAAGGGGTTCTTTTACAGGGTTTGATTTTGGAGGATTCAATGATTTTGATATTGGAGATATCTTCAAGAGCTTCTTTGGCGGAGGAGGACCATTTGGAGAAAGAAGAGGTAGCAGCCAGTCAAGAGACAAAAGCGGAAGAGATTTGTTATACGAGATGGAGATTGATTTAGAAGATAGCTATTTCGGAAAGGAAAAACAGATATCGTTGAAGAAATATGAAAGATGCGATGAATGTGATGGAAGTGGTTCGAGCTCTGATGAAGGGACTTTTACCTGTCCGAAATGCCAAGGAGCTGGCTATGTTCAACATTCCAGAAGAACGCCGTTCGGAATCTTCTCTACAAGAAGTGTATGCCCTGAATGCCATGGAGAAGGAGAAGTAATCAAAAATCCTTGTAGGAAATGTAGAGGGAGCGGAAGAGTATTAGAGAAAAAGAAAATAAAAATAAAGATTCCGAAAGGTATTATTGATGGGGAGACTCTGAGAATTAGGAATGAGGGAGAAGCAGGAGAAAGGGGAGCTTCTTATGGCGACTTATACATAAAAATAAGGATTAAGGAACATCCTGTTTATTCAAGAGAGGGAAGAGATTTATACCTCAATGAGAATTTTTCTTATCCTGAATTGGTTTTAGGCACGGAGAGGGCAATACCTACCTTAGAAGGAAAGATTAAGCTCAAGGTGCCTAAAGGAACAGAAGTCGGCGAATTATTGAGAATCAAGGGATATGGATTGCCTAATCCCGAGGGACGCGATGGTGATCTTTTTGTAGTTGTGGGCTTAGAGATTCCTAAGAAGCCTAACCGAAAGCAGAAAAAACTTTTAATGGAGTTAATGAAGGAGGAAGAAAAATCATAGTTTTATGGAAGAAGCAATCTTTTTCTCATCTTCGATTTTCTTGAGCATCTCTATTTCAATGTCGCCAAAATTTTCCTTTTGATTAAGAAGAAGCACCCTCGAAAAATCCAGATGCAGCAAAGGAATGAAAGAATACACTACATCCTCTTTGTTAGGTGATTTTATGACATCATCAAAATAAACATGTTTCTTGCGCTTAAACAGGGAAGCAACTGTGTTATAAACTGATATTACCGTAGATTTCAAATCAAATTTCTTGACCGGCACCCTGGGAGCTCTTTCTTCCTGCATTGTAAGGCGGTTCTGGCGTATCTGCTTGACCTTCATTGCCTGCTCGAGCGCATCTACTAAATCAAGAACAGTAAGTTTTCTTGTTCTTGGTTGAGGCGTTCTAAGGTTTATCTCTGGTGGGCCCTGAGCAGTATCTCCAGTCCCATGAAAATTGGTTTCAAAGTCTTCAGAAGGAAAGAAGTCTGCCAAGCCTTCAAAATCGTATTCGTCCTCCTCTGCTGTTGCAAGATTAATCAACCCATCCAGCTTATCAAGGTCTTCCCCAAAAAGCCTTTTTGACTTGAATCTAAGAAGAAGAGCTGATGCTAACACTACTTTCCCAGAAACCCTGAAATCCATCTCCTTGAGCTTTTTAACGGTCTTAAGGTATTTCTTAGCAAGCTGGCTTATATCAACATCCCATGGGTCCATACCCTCGGCTTTTATCAAATCAAAAAGAAGGTCTCGCCAAGTAACCTCATCCCTATCCACCAAAAGCTGATATATCTTATCCTGGGGATTTAGGTTTGAAGATGTATCATTAAGGGGTCTTTGAGTTTTTTCTTCTAAAGAGAGAGCCATAGAATAACCCGAACATCAGTCCTTTATATGTTTTTTCTTTGGGGTAGGAGAAAAATTATAAAAAATTTACAAATTATAAAAAAATTTTAACATATTTTATAAAAGGTTCTACGAAATGAAAAGCTACTATGAACCAAAAAAAACTTTTTGGAACTGATGGTATAAGAAGAAAAGCTAATGACGAGCTTTTTAATCAGGAAAACCTCTATTGCCTTGTTTGGGCCATTGTCAAATGGGCTGAAAAGAATAATTTTAGCTCGAGCTTTTTGATAGGAAGGGATACCCGGGAATCTTCTCCCAGAATAACAAACAGGATAAAAAAAGGATTGAGGAGCATCAGTAAGAAGATTATGGATGTTGGAGTAATACCCACTCCTGGATTAGCTCAT
>CAZOKS010000002.1:0-33820 GCA_964580745.1 uncultured Methanosarcinales archaeon | reverse complement strand
CCTTATTTTTCTTCTATTCCAAACAACAAAAGAGCCCACAAATGTAAAAAGAATCACAAAGAAGAATATTGAAGGTAGGCTGAATATATCCATATGCAATTCACAGAAATCTATAACTGCTTTTTTTGTAATCCTGCGAGGTTCCTCCTGCTCTACTTTGGTTTCATTAGCAGTTTCATTTATAGGGCGCTGGTAAACACATTTTTCAGTTTCAGGGGGCTTAGACTTATTGGTACCGCATTTATTCAGGTCTACACATTCTCTTTTTCTTATTCCTTCTGGCAGACAAGGACCCCACCCTGAGCAAACCCAATCTTCCTTGCATTCTTCTTTTTCTTCCTCTTTTTTTACATCAGCAATGGCTTCGCCTCTACCGCCTGCTCCTCTTGCTCCTGCAGAGCTCTCAACTCTGCCTGCTTCCTCCGCAGATGTTTTCTCTCCTTCTCCTGTCTCTTCCTGAGCAGACTGGCATTCTCCGCAATCCTCTAAACAGTTATTACAGTTTTCAACCCTGAAATCACAAAAACCATCTCCGCAAACAACAGGAGGAGCATTCAAGTCAACTCTCCAAAATATTCCTTCAGTCCAAGTTACCTCAACAGTTTTGTTGTTTATAGAAGCTGAAGCAGGGTAAGTTCCTATCTTAAAACGGATTTCATCGCCTGAAGAAGGCCCAGATATATTATTGAAAGGTACAGCTCCCTTACATGTTAATACACCATAATAACCTCCATTAGTTATAATAAATCTTCCACACTCATTGCCCGAACTATCAAAAGCGATTATCAAGGTGCCGGGAGGAGCCGGCTCATTGAAAAGCGAAACCTCCCCATAGAGTTCCATAGGCAAAGGAGGATGAGAGGCATAAGCATAAAGAGGGGCGTAAAATGTTAGAATCAGAAGAAAAACAAGTAAGAGGAATGATAACTTCTCCATCCGATTCTCTAATTTGTTTATCATTTACCAGTTCACAACAAGTTCTAAGGCCTGAGTTAGGTTTATCCAGTATGCCTCTCCAGGCTTCATTACTGAAAGATTACCTTGATTCGTTAAAGGATTATAGTATATCCATTCTCCATCTCTAAAGGTTTTTACCATTGTATAATTGCCTTCAATAGAAGCTAATACATCAGAAAGATTTTTTTCAATGCCGACGGGATAACTAACCAGGTTCCAACCTTTCTTGAGATTCATTTGGGTCAGCCGAAAATGATAACCTTGATTAAAGAATGTCTGGTTCTGGTTCATTATTATAACATAGCCGTGTTTTCTATCGATTTCATTGAGAGTTTGAACTGTCCAATTCGGAAGCAGGGGGCTATAACTGCCCCAAGGGTCTGATGCTTCATCAGAACCATAAGAATATATTGCTGAATAGTTAAGGGTGTTGTTGTTTATATCCTTAAGGGTTGAATTCAATGCTGATTTATCAGCTATACAATAAAAACTCACAAGGTTCATCCCTTGAGTCAAGTTGATTGAGCAATTATAAGGCAGAGTCCTATATATATATACACGAGCAGTACTCAGCCCCGTTAAAACAGAATCAATCTGTTCCTTAAACCCCATATAAAAGAATACTGAGATGACTGAAATTACAACCAACAAGGCCAATACTGTCTTAAAATGCATTTTCAGATACCAGAGTATACTCAGAAAACATGAGTAAGACAATTTAAATATTTTGCTTATTTCTTCGGCTCAATTCAAGAACAACAAAGTAAATAGAAAATCAAGAGTTATCTTAATGGTTCCTTGCATTTCTTACAGGTCTTTCTCAAGATTGGGTTTTTGTAGCCGCAGTTTTTGCATTTCTTCCTGAGGAAAAGTAGGAGCAAGAGCAACACAACAAGTGCTATTAGAACATACACCGCAAGGTCTGGCGAGGAATACTTAAACTCAAACACCCCACTCACACTTTTAATTAAGGCATTCTCCCTCTGCCCATATAGAACTCTCACATTGATTTTTTCATTGTTGGCAATATCCTCTTCCACAAGTTCAACAGGAACAAAGATTTTTCCAGTTTCTCCTTTCTTGAGGAGGATGGTTCTCTCTGAGCCATAAACACCATACAGAGTATTCACATACAAGTCGTATATCTCAGCAGCAGCATATGCTTCAACTGTTCCAATATTCTTTACAGTGATATAGAATCCTTTATCCCTCTTGGAATAAACAGCATCAAGAAGCTCTATAGAAGCCTCATCCATAACAGTAACTTTTTCCACAACAAGTGTTTTATCCAATGTTTGCTCAAGTGATTTTGAAGATTCTCCATAGATTGCGCTAACATCTAAGGTTATGTTGTTAGAGCCCTGGAAAGGTATATCATTACCCTCAGCATCCTTCAACTCAAAAACTAAGGTCTTGAAAGAATTTCCATCTATGAAGATAGGATCTGAATCATCAGGGATAACATAGGACTCATCATCTATGTTAAGCCTGAGCAGGATATTCTGCAAATAACTACCTATCTCTGCCAGATTCTGATAAGTAATCTCTAATCGTTGGGTAGCTGTATTTATTGTAGCTGACACCACATCAAGGTTAAGGTTATAAACTGGAAGCGGGAATCGGTCTAAATCTTCTACTCGGGCAACAGGACCTGAGGGGGATCTTGCACCCTGCCCAAATTTTACAAATACACTTAGACCTGTCTGTCTTTTTACAAAAGTGCCTGTTCCTATTAACTCATTGCCAATCAAGGTACCTACTTCAAAAGCACTGGATTTAAGGTATTCCCTTACTTGCTCAGGCACATTAGAATAGCCGATAAACAAAACAGGGTCTGCTCCTGTGAAGAAACTGGCTTCTATAAACTCGCCGTTTGTGAGCAAAACCTGTTTCCTAGGAGCTCCTCTTATATCTTTATGAAGCTCTTGATACATCTTAGTTATCTCAATATTATTATCAAAACGGTCTCCTGTGTTTATTACGATAGGATTATATCTTGAAAATGTGTCTCTTACAGTTCTATCTAAGATCCCATAAAGAACAATCTCATGAACAGTTCTGGCAGATAGAGCAGCATCAACCCTTGGAAGATTGGTTTCATCAACAAACAAGACATAATAATGCCCTAAAACTGCGAAGGGAGCCACAGAGATAGCATTATAACCGTAAGATGGATCTATAATAATAAACTTTGTAATATCAGGCAAGTCATCCAAAAGCTCAAGATTAAAGTTATTAGAACGAATCTGCTCAACGTTATCAAATCCCTCAGATAGGAGTATGCTTTCATAGTTATTTACAAAGGGATTTCTAATAGAACTATGAACTACAATCTCTTCAACATCATGAGGGATTGTATTCAGGATTAGCCTGGCATGGGGCGTGCTAGTCAAGAAACTGGTTTCATAATTCTTGAGTCTTCCATAAAGCATGGTTGAATAAACATCCTTCCAATCTGCGGAATTAGCTATTAATCTTGGAGCCGCAAAAACACCAGGGGTTAACAAACTAACAGAAAGAACCATCAATACCAAAAACCCCATTCTTCCCTTCAAGATGTTCATCCCCCTTCTCTCTCTGAAACCGATTTAAGATTATATAAAATTTTCGTTTTAATCAAACTGCTAGCAAAATAACAAAATATTTTACTAAAAAAGAATAGAAATATTTAAATAGCAAAAAAATAAGATTCTATACCTAGACAAATCTCTCGTGCATAAAAGATGGCAAGAAAACAACTGAACATCAGAATTGACAACAAGACTCATAAAAGAGCGAAGATTGCTGCAATTCTTAAAGGAGAAACACTCAATTCTTATATTGAAAAAGCCATTCTTGAAGCCCTAAAAAATGACGAGAACAAGAATAAAATCGATAAACTTGAAAACTAAGATGAGATGGAATAATAAAACCGGGAATGAAAGAGTAACAAAGGATTTGAAGATTTTGTGCTTTGGGTTTATCTTGGTAGCCCTTCTCTCATCTTATAGTTTAGGGCTAGAACTAAATGTTTCTAATTCCAGTTATGAGATTGAAGAGAATGAAACCCTTGAGATAAGTATTAAAGCCTATAATGTCAGTGGCAATGTCAGTTTCAGCGAGAATTCAGAATTTGCTAACATAACCAAAATAAACAATACTAATGCTAATCTAACATTCTTGGTTGAAGATTTTTGTGAAAAAGGAACAAACAAGAAAAACTATGTGGTTGAGATAACTGGCAAGGATGATAACTCAACTGATAAGAAAGATGTTAATATAACGGTAAATAGGATAAACGACGAGCTATCCATAGAAAAGGTATATTATAATCAAGAGATTTATTCCAAAGAAACAACCATAAACATATCCTTCAGTCAGGTTAATGCTCCTTATGAATGCAAGTATGATTTCTCCAATAAAAGCTTCGAGGATATGAGATTTGGTTTTGTCGAGAAGAATGAAACTCTATATAAAGCAAGATTAGGGGAATTAAGCCAGGGTTCTTATTCTATGTTTATTAGATGCATTGATGAATGTGGGAATTATATGGAAGAGCCATCTAAGGTCGACTTTGAGGTTAACCTCCCACCAAGTGCAAGCATAAGTCTCCATCCTAAACCTCCATTAAAAGAGGGCAGGGTTGAGGTAGAATTAAGCGCTTCTGAACCGCTTTCCTCAGCCCCTGAGCTAACCTATGTATTTGACAATGATAAAACACCAAAACCTGTGTATCTAGTAGGAGAAGGAAGATTCTGGGAAGGATATTTGGTAATAAGAGAAGATGATATTGAAAAGATTGGCAGTTTCAACTTCAAGGGTAGAGATTTAACAGGCCTGGAAGGAAAAGAGATTGAATCAGGAGAAATCTTTTTGGTGGATACAATAGCGCCTGAGAGGATTGAAAGTTTGAGGGTAGAGAACCAGCAAACTCGAGTTAGGTTGGTGTGGAATTATGGAGACGGGGATGACATAGATGAATACAAGATATATCGAAGGGAAGGAAGCGGAGGAACTGGATTAATTGATTACTATGATTCTACAAGCAAGACATATTTTTATGATGAGGATGTAGAATACAATAAGGCATATTATTATAGAGTAAGTGCTGTTGATGAAGCAGGAAATGAAGGAGAACTTTCAAAGGAGGTATTCATAACATTCCGACCTGAGGAACAAAAAGAAGAGGCGGAAGAGGAAGGAGAAAAAGAAGAGGAAGAAACCGAGAAAGAAGAAAAGTTAAAGCCGACACTAAGAACAGAATTGGATGGGATGCTGTCTCAGATGGATAAATGGTTGCTTGACATCAAGGGCAAGATTGAGGAATTTCAACGAATAAAAGAAGAGGATAAGATTAGGGTTCTTGAAAATTTCAACATAATAGCAAAACTAAAGGGTGCTGAACAACGCATATCTGATTTGAGGAAAGAGATGAGGAAGCTTGAAAACCAGAGTCTAAGTGAAGATGAGTTTGACAGGGTTACCAAAGCTGCTTTGGAAGAAGCAGAAAATGCTTGGGCAAGCTGTTCTAAGCATATATCTATTGATGACGCCGAAAAGTACGAAGAGGAAATTAATGACGAGAAGACTTCTTTGGTTTTTAGGGAATATCTTTCAGAGAAGGGTATTGAGGAAAATGAAGATATAATTTCCCAAGTGGAAAAAGCACAAGATGATATAACGGTAAAGAGTCAAATACTTGAGATTACAATAGGTACTTTTGGAAATGAATCAAGGAATTATTTGATGGTTGATAAAGAGATTAGTGCTTCAAGAACAATTTCAGAAGCCATAATCCTAGAATGGCTGCCTCCAAATCTTGAAGCGAAGATGGAAGGACTTACCCTTCTCAGCAATGGAGAAGAGGTTGTAAAGAACAATCTCTATAGCTGGAATAAGAACAAGCTAACTAGTATAAGAATTGCATACTATATTGAAGGAGAAATCAAACCTATTGAACTTAAAGAGACCAAGACCATTGTTTTTAACAATGAGTTGCTGAAGATTATAACAAAGAAGGACAATCCAATAACAGGAGCAAGCATGAAGGAGACGAAGGAAGAAGGGGAGAAAGAAGAAGGATTTCATCCTTTATTCATCCCTATGATTGTTGCTATGGTAATTGCCGCTGCTTTGCTATCTTATTATATTTTTATGGTAAGCAAGGAGGGTTATACTTCTAAGATAAAAAGGTATGAGAAAAGCGATGATAGAAGAGAATCAGACAGAAAATTAAAGATAAAAGATTTAGAAGAGGAAAAAGGGGAAAGGAAAAAAGAGGAAGAGTATCATAAGATGATAGAAAATTATTCTACTTACATAAAGGCAAATAAACACACATTTGATAGGGGTGATATAATGATTAAGATAAATGAGGAACATCCAATAATCAGCATATATTCATATTTAGCAGAATATAAGGATAAGCTCAAAGACAAGGACGAAGTTGGGTTAAATGAGAGTGAGACGATTAAGGAGCATGCAAAGAAGATTCAATCGCTTTGCAAGGAGATTCTGGCTATCAATACTGAAAAACATGCCGAGACCACCAAGAGATATATACTCAAAGCGCTTAAACAGATTGAAGAGAATAACGAATCCAAATATAGAAAAGAAAAGGAAAGAAAATCCAAGCTTGGACTGGATAAAAGAAAGCTCTTGGTAAAGAAAGGCATTGCAGGTAAGAAAGAGAAAGAGCTTCAAGATAAGAAAGAAAAGGAAAAGGGAGAAAGAAAGAGGGAAAGCCAGGAAGAAAAAAGCAGAGAAGAAGAAATGAAGCACAGGGATATTAAAGCCCCTGAAGGAAAGGAATTCAGACTTGCAAACGGGGATATAATTAGAAGCATATCAGAGTTGATTGATAAGCTTGAACAAATGAATGATGAAATCTTTTTCCAGCATGTAAGAGAAGATAATAATTCAGGAGTGAGGAATGATTTTGCTGTTTGGCTGAGGGATGTTTTCGGAATGGAAGATTCTTTTCAAGAACTCAACAAAGCCAAAGACAGGACTGCTTTCTTAGATAAAGTAAAGGAGAGGTTTTAAAGTAGCCTGGAATGTAATCTGATCAGGATAATATTCTTTGGCATTAAAGACATTGAAAGCAGAACTACAATCAACTAATTTAATAACTGCTAAAATACAAAAACACAGAATTAACTAAATCAGTCATGATGTATTAAAGAAGAATTATTTCTTACTTTCTGTTTTATTAGCTTTTTTTAGCTTTCTTGCCACTAAGACATCCTAACAATGCCCCCATACAAAGCCCTAAACCTGCACCTGCTGCAGAGATAATGCCAGTAAAACGACCTGATATGAACTCTATAGAAGCTCCTATTGCTGTTCCTATTATAAGGCCAAAGCCTGCTTCTTTTTTTGAGTACATGGGCTTGTTTTTAACCATCTCAAAGACCTCTTCTTAGTTCAGTTTACATCTTATCCTCAAGTCCCAAAAAGGAAAATAAGACAAATCCAACTAATTCTGTAATTATTAAATTAATAAAAAAGAATTAATAAAACCTCTTAATTAAGGGGCAGTCGCCGTGAATCTTATGGTACCGTTGCATTCCCCATATGGATTTGGGGGCACATATAACTGCCAATAAGATGTCCAAATCTCGGGGTTGCTTTCCTCAGTTGCCTGAGGGATTGTTATATTCATGTCTTGGGCTATTGAATCAAGAGGGACTTTATTATCCCAAGGCACTTGATATCCTGAGAACCTTTCATTTTCCACGGAGATGTTATTGCCATATTCACATATTAAGCCGATACCATCTCCTTCAGTCTGACCATAACCCAGAACACTTACATTTATGTCCATGTTGCCGAAGTTGGTGATGTTAACGGTTATATTACTGCTCGTTTCAGTAACAGCCAAATCGCCAAAGTCAATAACATCCGTTACGTTCAAAGCATAAAGGGCGTTTATGCTTGTTGTATTGTTAGCAGAGTCAGTAAAGCCAAATGTATCTTCTGCAGTTACATTACACTCCCAGCTTCCATTATTGGCAAAATAAGCCAAAGCGAATGAACAGGTATAATTAGCCAGAAACTCACCATCATTGCTGATTTCTGCGCAGCTGGAATTTGTATAATGCACATTTCTATGGTCAGGATCTGAGGATTCGTTTAGGTAATAATAAAAAGTACCATTTACGCTTGATATATCGTTGAATCCATTCCAATCTCTAATAGTAACATTGCAGGTAATTGTAGTGTTAGCTCCTGCATTTAAAGTTATGTCTTGCTCAGAGTCAATGCTTAAAATCTCAGGCATGGAATCTGTTATATTCACTGTAGAGGTAACATTAACGTGTTCGTAGTTATAAGCATTAACAAAAGAAGGAAAAAGGAACAATAGAGAAAAAAGAAACCCTATCACTCCCATCTGCCAAAGCTTGTTTGTTTTTAAACGAGTTATCATGTTTACATACCTCAATGAGACTTGATTACCTTTATTGAGCAATCTCCGCGAAAAAGTAATAAGTCGTTGTATCTTGGTCCTTATCTGGTATCATCAACTGGAAGTCTACTTTGGTTCCATTATGGAAGCTATCGCTTCCTTGGTTTATTGGGGAAGCATAAATCACATTTGTATCAGCAGCCAACAACACCACCGGGAAGCTTGCAGAAGCCTGGGCTTGAGCGGTATCATTCACATAAGTGCTGGTGCTCCTACATTGGTCAGCAGATATTGTTACTGAACCTATTTCCAGCTTAGGATGCTCTGATTCATTAAATGTTCTATTTATACTGTAAACTGAAGTTGAATTAAAGCCCATAAATGTATCCTCGCTTGCGAGAACAGTGTCATTTGAACATTCTATAGCAGTCCAGTTTGGCTGCATTTCCCTTGAAGCATAAACCTCTCCAGTAAGGTCGGCAGACTGAATAGGCCATTCATAGATTGAGAAGCCAGAGGCATCTTCTAAGATAAATTTACCGGTAATGTTTCCTACATATGCTTTCCAGAACTGGTTCTGTTGAAGTACATTAACCCCAAGAGTTGTTATAGTTCCTCCCTCATCAGATCGATTATCTGGCGAAGTCGTTTGTTTGGATTCCGTAACATTGCTTGAAATAGTCATCCCAGCAGGTTCAGCCTTAACATAACTAAGCAAAGAGTTTATTATGATAAAAGCAAACATTACCGCAATAAGGACATAAGACCCTTTTCTGTTTACAATGGAATGCCCTTCCTTATTTTGGGTTTTTCTTAAGTTGTTGTTCATTTTATACACCACCGACCTTCAATATAAATATACACATGAAAAAATAAAACAAAAAGATAGAGGGTTTACTCTATCTCCAGCCAAAAGTAATAAGGTGTTACCTGACTATTACCTTGTTGGCCATTCTCTGCTACCAAAACCTGAAAATCATAGTTCTGTCCATCGTAGCCTGTGATTCCTTGTCTTTGACCTGCTGTTTTATCTTCCAGGATAGAAGTAAATATCAAAGTGGAGTTGGAATCACTTGCAAGCAGGACTGCTGGGAAATCCGTGCTTTGGCTTACATTATTCACAAATGTATAAGCTGTCTGGCAGTTATTCAAAGTTGAAAAGCCAACATAAAACTCAGGATGATTTGTAAAGTTATATGTATCATTTATGTCATCATAGTCGCTTTCCGCCATGCCATAAAAACTATACCAATTTGTCCGATAGGTAGAATCATCGCTGATTGGAGCACAGTTGATGTCTGTCCAAGTTATTGTGTCGTTTACCGAAGCAAATACCTCTCCCTGAGGTTCTGCAACAGACCAATCATAAAACCTGTATCCGGAGGAATCAGCCAAGATTATTTCACCAGAAACATTACCGTAGAAACCCTGCCAAGATTTTGTCTGAGCCACACCTGTTATATTAAGCTCTGTCAGGTTTCCTGCAATTGCATCCACCGAATCTGGCGTATATAAGCTAGCATTAGATGTTTCAGAACGAACAACATTTGCACTCTCAGCACCAAGGGGCACATTCTCTGCAAGAGCTAAGCCTACAGAAAAAACCCCTACTAAGAGCATTGTAACTACCAACACTTTCCAATTATTTGTTTCCATAATTCCACCTCTTCAACCATCAAACCTTTGATACCAAGTCAAGCTGTTCAAACAACTTCACGGATGTCTTCTCATCCTCCAACCTGACTGTTAGTATACCTAAAAGCATACTGATATATAAAACTTTCGGAAAAACATACTAAAATACGTTTTGTTCTTACTAATGAATACTCCATATAGTAGAAGATATATACGAGAACATCAAAAGTCAGGAAATTAACCCCGAGCAAGATAGAAGTACCGAGATTTTATAAGAATTAAAGATAGAATGACAAGAACAATTAAGCCTCCTATGTAAAAAAAGAGGGGTGCCAATGAAGGGAATATTGAAGAAACAGAATCTCCGAAAAGTAACGAGCGTCGAAGGGCTTCGGAGCCTATCACATAAGGATTGAAATGAGCTATGCGCTGGACAAGAGGAGAAAGATTCTCTAGGGAAAGCACAAGATTAGAAAGAAATAGGAATACTGAGCCAAGTGTAATGGAAATCATTGTAATGCCTTCAAATGTATTAAATATATTCCCGAGAAATATGCCCAAAAGAGAGAATACTGTGATCGTGAGAAACAAAACAAGAAGGGTAGGAACAAGATTGGTTATCACTGAGAGGTCTAAATAGAAGTAAGCAACGAGGAATATTGCCAACAACTGCAGAGAAATTAAGACAATGGATGTGATATATGTCATAAAGGTAAAGAAGGATAATCTTACAGGGGTAACAAAATTTCTGAAGAATGCCTTAGACTTCCTCTCCATAAGCAGCAATGTGCTTGGAAGCATCATCCCCACAAAGAGTGCAACAAGCATAAGAAGATAAGGAAAAGTATAAACAAGTTTTCTCCTATCAGCATTTACTGATGTAATATTCATCTTCACAGGGGTAGCAATAAGTTCAGGATTGGTGACTTTAAAGGATTCAACTTCACCAGAGATAGATGATTGTTTTTCATCTATCGAAGAAATCATGGTTTCCTCTTTCTTTAAGCCAGCTTCTAAGTCTCGAATAAGGTTGTGAAGCTCCTCTTTGTCCTCTTTCAAGCCCTCAATCTGCCTCTCAACACTATCTATCTTACCTTGAGCGGAATTAATCCCTTTGTGCAATGAAGTGGCATAAGTAAAGTAAGATATTGTATTTCTCCACTCCTCTTCCAAATTGTTTATTTCTTCTTCCAAGTCATCAAGTTCAGAATTATTCTGGCCGGGAAGAACATCATCAGCAGTATCCACCACTTCTTTGCTAGCTTTTCTAACAGAATAAAGATAATCCTCTAATGTTTTTACATCTGAATTTAAATGAGATATATCTAGATTCATATCCGGGATATTCAGGGAGTCTAACTGCCTGCTTATTCTTGAAGCAGTGGCTTTATTCTCTTTCAACTGTTGCTTTAAAGATTCCAATTGAGCTATGCTCTCATCCACCAATCTTTGAGAGGTTTGAAGTATTGATAAGAGTTTAGTGCCAATCTCTTTTGTAATCTCAGCACTCTCAGAGTGTATATTTGCAGTAAGAGAGCTGATTATTTGGTAAACAAGATTCATCCTTGATTCATCCACATAGAAATCCAAGAAATTTTCAGAATTTGGGTCTAAAGATAAGTTTGGGGACATATCAATACATGCGCTCACAACTCCTAATTCTATGGCTCTCTTGCAAGAGGGGATTGAAGCGAAATAAACCAATTCATTTTCAGTAGAGTTTAAACTTTCAATTATCCTTTGATTAAGCTCTCCAGTAACATTTCCAGAATAGCCAATCTTCAGACCAGCCGAACTTGGCGATGATAAACTTACCCCTATTATTAAAACAAGTAGAAGCGGAGCTATCAGAACTATTAGTGCAGAACCCCAAGATCTAAAAAGAATTCTGAGGTTCTTGAAAAAAATTGTAAAGGGTATCATTCTTCATCAGCTATTCTTTATTAGTTCATTCATTATTAGTATTTAGTAGGTCTTTTTACCTCACATCTTTTTACTCCACATCTATTCCTATATTCTTCTGTTTTACTCCTTAAGGAAAGCCTGGTCTAAGGAGGGATTCTTGAGTTTCAGCTCAATTATTTCGTCATCGTCCTCTTCTATCTGCTTTTTAATATAATTCATTATCTTAAGAGGATCCTTGCATATAAAGACCGCCTCCACGATCCCATTATGATATTCATTCACATCCTTCATAAGTATATTTTGCCTGAACCGTTCCCCAACTTTTTTGAGTAAGGGCTGGTAGTTCCCTTCCCTAGTTCTCAGGATTATTTTATGACCTCTAGAAAACATCTCCCTTAACTCAGCAGGGGAACCACTTTCTTTTATCTTCCCTTTCTCAAGAAGAGCCACCTTAGAGCATACCCGCTCAAGGTCATTTACCGAATGACTGGAAAGAAGAATGGTCGTGCCTGCCTTATTTACCTTCCTGACAAGAGTCCATATCTTCTCTGTAAGCAAAGGATCTAAATCGGATGTTGGTTCATCCAAGATTAGGAGTTTCGGGTTGTGGATGAGTGCGCAAGCAATATCCAATCTTCTTCTCATCCCACCCGAAAGATTACAACCTAAAACATCCTTGAATTTAGAGAGAGACATAAGCTCCAAAAGGGTATCAATATTTGATTTTAATGTGCTCTTGGAAAGCTTATACAGTTTTCCAAAATACATCAGATTTTCGTAAACAGTCATTTTATCATAAAAGCTGGGGGTCTGGGCAGCAAAACCAAAGAAATCCTTGAAATCCTTCCTGTGTTTGAAGACCGAACGGAATTCCTGTTTTTCATAATTTGGGAATCGCTTTCTCTGAACTAAATACTTAACATCACCTTTGTCTGGCTTAAGAAGTCCAATAATACAGCTAAGTAAAGTAGTTTTTCCAGCGCCGCTTTCTCCAATGATCCCAAAAACCTCTCCTTCATCAAGAGAGAAAGAAACGCCTTTTAGAACTAAAAGTTTTCTAAAGGCCTTTCTCAAACCTTGCACTTTCAGTATAGGGTGAGTCATGTCTGCATTAATATGGCTAATCAGTTTTTAAACTTTGTTGTTAAATGTCAGAAAAAGACCTAAAAAATTATTCAGCAAGAAACAAAAGTTTTAAATAGGGGAATCCATAAAAAAGATACATGACGTTTACATGACAACTACAAAAAATGCTTTTAAGATTATATAAAACATACAAAAAGTTACAAAATGCAACATTTAAAATACATAAAGCATACATAACGCATACAAAACAAGTATTTGTTGAAACAGAATGGTTAAGATAGAAACAGTTAATGTCAGAATTCCAAGAAAAATTGTGAATTGGTTAGATGATTTAATCAAAGAAGGTTTGTTCAAATCTCGTTCTGAAGCAATAAGGGCTTTCCTTAGAGAATATGTGTTGGAAGAAAGTAATAACAAGGATGACAAAAGAATAAGAAAAGAAGAGGAGGCGCTGAAATGAATGACACTTTAGTTAGCATAAGAATGCCCGCTGGATTAGCAAGAAGATTGAAATCATTAAGCGAGAAGAACTTTTATATGGATATTTCAGAACAGATTAGGGCGGTCTTAAACAAGAGATTCCTCGAAGATAAAGAACGAAGGCTTCTTACTCCAAAAAAGCGCGAAAACACATCCAAAAAAGCAAAGGAATTAGAAGCGATGTTGGAAAGAAACGAACAATTACTCAAAGAGTTGAAAGAATCGTTGAGGACTTTAAAATGAAAAAGGAGAGGAGATTTGGGTTTTGGGATATCTTTAATACCAGCATAATGATATTGCTGATTGCTGCGGTATTTGCTGTGGGCTTTGCCATTGAAATGGACATAGTTATAGGGGCTGATACCTTAGACCCAACAAATGAAACCAATGAAACCAATGAATCAGCAAAAACAATTAAAACCAATGAAACAACAAACAACCCCGAAACAAACAACGAACCAACAGCAGAATGGATTGACAAGTACGGACCAGAAGATGGTTCAAGCTTTATTTATGAACCTAATAAAAAATTTGTATTATGGAGCGTATGGAATATTTCCAATGGAGGAGAACCAAACGGACCAATAGGTCCAGATGGAGAAGCAATTAATGAAGATATTGAGTGGACATATAGTTATAATACAATAACAGATGATAATCTTTATAACTTTTCCTGCACCACTCCTGAAATTCCTTCGGGAAATTATACTTGGAGTCTATCTTTTCTGTTAGATGTGTTAGATGAAACTTATTCAACTCCCACATTTAAGTTTGAGGTTAAGAGGGCTGAGCCAAACATAGAGTTTTCTATTTCTGAAAACATCATATATGAAGGAGATAGTATAGAGATTAACGCCAAGAATAATAACCCTGAAGGAAAGATATACCTTCTAATCAATGGCTCAATAATCAATGATTCTTATGTATCCTCAGAAAGCATTTCAGTTAATCATACCTTTTCTGAAAAGGGGGAATACCTTATAGAAATAGTATATAATGGTTCTGAAAATTACGAAGAAAAAAGGATTGAAAAGGAAATTGGGGTTCTGCCGCTGGTATTCTCACTCGAGCTTAATAAGGAGAATTATACAATAGGAGAGGAAGGATATTTCAAGATAACAGCTCCGAATGGTTCAAATGCCAACATTGAGTTTTGCGGGCCGGAGTATATGGCAGGACAAACCTGGATAACCTGCTCCAATATTTACACTCTAAATAAAGAAACATACCCCCTGATAAAGTCATTGGGAAGTTTAAACACAACGGGAGAATATTCAATAAATGCAACAATCAGCCACCAAAACAAAACATATAAAATAGGAAAGAGCTTTGTTGTTTCAAATAACCTGCAGATTGAGATTGAAGGAAAACTAGATGTTCTTGTTGGGGAAGAACTTGAGCTTGAAGCAAGCGCATCTGGAGGAATTCCCGGCTATCACTACTCATGGATTTTAGAGAACGGAACTAGAATTGAAGACAAAAACCTGGAGATAAAATATGATGAAAAAGGAAATTATGGCATTACTCTTGAGGTTAAGGATAGTGAAGGAAACTCTAAAACCAAGCAGATTGCTGTTGATGTGGATGATTGGAGAGAAATCACAATCAGAGTTAAGGACTCTAATGGCAAAGCTATCGAATCTGCCTATGTGGACTTCGGAGACAGAAGCGGATATACGAAAGATAATGGTGAAATTAAGCTGAAGGTGCCTCTTGGAGAGCATACCTTAAGGGTGGAGAAAAAGGATTACGAAGCATACAGAAGGGCTATAGAAGTCAAAGAGAAGCAGACTATAGATGTGGTTCTTCAATTGGATAACTCTTTAAGAGAGAAGCTCAACCAAATAGTCCTGTTCCAGCCGAAAGATGAAAGCTCATTTGATTACCAAGATATAACTTTCTTAGCAAGCGTGAGCAGTGCAGAAGATGCAGAATGTACCATTTTCCTAAAACCAAGTAAATCTGATTGGTTTGAAGAGATTAAAAGTTTCGATGTAGAAGAAAACTATGTAGCAGAGCTAACCAAAACCCTAGATAAGGGAAAGTATGAATGGAAGATTGAATGTGATTCAGGGAATGACACATTCTCATCAGAGATTGCGAGCTTTGAGGTGGAAAAGGACAATACTGCATCTGTTCAGCAGTCAGATACAGAAAAGAGTTCAAAAGAAGAGCAAACAGATGGAAGCATAGATGCAGGCTCTTTAAGAACAAAGATAGAAGAAGGATTTGAAAACCTAAACGGACTTGACCTACAATCAAAATCAGCGGCCGAAGCGTTATCAGTAAAACAAGACCTGGAAAGGACCCTCCAGACATTCGAAAGAAAGATAAGGGATTTGAACAATCTTCAATACCGAAAAGACCTAAGCAATGACGAAAAGAAAAAGAAAGCTGAGGAATATCAGGCTGAGTTAAAAGAGTTGGAGAAAAACACAATTTCTACTCTAAAGGTAGAAAAAACAGAGAGCTATGTTAGTTACCCAAAACAACAAGAACTGGTTAGTATAGCAAACCAATATATTAAAGAGAAAGGAATTTTAGGAAAAGTTGATGAAGAGAAACTAAAGGAACTCCAAAACAAACTTTCTGTAGAAACAAAGGCAAGCCATGTAACACTCCAATTCCTTGACAACCATACAGAAGAGATTACGCTGGTAGAAAAAGTAATCACTTATTCAGGAGCGGACCATACTCGCGTTTTTATATTAGAGAACATCTCAAAAGGCTTCGCAGAAACAACAAATGCCATAACTTTTGTGAGCAGCCAGGAAACAATAAAGAAAGACCCGCTAGTAAAATTCGAATTAAAGGATAAAATAATCTATTATACTGATGAATTTAAAGATTTTGAGAGCATAAAAGAATCACAAACTATTGTATTCTCAGAGAATCTAATCTCCACTGATAAAGGAGGGAATTTGATAACAGGAGCGTTCTCTTTGCCTGATGTTGATTTCACCTCTCCTATATTTGGCATAATCCTTGTATCAGTAGTAATAGCCATTTACCTAATATTTTCAACTGAGGTTGGAGAAAATATATTGAGCGTTGCCAAACGCAGAAAGAAAAAACAATTGGCTCAGATAAGGTCCTTGATAAACGATGCTCTGGATTATCTTCAGGAAGGAAATTTGGAAAGAGCAAACATGGTGTTCAAGGAAATTAAATTGATTTATGAAAAGATGCCTCAGAGAATCAAAGAAGATGCTTATGAAGAAGCCCTTAGCATTCATGACAAAATCAATAAAGCATATCTCTTAAAAATGATAGACAAAACAGCAGAAGAGATAAGAGATGATAAACAGATTGACAAAATTGAAAGGATGAGGGAATTGAATGAAGCCTATGACCTCTTAAATGATGCTGATAAGAAAGAATTGAAGGAAGAGGTAGAAGACCTGCTTAAGATACTCAACAACCAAAGCATCGAATAGCCAAATAAAAGAAACAGCCAAATGAAGAAAATAAAAAAAACAGCATTAATTGGAATTTGAAAAAAGTCATACAAAAAGCGCATGCAAAACAAAATAGAATATAATCAAAGAAAAAGGGGAAAAAATCACAAAAACAGCAACCAAACTTCGCTCAAAACAACATTAAAACAAGATAAGAAAACTATATAGGTGGTTGGGATAAAAAAACCGCAGCAGATAAATAAGGATATTGAACATCTCATAGAAAGAGAGCCTGCCCTTGAGAAATTCCTAGATGAAAGAGATAAAAGGAAAAGGGATAGTAAAAGGAACTGGGCGATAATCATATCTCTTGTTGTATGCGCAATAATCCTAATCACAGCCTCTTTTTTAGGGCGTGAAGGAATAACCGGTTTTATAATATATCATGAAGGGCGAGGCGGTTATATCTATAATATGAATCTTATATACACAAGACCAACATACAACTGGGTTGCCTTATACGGTGCTGCATTTGGCGTTGGTTTTTCTCAGCCATGGGAATACACATTTGAGCCGGGGGGAACAGAAGAAGCCAATATGTTCTTTGATTGTGTAGAAGAAGGAAAAGACAACCTATTGTTTGCATCTACCGTACCTCCTGAAGAAATAGTTGTGCAAGACCTTGTTCCAATGTCTCCTGCCGAGGTTAATGCCTTCATAAATTCGAACCCAGATGACTATGATTCTGCTTCCAATACCTTTACCGGGACAATGAGCATAGAGATTGGCTCCAAAACCATCAACAACATACCTGCTGCGACAACCAAAGTAGGAAGTGGCACTGAAGAGGGCACATTCAAAACAGGCCTTTTGAAGGACAGCAATGGGAATCCTGTCGTGGTTACCATCTTGAATGAGAGATTAGTTAAGGGGTTTACCAATCGATACTACAACTACCAGTTTCTCCTGCCTGTTCACAACAATCAAACCACAAAATACTATGTTTTCATAGACCCTACAAATGTTTGTATTTCGGGGCAAGAAGAACCATATGTAAAAGGAATAGTTTATGGAATTGTAACTGATATAAGCGGGAATCCATTAGAGAATGTGCTGATAACATCCGGCCCAAAATCCACGGTTACGGATGAGAAGGGTTTTTACAATCTGACAACGCGGGCGGGCGAGACGCAGATAATCGCGATAAAGGAGAACTATCAGGTATATGAAAGCAATATCACGATTCCGGAAGGCAATTCAACCATGCATAATATTATCATGGAGCTGGAGGTCGAGCAGAAAGAGTATGACAGCCCGCCCGCGGAACAAAATGTGGGACCGGATTTTGGGCCGAATGTGGGTCCTGGCGAAATCCCATATAGAAAAGAAAGGCCCTCTGAGATTGAGGGGAAGGAGTTCTGGATTTCTGTCAATAAAATCTATAAGAAGATTAGGCTGGCTGAGTTTGCCCAAGAGGTTATTCATATCCAGAGTTTTAAGAACAAGGGGATTCAGCTTCAATTTAACATTACAGGAGATGTTAAGAAAATAACAATGATGGATAAAAGGGGAACGTTTATTGGGGCAAAGGACCTTGATGATTTGACCTTGACTTTCTTTGGAAACAGCACTCCAGGGGTATACAATGGAACGCTTAACATTACTGGCGGGATTAATACGACAATCCCTATCATTATTGAGATTTTAGGCAAGGAGAAGAGTCCTGTTCAGGCGATGTTAATGGAAATCAGCGTTCCTGAAAAGAATTACTATCCGGGCTCGTTTGTTAGATTCAAGAATTCTCTAACAAATCTGCTTACCGACCAGCAGTATCCGGTGCAGTTGGTTTATACTATTCAGAATATAAATGGCAATGAGACTTTATGGACTCATCAAACGAATGTTTTTTTGAGGACTTCTCTTTCAATAATTAAGAATTATGAGCTGCCTCCTGATTTGCCTACAGGCGAATATATAATCAGGGCAAGCGCCAGCTATCTTGATTTAACGAGCAGTACTAGTGCTGTTTTTACTGTAACAGAGCCTTTCTATCAGCATCTCTTGTTTGGAAAGATAAGGGTTTGGCAGGCCATCTTAATGGGTATTGGATTGGCTTTATTGATTTTCGGCATATTTATGCTTAGAAAGGAAATTGAAGCGAAGAAGAAGTATCATTTGAAGGTGGAGTATTCGCAGCTTCCTAAACCTGGACCCGATACGATATATGTTGGGAAGATTGCAGAAACGAATAATAGGACTTATTTCAAGATTGAGAACTTTAAGACTCACACGATTGTGGCAGGTAGTACTGGTGGTGGTAAGAGTTTCGCTGCCCAGGTAATTATTGAAGAGTTGTTGGATAAGGATGTTGCTGTTATTGTGTTTGATCCTACTGCTCAGTGGACTGGATTTTTAAGGAAATTGGAGAATAAGGGGTTGCTGAATCTTTATTCAGGATTTGGGATGAAGCCGAATGATGCTAAAGCTTTCAAGGGAAACATTCGAGAGATTACAGATGCTAAAGAGATTATTAACATAAAGAAGTATATGAAACCGGGAGAAATTCAGGTTTTTGCTCTTCATAAGCTTGACCCTAAGGATATTGATGTATTTGTTGCGAACACAGTTAGAGAGGTATTCCATGAGGGTTTTGATGAGTCTCAAGAGTTAAGATTATGCTTGGTTTACGATGAGGTCCATAGGTTGCTATCCAAGTTTGGTGGAAGTGGGGAGGGCTTTATCCAGATTGAAAGGGCTTGCCGAGAGTTTAGGAAGTGGGGAATTGGCGTTATGCTTATTAGCCAGGTTTTGGCGGACTTCGTGGGGCAGATTAAAGCTAACATCAATACGGAAATCCAGATGCGAACAAGGGATGAAGGGGATTTGGAGAGGATTAAGACCAAGTACGGTGATGAGGTTTTGAAGAGTTTGGTTAAAGCAAGCGTTGGAACTGGGATGGTGCAAAATTCGGCATATAATAGAGGCCGGCCTTACTTTGTTACTTTCAAACCTATTAAGCATTCGGTTGAGAGGCTTTCTGATGAAGAGATTGAGAAATACAACGAATACAATGATATTATTGACCAGATGCAGTTTGAGTTGGAGCAGCTGGAACAGTTGGACCAGGATGTGTTTGACTTGAAGTTGGAGTTGAAACTTGCACTAGATAAGGTTAAGGCGGGAGGTTTCAACATGGCCAAAATCTATCTTGATGGCCTGAAGCCCAGGGTTGAGAAGCTGTGGAAGAAGCTTGGCAAAAAGCCAAAGAAGTTGGAGAGGCCGAAGGTTTCGGAAGAGGAGATGAGAAGGGAGCTGGAGAAAGCGAAGAAGGAAAGGGAGAAGATTGAGGCTGAACAGAAAAAAGGTGATGAAGAAGGTAAGAAGAAGGAAGGGGAATCAGAGAAGTCCGTAACGGAGAGATTTAACAGAGATGTAAAGCCTGAAAATATGCTGAAGCTTAACAATGGCATGTTGGTAGTAAATCCCAGAGATTTGTATGCAGAGATTGAGGCAATGAAGGACTCAGACTTCAAGTTCCATGTTAATGATGAGAAAAATGATTTTGCTGATTGGATTCGAAATGCAGTTGGAGATGATGAGCTCGCTGATTTGCTTGATGAAACTAAAGACCGAAAGGAGATTTTGGAGTTGTTGGATAAAAGGAGCAAGGGAGAAAAACTTCCTAAAAAAGAAAAAGGCAAGGATGATAAAAAGAAGAACGAAAGCAAGGAGGATGATGGAAAGGATGGAGAGGATGGAAAGGGTGAAGAGAACGGAGAAGATAGAAAAGAAGGGAAAGACGATGAAGAAAGCGATACTGTAAGTGAAGAAAAAGGAGATGAAGGAGAAAATAATGAGAACAGAGAAGATAGAAAAGAAGAGAAAGATGGAGGAAAAGAAAAAGGAGAAGAGGATAGAGAAAATAAAGAAGAGGGGAAAGAAAGGGAAGAAAAGGAAGGGAAAAGCAATAACAAAGAGGCTGGCGAAGAAGGTGAAGGGAATGTTGATGAAACAACTAAGGAAAAGAATAAAGATGATACTCTGGAGAGCCCTGAATCTAAGAATAATCTTGAAGGACTGCTGAATAAGAAGGCTCCTAAAGGAAAGGAGTTCAGATTTTCCGATGGAAAGGTGGCCTCTAATCTTAAGGAATTAAAGGAGATATTAAAGGATATGCCAGATGAGACATTCAGGAAGTATGTAAATGAGGAAAAGCATGATTTTTCCAATTGGATAAAATACTCCCTTGAGGATGAGGAATTCGCGGAAAGGATTGGTAATCTAATGAAGAAGGACAAGCTTGTTGAGGCGTTGTCTAATGGCCCAGGAAATGAATAAGGTAAGGAATAAAGAAGACAAAACTGAAAAGAGAAATCCTGAGAGTTATGAAAATAGGAATGAGAAAAAGAATGAGGGAAGCATAAGCAGAGAGGAGTTTGATAAAGTAATGAAAGAATCAGAGAAATACCTTGAGAAGGTTAATGTGATGAAAGAATCCTCTCTAATAGATGTTCGGGTTGGAATGGAGAAGCTTGAGGGTTTGAAGGAAAAGATGGCTGAGTTGGATAGAGAGATTTCAGCTGCCAGAAAAGAAGGAAAGGATATGTTTCATGCTTCGGCGTTATTAACGATGGCTAAGGGGAAGATTGGCTTTCTCGAGATTGAAGATGATGAGGAACGGATTAACGAACTTGGAGAGTTGATTAGCCAAATTGAGAAACAAATTAAACAGGATAAAGAAAAGAAGGAGTATGACTTGAAGAGCGAGATTATGAGGCGAGTTAGGGAGGACAATGGAAATAAAGGGGACTAATATCAAGGGATAATACTCAATAAAAATCAAAAGGAATCCATAATACAACATTATGTTTGCTATATGAGAAAATGTGGGTAAATGCGGATGAGAGAAAATAATGAAATTAAAAAGACGTAAAACAAGAAGGTGGAAATATGTGGCCTTTTAAGAAAAAGCTAAGCGATGAGGAAAGGATTAAGCAAAATCTGGAAGAGGAAAAGCAAAGGAGAGCGAGTGCTAGGCAGAGCTCTAAAGAGGAAAATTTCGGTGATTCAAAGCTTGGTATAGAGTTGACGAAGCTCAGTGCCAAGATTGAAGGGTTGAGCGAGGAGAGAAAAGCCACAAATGAAAGATTTTCTAAACTTAATGAGGAGATTGGAGAGCTGAGGGGGATGCTTACAGACACATCAAAAACGATTGCAAACCTTGAAACTGCTGCTACTAAAGCGATTGACCTTGTGGAATCTGTTAAACCAGACAAATTGATGATTGAGGTTAGAAAGGTTGATTCTAAGACTGAAGCGCTGAAGGCGAATATTGAGAGCAATGAATCCCTTGTGAAGAATGTGCTGGAGCAGCTTAAATCAGTTCAGAGCAAGATTGATTTCTACAAGGGGGTTGAACAGGTAACCAAGCTCAACGATGAAATTAAGGAGGAACTGATTGAGATTAAGAAGAGGGAAGCAAATGTTGAAAGGCATTCCAACAAGGTTGAGTCTATGTTTGTTGAGGTAGAGAAGAAATTTTCGGAGTTTGACCAGTTTAATGAGATAACAAAGAATCTTCAGAGAAGTTTTGACAAGTTGCAGGGGGATTTTGATAAGTTGAAGGTAGAAGTGGACGAGAAAGCGGATAAGAATGAGCTGGTAAAGTTCATCAAAAAGTTCAACAAGTTTGAGAAGCACACTACCAATCTTATAAACCTGCTGGATGACAAGACCAAATCAACCATGGAGGAGTTGAAGAATAAATTCTCTAAGCTTTCCAAAGAGATTAAGGAGGAGGTTGAAGGGTCCCTTAAGGAGATAAATAAAGAGAAGGGTAAGTAAAGGAAAGGTAAGTAAGGATTTCAGATGGAAAGGCCAAAGATTTTTGCGGGTTTATTAGTTGTACTTGTATTCATCGTTTTAGGTAATCATAGCTCTTTTTCTGAGATTCAGCCTTTTGAGGTTTCTTTTAATCCGCTTGAGAAGATTGTTTATGGCATTAATGAAAAGATAGAGTTAAGGCTTGTTCCTGAAAACATGAATGGAAAAGATGTTTCTAAGGAATATGACTTAATAATGGTCAAGGATGGAAGAAGAAGTATGTATTGGGGAGAGTTGATTTTTCCTATAATATTAAGTTTTGCTCAGGAAGGTGAATATTCTGTTTTTCTTAGGGATAAATCAGGCAGGGATATGAGTAGTCTTGAGTTTGTTGTTTCAGGTGAGATAAATTCGGATAAAAAGGAATTTTCTCAGAAAAAAGAGGGGAACAGCTATCCTTCTCTGAGAATCAACTCAAATAAACTCCAAAAGGGAGAGGAGCTTGTTGTGCAGCTTGTTGGGGGAAACATTAATAACCCTTCCTTGGAGCTGTTTGTTGTTCATAAAGATAAAAGCTTCAAACTCTTAGAGCTTTCCAAAGAGATTCGGTTTGCTCCTTCTGAGAATGGGGAATACTTTGTCCAGCTGAGGGATTCGGGAAAGATAATTGACGAAGCGAGTTTCTTTGTTGGGGATAAAGCCGGCGATGTTGGGCTGCAATCAGGGAAGCAAACAAATAAACAATTTGATAAGCAATCTGAGAAAATACTTGGAGAAGAAAAAGCACTGACACTCCCTTCTTTTGGCCAAGAGAAAAAGCTTGCTACCATACCTATAAAAATTAAGAATCATGCAGGGCAAAGCAAGCAGGTAAGGGGGGAATATGGCAGGTCTTTCAGAGGAGAGTTTATTGATGTTCTTAACCCAACAAACAAGGTTAACAAGATTAGGTTTCATGACCTTAAGCTCAAAAATCTGGATAGTTTGAGGATGGAGGATATTGATAATAAAGAGGTATGGGTTAACAGGAATAGAGCGGTACAGTCCTTTGCTATTGATCCGAGAGGATTAAATTTTTCCTTTGCGCAGATTGAATTGGAAGCGAGTGGTAATGCGCTGTATAAATGCCAAGAGTATGACTTTGATGCTCAGGAATGCTTGGGTGGATGGCAGAAGGATAGGGATATTGTTCCTGGAGAGAATTATACCATTATGCTTACGCCTGAAGACCCATTGTATAGCGAGGTAAACACATCTGTGGGATGCAGTTGTTCTGATTCGGTCAATCAGCAGAATAGCGGCTCGCTTTCCTGCTCGACCTTTTGCCCTTTTACATTGAACATCCCTCAAGATGCAACAAGTTTCTTTCTTGAAGAGATGATTATCAATGTTACTATTACTGTTAATGCTGATGGATGCACTATGAGCAATGCTCAGCAAAGCGGGGATTTTGACCATGACCAAAACCATGATGATGGGGATGAAGCAACTATTGGAAGTGGGTCTTATACCTCAACCACATCAGTAAGTTGGACCAACTCAAGCATTGAGCAGAGCGGTTCTCGCTCTTTTACAAATTTGGATTGCAGCAATTGGCCTGATTATTGCACCTACTATATATATATAGATTCAAGCATGGATTTCCAGGCTCCGGGAAGATCAAGAAAAAGCCCAAGCATGAGCATAAGTGTTGATGGAGTTAACTATACCATTAATTATACTGAACCTGGAGCTTTTTCGGTTTCCCTTGATTCTCCTGACAACAATTACAGAACAAATGCCTCCTCAGAAGAGTTCACTTATACCCCAAGTAACGAGGAGTACTCTATCAGTAATTGTTCCATATACACGAATGAAACAAGCTGGAGTGCTAAGAACACTACTTACTCTATTACGAATGGGAGTCAGAACACTATAATAGCTGCATTTAACAATGAAGGGCATTTTGCTTGGAATGTAGAGTGTTGGGACTCTAATGGCAATAGTGCTACCTCTCCTACTAATAGAACAATCATAATCGATAGAAGTGGGCCTGATGTTAGTTTGGTTTTGCCAAGTAATGGAGACACATATACTGATTCTAATGTGGTTCCCTTTGTGTATAATGTTAGTGATGATTCTGGAATAGACAATTGCACCCTCTATGTAAATGGAAGCGGTGTAAAAACAGACACATCAATAACAAAGAATCAGAACCAAACCATTAATCATAACCTTGATAATGGGGATTATTCTTGGTATGTTAGATGTGTAGATGAAGCAGGGAATGCAAATCAAAGCAGTTCTCGGAGCTTAACAGTATCAGTTATCAAGCCAATTTATTATGGTAATTGGTTTGAATCTTCAACAAGTGATTGCAGTTCCTTCCCTTGCGAGATTTCCTTAGAACAGGGAACAGATGGGACCCAGAATTCTGTCTCTGGAACAATCGCTGCTTCCTCTTCCGAGTTGGTTGTAGAAGCGGAATCTCCTTTTATGGGTGCGAATGGTGCTGAGGTCTCCTCATCAGGGGATGTTTTATTCAGCACTTATTTTCAAACCTCCGATACAAGGGTTGAGGTAAGTTGGTGGCTTTATATTTTAAATAGTTCAGATGAAGAGGAATTAATATGCTCTAATACAGTAGGGACGGCCAGCTCATCAGGAGCTGCCACAACGGGAAGCTGCAATCCTTCAAGTGATAAAAGGCTTCTTAGCACTGATAAGCTCTATTACGAAATAGAGCTTACAAACACGCATCCTGCCCAATCCAGAGATTTTGTGCATCTTATTGACCATATTTCAAGCTTTGTGAATGTAACTGGCTTTACCCAGCTGGGAACGCTGGAAGCAACAAAAACAGCTCCTTCCTCCAAGGTATATGTTGATCAGGGGAATTCCTTAACATTATCTTGTCAAGTCAATTGCACCGATGGAACTTGCCTTTCAACCAATGTTACTGCTCAGACAAATGCCTCTGGGAGTTGGAGTGCTATATCTGGCTCAGGGATTATTTCGTTGAATGGAAGCGAGACTAATCCTCACGCAATGGGAGATGTTTTCAACACATCTAATTCAACATCCTTTGGACTGAATGCGTCTTCCCCGGGTTCTACATATATAAGGTGTGCTGCTCAAAGTAAATACTCAACTTCTTATACTGAGGCAGTTGAGGTTAGTGTAGCTAGCACTGAAGCGCCTGAAGTAAATTTGAGCTCTCCCAAAAATAATAGCTGGGTAAACAGCTCAAGCGTAACCCTAGAATACATCCCTTCTTCGTATAGTCAGATTGATAATTGTAGTTTGTACATAAATGGCATATTTAACCAAACTAATTCCAGCCCTATAAACAATGGTGGAATGAATAACTTTACCCTTTCATCACTTGAGCAAAGGAAATATAACTGGAGTGTTTCCTGCCAAGATACATCATCAAGGGTAGGAAATTCATCTACATGGTATCTTAAGGTGGATTATGAAGGGCCTTATCTGATTGAGCTTAATAAGCCCATAGATGATTGGAGCACCACCTCCCCAGACATTGAGTTTAACTGGACTGCCTATGATAACAGAGCTGCAAACATGAGCTGTGATTTGAGGATAAACGGAACAAGAAATACAACGATTACTGCTTATAATGCTACTCCTGCGACTACCACCATCGAAGGGTTTGAAATAGGATACTATATTTGGGATATTGCATGCCAAGATTTGGCTAACAATACCAATACCTCGGAGACAAGAAGCTTTAACATATCTGACGAGCCGCCTCAAGTCTCTTTGTATTCTCCTGAGAATGAAAGCGGGACGAATGAAACAAGTGTGGAGCTTACCTATAATGCTTCTGATAATTTTGCGCTTGACGAATGTGAGTTATACATAAATGGGATTTATAATCAAAGTAATCAGTCTGTGCTGATAAATGGATTGAATAATTTTAGCGTTTCTTTTGATGAAACAGAGTATAATTGGAGCGTTACTTGTTATGATAATAATGGCAATAATGCTTCAACAGGGAATGCAACCCTTTATGTTGATTTAACTAAACCGTATATAAACCTGCAAAGCCCAGGGAATGATGCTTATTTTACTGATTCTGAGGTTGCCTTCTCTTACACACCTACAGACAACTATGACACTCTAAACTGCACCTTGTATGTGGATGGAGTAGAGAATGATACTTCTATTGTGAGTAGTGGAAATCAATATGATGTTACTCTAGACGGTTATAAAGACGGGGTGCATTACTGGAATGTGAGCTGCACAGACATTGGAGGCAATATAAACTACTCTGAAACAAGAAACTTTACTATTAACCAGACTCCTGTTGTTGAGCCAATATCACCAAGCAACAATACGCATACTAATCAGAGTAATGTGCTTATTGAGTATAATATAAGTGATAATGATGACATTGAGGGCTGTTCTCTGTATATCAATAGCACATTTAATCAGTCCAATTCAACTAATGTTCTTAAAGGGCAAACAAACAACTTCACCCTTTCTTCCCCTGCTGAAGCTGAATATAACTGGTTTGTGAAGTGCAATGACAGCGGCGTATATGGTAATTCAGATAGTTCTGATACTTGGAGGTTTATTGTGGATAGAACTGGGCCAACAATTTCATTAAATCTGCCTGAAAATGATTATACGATTAACACTACAGTTTATACCTTTAACTGGACTGCGGCAGATAATTTCGCAACAGGATTACTCTGTAATCTTTCAATAAACGATAGTGTTAATGGAAGCAATATTGAGAGCAATAATGGTGTACCTGCCTTGTTTAATGTTACTGGGTTGAGGAACGGGGATTTCAACTGGAGTGTTTCATGTGTTGATAATGCAACCAATACAAACATATCTGAAACGAGGAATTTTACAGTGCTATTAAGCCCGAGAGTTAATCTAACATCGCCAGAGGATGGTGATGGAGACTTATTCCATGATGTTAGTTTCAAATACATTCCAAGTCTGGGAAGCGAGAATTTTACAAACTGTACTCTTATGCTAAACGGCCAAGAAAACGAAACAAAGTATGACATTAATGCAAAGGTAGAGAACAACTTTACTGTAACTCTGCCAGATGGAAGGTATAATTGGAATGTTAAGTGCTATGATACTAATAATCTTTCGGGAATGGCTCCGGAGAATTGGACTTATTATGTGGATTCAGAAGAGCCGTTTGAGATTGAATTAACTTATCCTGAGAATGATTCCACTGTAGCAAGAAATAATGTTTCATTCAAATTTATTCCTAAAGATAAAATCTCAGATGAGTTAAGCTGTGATGTTTATCTTACCGATGAAGGCTCTACTTATTCAATAGGTTCCGACTTGAATACAACCAATGGAACTGAATATACCTATTATTATATTTTAAATGATGGAACGTACAACTGGAGTGTGGATTGCACTGATAAAGCAGGGAACTTCAATGTTTCTGACACCTGGTTTTTTGATGTTGAAGCACCACCCAACGTTACTTTGGTTGCGCCCGATAATGAAAGCTGGTTCAATGAAACAGATGTAAACCTAACATATTTCCCTTCGGATGATATCCTGATAACGGGCTGTGCGTTATATATAAATGGGAGCTACAATAGAACTGCTTCTTTTGTATTAAATAAACAAAACAATACCTTTGAGATGGGAGATCTTGCACAAGGGGCATACCTTTGGAGTGTTCAGTGTAATGACAGCGATGGGAATAGCTTTATGCCCACTAACAAAACCTTTTATGTGGACAACCTGTCTCCTCAAATTTCTCTTAATTCACCTATCAACTCAGAAGAGCTGGATTCTAGCTCGGTATTGTTTAATTGGACTGCCTCTGACAATCTTGCTACTGAGCTGAGCTGTGATCTTTGGCTAAATGACAGCTTGAATGTTACCGATATTACAAGCAATAATGGAGCACCTACGACTTTTACGATAGAAGGGATAGATGATGGGGATTATAATTGGAGTATTTTTTGCAGGGATAATGCTCTAAATGAGAACCAAAGCAATAGCGAGGATTTTGCTGTTCAGGAACCGCCCAAGGTTAGCTTGGGCAATCCGATTGCCAACTATAGGAATAATAGTGTTAATGTGACTCTTTACTTTACTGCGACTGACAACTCTGGAAACATATCCCTATGCACCCTAATATTAAATTCTGAAGCAAACGAAACAAACGCAGGAGTGGAATCAGGGGTAGAAGCGAGCTTCAACCTCTATGACTTGCCAAACGGAAGCTATACATGGGATGTGAATTGTTCTGATCCAAATTCTAATACAGGAACGAATGGTTCTTCAAAGAGCTTTTATGTTGATTTGGAAGGGCCTAGTGTGGAGCTACATCATCCTAGCGATGACCAGCTCTTTAATCAAAATGATATTTTGTTCAATTGGACTGCCACCGACTTTAATTCTTCGGTAGAGGTTAGCTGTGATTTGTTCATTTCTGATCCAGAAGGGGATATCCTTGAAGAGAATATAACAAGCTTTTCAGGAGAGGTTAGCTCAAAGTTAGTAAAAAATCTGTCCGATGGAGAGCATTTCTGGAATGTGAGTTGTACTGATGATTTGAACAATACTGATTATTCGGTGACATGGCGTTTTGTTGTCAACCAGCCTGATCTTTACATTAATGCGTCTTTGATAGGTTTCAATAACACAAACCCAAGCATAAATGATACGATAAACATAACTGCTAATGTATCTAATATCGGAGGTATAGATGCCTCCAATGTTGAGGTGGAGTTCTGGGATGGAAGGCCTGATGATGGGGGCAGCTTGATTGGAAGCGATCAGAAGAATGTGGCTTATAATGACTCTTCCTTATTTTATATAGAATGGAACATTACTGAAGGAATGCATGTGGTATTTGTTTCGGCAGATCCTTCAAACAGCATAAATGAATTGAATGAATCTAATAATAATGCTACACTAAACATATCTGTGTTGTGGGTGGAATGGAATTCTCCTGAGAATGAAAGCGTTTTCAATAGCAGTAATGTGGATTTAAATTTTACGCTCCATGATTATACTGGCGGCGCAATAAACTATTCAATTTATGTGAATGATATGTTCAGTGGAGAAGAAGGGGAAGGGATAGATGGTGTTTCAGAAAACATCAGTGTTAACCTGAACGAGGGTCTGAATACTATTTTTGTGGAAGGATTAGATTATTTGGATAGAAGAAAGAATTCAAGTGAGCTTTATATTACACTGGATACCAATGCTCCAACAAGCGAGATTTTAACAGCAAACGAGAGCTGGTTCAACATCTCGGCACCTAATATCAGCATTAGAATAATAGATAGCTTAGATAGTATTCTCAACTATACTTTATACATTAATGGAAGTTCCGAGAATCAGGGATATGTTAGCAACAACTCTATTGAGAACATTACCTTGAACACTCAACCGGATGGTGAGTATTTATTGGTTTTAGAAGGAGAGGATGATGCGAGCAATAAGGAAAACAGTTCCTCTAAAATAATATACATTGATACTGAAAAGCCAAGCATTGAGCTTAATTATCCTCCTAATCAGGAAAACTTTTCTACTTCAGATGTAAGTTTGAATTATACTGTCTATGATAACCTTGCGTCTGTTGCGGACTGTTATATTACATTAGATGGTGAAGATAAGGGTTTGAGTAATGTGAATGTGGGAGAGGAAAATTCATATCTGGCTACGGACCTAAGTGAAGGAGAGCACTTATGGAATGTTACCTGCTTTGATGAAGCAAACAACTCAAACACATCGGAAACAAGGATATTTAATGTATTTTTTCCGCCCGTGATTGAAGTGACGTCTCCTAAGAATCTGACATGGAGCAATCAAGATACGAATACATTTCGATTTAATGTTACTGATGATACCGGAATCGAGAATTGTTCCATTGTTTTGAATGGGGCAATAAAGGATACTAAATTTAACATAATAAACAACAGCGAGAATTCCTTTACTGTTTCAGGGATGAACAACACAAATATCTGGCAAATAGAATGCTATGACAATTCGTCTTATCATGCATATGGTATCAGTTCTGAGAGGGTTTTGTATGTTGATTTGGTTGAACCCAGCAGCACCATTACCACTGTAAATCATACCTGGTTTAATTCTAATCCTTCTATTTCCTTCATCCTTGAAGACAATATGGCAAATCCTATTAACTATACGGTGTATGTGAATGATTCTTTCAATTCAGAGGGCAATTCAGGAAACAATTCAGAGGATAGCGCGAATCTTCTTGGGTTGCAGAATGGGACATACGAGATAAAAGTTGAGGCAAAGGATAATGCGCTGAATGCACAAAATTCTTCATCTATAATTGTTTATTATGATACTGTTGAGCCAAGTATCAACCTTACATATCCTGAGAATGATTCTTCCATTGACACGGATACTACAAACCTAAACTTTAGTGTTGAGGACAACATGGCTGAGTCGCTTATTTGCAATTTGACATTGGATGGGGAGATTATCGAACAGAACATCTTGGTGTTAAATGGAAGCGAGGAGAATGTGAGTGTGGTCGATTTAGAGGGAGGGCCTCATTATTGGAATGTAAGCTGTATTGATAATGCAACAAATATAGGGCAGAGCGAGACATATCTGTTTTATTCACCTTATCCTGATTTAGAGGTTAACTCTTCAAACATCTTTTTCAGTGATGATTCGCCAAGCGAGGGTTCAATTGTGAATATTACCGCGACTGTATTTAATATAGGCGGAGGAGATGCAAAGAACATTACTGTTCAGTTCTGGGAGAATGAGATTGGAGGTTCCGGAAGCCAAATTGGAAGCAATCAAACGATAAACCTGACAGCATTGGAATCGGAGAACGTGAGTGTTGAATACACTGCAGAGCTCGGTACAAATGATATTTTTGTAGTAGTGGACCCAAGCAACGAAATAGAGGAAGAGAACGAGACAAATAACAATGCTTCTAAATCGATTACAGTAGAGTTCTGGCATTATGCAGGAGGAGAGACAAATGATACGATAACCCTTGAGGATGAAGAGCTGGAGGGTATATTCCAATGGCAAGTGGCAAACTCAACAGGAAGCAACATATATGTTTCGGATTATGATGCGGATGTTAATTGGCAATCCCTACAAGCATTGGGGAGAGACACTTCGGGCAATGAACGGATTGAGGACTTTGGCGAGTTGGATAATGCATTGAATTCCTCAACTTTTTTTGACTCTGTTAATGCCACATATCTGGAGAATGGAAATCCAAAGGAGACAATAGAGCTGGAGGTATATAATCAAGAGATTACAAATATCCCTGTAGTCAATAGCACAAATTCCACTAGTTTCAAGACGGGCATTTTATGGGATTTTAGCGATGGGGGAACAACTTATTCAGAGGTTCAGGATGTGATCTTCTTAACGGTAGTGAATAAATCCCAGCAAGGATATAATGAAACAAGAGACTTTGAGATTCGGATCCCCGCTACTTTGGGGCAATTGGTCGGGCCCGACAATGACAAGGTTGCCTTCTATACCGAGATAAAGTAGGGGAATTGAAATAGCAGACAGAAACAAATTATTTTATCGTAGAAATAAAAAGAATATTCCTTAAACGCTTATAATGCCAAATCGTTATTTATTCATTCTATTTCAATTTTTCATTTACATATTTTGAATATTCTTAATCATTCAACCCTAAATTGGTTCTAGACTCAAAAAGCGAATATTTATATATGAATTATTAGAAAATACATATTAATATGTATAAATATGGTTTTTTGATTAAAAAAGAGGAGACTATGGGAAGAAATACTTTGTTCTTTAAACAAAATCAATTTATCATATCAGACATCACATCATTTCAATCCACAAAGAATAGAAAAAAGAGGGGCTGCTGAAAGTGAGCAAGAAGAAAATCACAATGACCATTGACGAGGATATTTTTCTTGAGTTCAAAAAGCTATGCAAAGAGAATGCTATGAAGGTTTCCTCTAAGGTGGAGCTTATGATGAGAAATTTTAACAACGAGAAAAAGGAGAAATAAGTTAGCTAAGGAGCATGAATAATATGAGTCCAGCAAAACTATCAAAGGAGGGACAATTGAAGATTACTTTATTAGTTGTATTGCTATCAATAAGCCTTGCAACCCTTGTAAGCTCAAGTCTTCTCCAGATAGATAGAGAAAATTATTACGAGGGAGAAAAGGTAGATATCAGGATTAAAAATCTCTCAGTTTATAACTTAACTATCAAGGGCCCTGGGAGTTCAAAGAAATGTATCGATTGCAATTTATCAAACATAACTATCCAGCCAAAATTTGTTGGGCCATATGAGATAATCCTTCAGGCTGACAATATTACAGAAAAACAGGAATTTGTATTGAATGAGATAGTAGAGAGTAAAGATTCTATTGGGGAAATAAAAAAAGAGATGCCAACAAAACCAGCTGTCCCAACAGCCAATACTTCAAAGAAAGATATTGGTGATGACAATAATAATATCACGGTTGAAACAGATAAAAGGGTTTATCATATTGGAGAAGAGGTTGAGATAAGCATAAACTGCAAATTTGATTATAGATTGATAGTTGAACATGGAAGCAAAAGATATTCCCTAAGTTCTGGCCAGGAGGTTGTTAGGTTTAAGCCGCCGGAAGAGGGAGAATACTTTGTTAGGCTTGATATTGAGGGAAGAGATGATAGCCCCAATGCATCTTTTGAAGTGGTAGCTTCAAAGAGTGTAAATAAGGAGAATAATATTGGGAAAGAGAACAATGTCCATCTGAATAATACTTCTAACTTGGATACATCTAACTCGGTTCAAATCAAGATAAGAACCAGCAAAGGAAAAGAGCGGTTCATCCGGGCAGAGATTATTGAGAAAGAAGGTTCAAACAGAGTAAATGCATTGTCAACACAACATTCAGGAAGAATAAACCTCAGGTTGTCTCCAAACATAAAGAATATTAAAAGGGTAGAATTAGAGGATGTAAACATTGAAGCAGGGGTGGAGCTTGGGCTTGAGTATGTTCCCATAGACAAGGTAAGGAAGCACAATCCTGCGTTTATATCCTCTTTTGCTATAAATCCCCAGGACATCGATTTCAGTCAAGGACAACTTATTAAGGTTGCAGTGGGTACAGAATTATATAAATGCAGGGATTGGAATTTTTCTGAGCAAGAATGTTTGGGAGAAT
>CAZOKS010000001.1:18451-34906 GCA_964580745.1 uncultured Methanosarcinales archaeon | reverse complement strand
TGCCGGTCCATAGCGGCCCTGCCACAAAATCAGTCTTGGAGTTGTTTTCCTTCTGAATCCGGATGTTATAGTGCTCTTTGTTAAAATGAAGGTATTGATGTTCTTTTAGGGAGTTATTGGCATTACTTTTAGACCTCTCAAGGCTGAAAAATACGCGGATGTAATGATCTTTATAATACGAGAATATGGGCTTCAGGTTGATATCATATCGGGCTCCTTCTTTCTGGGCGGAGGCTATTAGAATCCGTACTCCTGTTTCATACATCAGGGAATTGTTTATTGGTTCTGCAAAGTATCTTCTTCTGCAGACCTTTGGATAAGAGCCGCATAAAGAAGAGGTATCTGTGGCTGTTAGTGCGAGAATAGAGTGATTTTTCATCTTTCTTATTGCATTTGCTATGAAGTATATGGGGCTGCCGAATGGGTCAATATCAATATAATCATAATATTCTTCTGAGGATGCAAAGAATTCATCAGCTTTTTTGTTGCTCACAATCGATTTCTTTTCTACCTCGTTTGCTTTTATGTTTTCGGAGAGGATTTTGGTGGTTGTTGGATTTGCATCGTTAAAATATATTATGTTGATGCTTTCTTTTTGCAGTTCTTTCAAAAACCGTATCCCTCTTACCCCGCTTCCGCAAAGGGGCAAGGCGACTTTTATGTCTTTCTTTTCCAGCAAATAAAGTATCAGAATGGAGATATCTCTGTTGTGTTTCATTACAGGATTATAGAATACATCCATCCTTTTTGATGGGATAGCATCTCTTGATGCCCTGATTATGCTTTCTCCTTCTTTTATTCTTTCTTCCATATTTGAAAGAGGAAGAGTGTTGTATATTAAGTTTTCTGGATAAATATCCTACTCTAAAACTCAAAAACATTTATAAAGAAATCATGGCTTCTTCTTCTCATGGAAAAGGCTTCGCAATCTCAGACAAGAAGCCCTATCTGTTCTATGGTGGGGCATGTAGACCATGGAAAATCCACTTTGTTAGATACAATTAGGAAGACGAGGGTTGCAGCTACGGAGGCGGGTGGAATTACCCAGGCGATAGGTGCTTCTCTGGTTCCTGTTGATGTTGCGGCAAATATTTGTAAGAAGGTTTTTGGCAAGGTTGATAAGATAAAATGCCCTGGAATCCTTTTTATTGATACTCCCGGGCATGCTGCTTTCACGAATCTGAGGACGAGAGGAGGAAATTTGGCGGATGTTGCTGTTTTGGTAGTTGATATAACAGAGGGGTTTATGCCTCAAACAATAGAGTCTATTAAGATTCTTAAGCGTTATAAGACACCTTTTATCGTGGCGGCTAACAAACTGGATAAGATAAAGGGCTATGTTAAAAAGAGTGAGAGTGTAATAAAATCAATAGAATCTCAGTCTCCTGAGGTTAAGGAAAGAATAAATCATGCTCTTTATGGACTCGTAGGTTCTATTTATGAGGAAGGTTTTAACTCAGAGCGTTTTGATATGGTGAATGATTATACAAAACAGGTGGCGATTGTTCCTACCTCTGCTATCAGAGGAGATGGTATTGCAGAGCTTCTAATGTTGATAATGGGGCTTGCTCAAAGGTTCTTAGAGTCTAATCTGGAATTTCATCCTTCTAATAAAGGCAAAGGTACTGTTTTGGAGATTAAGGAGGAGAAGGGCCTTGGAAAGACAGCAGATGTCATACTTTTTGATGGTCATCTTAAGGTGGGTGATACAATAGTTCTAGGAGGCATGAATGGTCCGATTGTTACCAAGGTTAAAAGCTTGCTTTTGCCTGCTCCTCTCTCAGAGATTAGGGATAAGAAGACGAAGTTTAAGGCTGTTAAAAAAGTTATAGCTGCTATTGGTGTAAAAATTTCTGCTCTTCTTTTAGAGGATGCAATGGCTGGAACACCTTTATACGCTGCTGATAAAGATCCTGTTTCAGTAGAGAAAGCAAAAAAGCAAGTAATTAAGGAGATTAAGGAGGTCTTTATTGAGACTGAGAAAGATGGAGTTATAATTAAAGCAGATAGTCTTGGAAGCTTGGAGGCATTAACCACGCTTGCTAAAGAGCAACAAATCCCTATTCGGAAGGCAACTGTGGGTGATATAACCAAGAAAGATATGATGGAGGCAGAGAGCGTTGCAAATGATTTTCCTGAGTTAGGGGTTACAATAGGATTTAATGTAAATCTCAAATGCAATCCGAAAGAATTCAGCTCTAAGTTGATTTTGAGTGATGTGATTTATAAAATCTTCGAAGAATATGCTGATTGGAAAAAAGAAATTTTGGAAAAGAGCAAGAAAGAGAAACTGGAGCAATTACCTTCGTTAGGCAAGTTCCTATATCTGCCTAACCATACCTTTAGGCAGTCAAATCCTGCTATAATCGGGGTGGAAGTGTTGGCTGGAAGTCTAAGAAGAGATTCCAGTATTCTTAGAAAGGATGGTCGGGTTTTTGGTACCATTAAAAGCATTCAATTGGAGAAAACGAGTGTTGATTCGGTAAGTAAGGGAGAGAGGGCAGCTGTTGCTATAGAGAATGTTACCTGCAATCGACAGATATCAGAAGGAGAAGAATACTATACCGCGGTTAATGAGAAAGAATTCAGAAAGTTTAAAGAGTTTAAGGAGTTGCTGGATGCTGACCAGAAGGAAATCTTAAAGGATATTGCTTCTATAATGAGAAAGGAAAACCCAATGTGGGGACTATGATTCAGAGACTAAAATCCAATAATGCTAAGAAACTGCTTCAAGGTATTGCTAAGCAGTTCGGATGCGAGGAGAAGTCCTTTTTATCTGCTTTTAAGGACTTTGCGTTCTTTCAGAAAGGGGATAAAATACATGTTGCTATTCAAGAACCTATTCTACAACTAAAAGACAGGTTTAAAATCAACTCAGCCGGTTTATACTTCTGTAAGGAAGAGCCAGAGGGTATTAGGTTATCTATGGAGGGAAGTTGGATTGTTTCTCCGCATGCTAAAAAGAACATTCTTCATCTCAGCAAGGAAGAAGCCATAAAATGGATGGCTGGGAAAGATATTGCAGGGGATTTCTCTGATTTTGGCAGGTATGTGATTCTTGATTATTCTGGTTATGTTTTAGGATGCGGCAAGGTAACCAAAAAAGCTGATGTAGTTAAGAATTTCATGCCTAAAGAAAGGAGAATAAATTCAGATATGCCTTTTCCAGATTGATTCTATAGGTTTAGTCATACTAGCTTAATCAATTACTTTGATTGAATCAATGTTGAACCATCCGCCTGTTTCTTCTCCAGCAATGGACAGTTTTTGGTTCTTTCTGCAAGGAAACTCACCCTTGAAAACTGCTTTGCTTTCCTTCTCTTCAGAATAAAAAAGATAGGTGTTGCCCTCTCTTATGCTACAGAAGTTTATTGTTATGTTCTTTTCTGTTGTTTCTGTTTGAGCTTCCCCCATTAGCAAAATTATTAAAAGGCCTAAAAAGGATATCCCAAGCCCAATCTTTAGTATTGTTTTTTCTTCCATTTTCATAATCATAATGTTCTTTAGCTTGTCTGGGTTGTTTGGCTTTTTAGGATTATAGGTGCAGTTTATATAAGAAATACTGTGTTTCTCTTGGAAAGATTACGTTTTCAAGGCCTTTTCATTGCGAAAGCTTTAAATATTAATGGCTGGCTACCGAAAACAATGCTTGATTAGAAGTATTAGCATATTTTTGTTAAAATTGAGGTATTTTTGCAAGATGGAAAGTATGTTAGATGGTTTGAAGATATTTGGAAAATGGCCGGTTGATAACATATCTGTAGAAGATGAGGGATTGAAAGACTATATTAATCTGAATCCTGTGATAGTTCCAAAAACAGGTGGAAAGCATGCTGGTCAGACCTTTCACAAATCCAAAATCTCAATAGTTGAGCGTTTAATTAACAGGGTAATGGTTGCTGGCCATAAAGGAAAGAAACATAAGATTACTTCGGGTCATATGACTGGCAAATCCGTTACAGCCTATAATGTTGTTAAAGAGACACTTGAGATAATCGAGAAGAAAACTGGAAATAATCCTGTTGCTGTGCTTGTGAAGGCCATTGAGAATGCTGCTACTCGGGAAGAGGTTGTTACTATCCAGTATGGTGGTGCAAGGTATACCAAAGCAGTAGAATGTGCTCCTCAGAGGCGAGTTGACCTTGTCCTAAGGTTCTTTACTCAAGGCGCTTATGCCAAGTCCTTCAATACTAAAAAACATATTTCTTCTGTGTTGGCGGATGAGATTATTGCTGCGTATAACGCAAGCCCAACCTCTTTTGCTATATCTAAGAAGATAGAGCTTGAGAGACAAGCGGATTCTTCGAGATAAACATTCTGTATTTTCTTGATTTTAGCAGTTTTGGTTTTATTTGTTTATTCATTAAATGATCTCTGCTTGTTTTCTCGATTCTTTCTCTCTAGAAGACTTATAAAAAGGCCTGTTAATGCAGCTCCAGCAATTCCCACGATAAGGAATATTAGGATTTGATTGGGTGGAATCGGACTAAATCTTTTCCATTTCATAAACGCAGAGTATGTTATTCTTGATGCGATGAGTATGATAGAGATAAGTCCGGTGGTTATCCCCACGCTTTTTATGAAAGAAGCTGATTTACCAAGCAATTCTATTAGCTTGAGTTCTATAAATACTGAAAGCAGGATTACTAACGGAATCGCTGCGTATTCTATTTGGAAGATAGTAAATACAATAAAGAAAAGCCCAAAAACAATGCTAGCTACTATTAACAAAAGCATATCTGTTTTAGAACGTAGTTTAGCCAAATCTTTCTTTATGGCCCTGCTCTTTTTAGAATCTTTATAAGTGAGATAGAGGTATTGATTAATCTCTTCTTCGCTCCACCCCTTTTCGATAAGTTTTTGAACTACATTCGTCGGCATTTTACGGGTTTTCTTCTTTGGGAATAATAAGGTTTCTGCAATATTCAAAGTATTTTTTTGTTCTTTTGAAGAACTCGGTTATTTTGTCTAGGTCAATTTCATAGAGCTGTTCATCAATCACAACTTTCATTTTAACATGTCTTCTGAACTCATTTTCTCCGCTGAATTCAGCTCTATTGAGTTTTCTCAGGAAGGTATTAAACTCAATAATCTCTTTTATTGTATTGTCATCAGAAAATTCAGATTTCAAGGTCTTAATCTTCTCAGGGTAACTCATTTCCTCTTCGCCAATCCTCCCTTCTTTTATTAGCTTTTTTATTAGAGCATCTATCATTTTGTTAAGGGCGAGAATAAGCCGATTGATTATATTTTTTATTACATCGGCTGTTCTGGTATATTTAAGGCTGACATATACAAGATGGTCTGCCCTTTTTATTTCTTCATAAGCATCCTTTATTGCGTCTATCATTCTTTTCACCCGCTTGCTAATTATATTTTTTAGTGTGATAATATGAGGGCTGTGCTGAATTCTTAACCTAACTCAATTTTTCATATTCTTTTTTTCTGTGTATTATAGCGTCTATGTCCTTTATGAATGTTTTAGTGGTTCTAACCAATCTTTTAATTCTGTCTAAGTCAATCTTTTTCATATTGTATTCCTTGTTGCATATGATGAATTGGTTTTTTCTTGAAAACTCCATTTCACTCTCTTTATGAGAAAGCATTAATTCCCTAATCTCTTTGATTAGTTTTAAATATTCTTTGTCCAAACCATATCTCTGAGCAACCTTCTTCTCGTAGAAATAAAGCTTTGAGTCAAAGTTGTCATTAAAAGGGGGAATTCTTTTATATACTCTCTCAAAAAGCAGCACAGAGCTCATTGTTTTCCCTACTGCCAGAAATACATTTTCCATTATAGTGCTAAGCAGTTTAGGATCTTTCACGAAGTTATATGTTATATTAACCATGTGATCTGCAATCTTTATATTCTTCTTTGCTTCGTTTAGTTCTGTTTCAAATTTTTCAGACCTATCAATTATCATTAAGGTTATTAAGGAGTTTAGTATTTAAATAAATTGTGTTCTATTCTTCTTCCTTTAGGGATATTATGGCTTTTGCTAAATCTCCCTCATTCTCTTCAAGAGCAGTCTTCGCCTCTTCTTCAGAGCAAGAGGCATTTTCCATAACTGTTTTGATATCCTCTTCTGTTATGTCTGGAGTGGAGTCCTTTTCCTCTATTCTCTCCTTGCCGCTTATCTGATAGTTTTCTTGCCCCATCATCTTTACTTTCATAACAGAAGGCTCTTCAATAATTATTCTTGAATCAGAAAGTTCAATAATGACCTTCTCAGCATCAATCTCTTCCTGTTTAATCCCCATCTTCTTCATAGTTTGTTTCAATTGCCTTTGATTGATATTGCCAAACATATTCAAACACCTTTTTTCTTGTTATTACAAAAGAGTATTATAAAGCCCATAGAATCTTAAAAGCTTTCTATATTCAGGAAAATCCAAACAAAGCCGCTCCATAAGTGTTGAGCAAGATTACGATTAGCACAATCACGGCAATAAAAATAACGACATGACCCGGTTTGAGCATCAGCTTGCTTGAATATTCTTCTCCATACCTCATTATTCCGCCGCCAGAAGAGGGCATGCGGTATTTCCTTCTTGCCATATTATGGAGAAGACATGTTAATTATATAAAACTTTTTATTGGATTGATTTAGGATTAGGAAAATTAAATGAGGACACGAATAAGCCGCCTTCTGTGAGCTTCCATTGGAAAAGCTCTGCCAATATTCGCCTAAGCGGCTCAAAACCTTGCACCAGGTAGGGCTGCTTTTCATCCCTTCCTTCAAGCAAGCTCGGATGGTTAACTCGATGCTGTTGCCAGCATCTTCGCAATCCTCATTGCGAATGAAGGTGGTCTTGTTTCTGTGCAGTTGCCGTTCCTTGCGGAACCTCTGAGAGTACCTCTTAAAGGTGGGCGGACTTTCCTCGGATTACCGGAAATTGGCTTCGTGTCCTCATATATAGGGATAGTTATTCAGAATAAAAAACTTTTGTTCTTCTATGCCTAAACTCCAAAATATTTTTATACTCTTCCTTTCTCTTCTGGGATATGGTTCAGAAAATGAAAAACTTCAAGGAAAGAAATTCAAAGAGCATTCTACACAAATCAAATCTTATAAAAGGTCATACTGGCAAGTTTTTATTGCCTGCCCTTGTGTTCTTGGGCATATTCTATTTGCTTTTTTATTTGAGCCATAATCCCTCAGGCTTTTTTGTTTTGGCTGGAAAGGAAGATGGGAAGGAAATTAATGAAACTTCTTTTGAAAATACTACAACAGAATCTTTGAGTCCTGCGGGAAAGATTATTAAAAATCTGGCTCAATATGTGGATTATAATGGGCGAGAGCTTACTCTTCTTGAAAAAGAAGAGGTTGAGAACTGTTCTAAATGTGTTCTGGAAAGGTATTCTTTTATTGTAGATTTTTCCGGAGAAGAGAGAACTCGAATTGTAGAGGTTGTGATGAAAGGGAACAGCCTTCATAATGTAACTTTTATTGAGTAAAAGAGTTTAAGATGGATTATAAAAACATAGCTAAAAAAGGGGTATGGGTATATGTTGTTTCTATGTTGATGTTGCCTGTTTCTTTCCTGCTTAGGGTTTTGTTTGCTAGAAATCTCTCAATCGCTGACTATGGAAATTTTTATTCCATAATCTCCATGCTTTCTTTAATGGATGTAATCCGTTTTTTAGGGGTTAATTATCATACCTGCTCTTTTTTTATAAATAAATATTCTACCAAAAAGCAATATGGCAAATTGAAAGGGTTTTTTTACTTCGCATTCTCAATTGTTTTATCAATGTCTTTCATAATTTCTTCATTAGTCCTTCTCTTTTCGGGATTGATTTCAGATGTTATCTTTGATAATGTAGGTCATATAGAACAGATGTTGCCTTGGATGGTTGGGTTCTGGTTTTTTAGTGGCATACTGCAAATTGCTTCTTTTTTCTTGGTTTCCTATTCCGAGCAAACCAAAGCTCAGTTTTCCCAGCTTGTTCACCTCATTATAGCTCTTGGCTTGTTTTTAGGTTTAGGGGTATTTCTAGACTCTTATCTTGCTTCTGTTCAGGCGTATTTTTATAGCATGCTTATGGGAAGTTTGATTGCCCTATTCTTCTTTTTTAGAAACTCAGGTTTCTTCTTGAAGGCTAAGGCCTTCTTTTCAGTAAGGATGATTAAAAGAATTTTGAATTTTTCTTGGAATATGATTTTCCTTGCTTTTATGGGCACCATTTTGTCGCATATTGATGTATTCTTCCTCCAGATTTTTCAGGACTCAAGTCAGGTCGCCTTTTACAATGTTTCCTTCCCAACCGCAAATTTCATTCTTATCCTACTTTTTCCTCTATCGCTTATAATAGCGCCTTTATTTGCAAGATTGTGGCATGAGAAGGATAAAGCTAATTTGAAGAAGCTTACTTCTTTCTTTATGGATAATTTTCTGGCTCCAATACTGCCTATTGTCATCTTTCTTGTGATGTTCTCTAAGACAGCAATCTTTTATATTTTTGGAGGGCAATATATAGACGCGCATCTATCTTTAGAATTGTTTTCCTTCTTTTTTATATTCAAGGGAATCAATATGATAATTACTCCAATGATTATTGCTATGGGCAAGCCTCAGAAGGCCTCTAAGGTGCTTTTCTTCGGTTTAATAGTCAATACACTTCTTGATTTGATTCTCGTGCCTCTCTATTCATATATGGGAGCCACATTCTCAACCGGGATTGCTCAGATTTTAATGACTATTCTACTTTTGAGGCAACTTAAGAAGATGCAGCCCTTTGTTTTCTCAATATCTCAAAATGTGAGAGTTGTTTTATCGGCCATAGTATTCTTTGTTTCAGTGTTGTTTATGAAATCATTGATACCTTTTGCTTCTTTCAAATCTGAGTTTATGGTAATTTTGGCTGGAGCTGGTGTTTTTTTGGCAGGGTTTGCACTTTATTTCCTTTTGTTAATGGTTACTAAGGTAATTACAAAGGACAAGGTGCATTTGATTAAATCTTTTTTCAAGGGTTAAAAATATGGGTTTTGAGGTAAATGGATTGTTGTTGGACGAGGAAAAGCTGGATTTGTTGATTTCTGAGGTTAAGAAAAACAAGGAATATGAGAAAATAGAGGACAGCATTATTCTGGATTATATCAGGAAGTATGCTTTCATGGAGTTCTCCCAGCTAAGAAAGGACCTTGATTCCTTAAGGGATTCCAAATTCCTAAAAGGATGCGTCAAGTATGTGAGGTCAAATCTAAGGAGGAAAACAACGCTTTATCTGACTAAAAAAACGAGAAAATTGATTCAGAGTATAAATAATAAGGGTAAGTTGGGGATAGAAGACGTAAAAAATATTCTAAAGAGCCATCGCTCTACAAAGGAAAGATTTGATTTTTATGAAGAGTTATATGAGAAGATACTCTCCTTTCATTCAATATCATCCTCTTTATCTAAACAGATAGAGATTGCAGACATTGGATGCGGCCTAAACCCTTTTTCTTATATCTATTTCCCTAAGGAGAAAAGAGATGATATTACTTTTTATGTGGTAGATATTGATAAAGAGCTGCTGGATGCTGTTGTGGTTTTTTTCCATTCCTTCTCAATAAATGGCCAAGTCTTTTTGAAAAATGCCTTGGAATTTGTTTCTTCATTCAACAGAAAGATAACTTGTGTATTGCTTTTCAGGTTATTGGAGGTTATTGATGATTCAGGGCATAAGAATGCTGAAAGACTCATAAAGAGCATTGATTCAATGCTCTACGTAGCTAGTTTTGCTAGAAGAACTATATCTGGCAGGAAGATGACACTTCAGAAAAAGCCTTGGTTTGAAAGGATGTTGGCCAGGTTGGGGTTTAAATGCAGCTCATTTTGCATCAAGGAGGAAATATTTTATTTCTTTTATAAATGAGATGAGTGAAACTGTTCTTGGTTAAAGAAGCGATAGGAAAAATATTTATATCTTGTTTACAATTTAATTCAAGGTGAGCTAAATGGCAATTGGAATATTGGAGGTTGCACTAATTTTGTTGATTATTTTGATTCTTTTCGGACCTAAGAGGATACCTGAACTGGCAAGGTCTTTGGGTCGAGCAGTCTCAGAATTTAAAAAAGGGATGAATTCTGACGCATCTGAAACAAAGAAGAATGAAGCTAAGAATAGCAAGAAATCTGGCCGCAAGAAGTGAGTTTATAATATGAAGCAGACAATCCCCGAGCATCTTTCAGAGTTAAGGATGCGTTTGTTGGTTTTCTTTATATTCTTTGTATCTTGTTTTGTGTTGTTTTATCTTTTCTCTGATTGGATATTGTCTTGGCTGGTGCAATCTGTTCTAGATGTTGTAGCAGTAAGTATTGTTAATCTGAGTATGATTGAGTTCTTTGTGGCCAAGATTAAACTCTCTTTTGTATTGGCTTTGCTTCCAGGTTTGCCAATTCTGTTATATCATTTTTTAGCATTCTTAAAGCCTGCTTTAACAACAAGAGAAAGAAAGACCTTAAAGCATTTGTGGCGTTATCTTCCTTTTTCCCTCCTCTTATTTCTGCTCTCTACGGGATTCTTCTATTTCTCTTTTTATAATATAATATTGCCTTTTGTGCATTCAAGGTCTCTTCAAATCAGCATCCATCCTTTTTGGAGCATCTCTCAACTTATTGATAATCTGCTTCTTTTCTTTATTCCTCTGGTTTTGGCTTTCCAGCTGCCTGTAATTGTTATAATGCTTTTTAAGAGCCGAATAATCTCCAGAGAATTTTTAATTAAGAAAAGAAAGGTCTTTTATGTTTTGGTTTTTATTGTTGCCTCGGTATTTACCCCGCCTGATGTGGTTAGTCAGATTATTGTTGCATTCCCTATGCTGCTTTTGTTTGAGTTCTCATGTCTGTTGCTCTGGTTGATAGAAAAGAGATAATTGGTTAGATTTGATGTTCGTCAAATACAATTGCTTGGTATGTTTCTACCTTAACATCCCCTGTTTTCCAGATATCTTGCGGTAGGCCTGCTTTCAAACAGAGCCGAGATAGAAATTCTTCTTTGTTTGGCAGTTGCTCCCATACTTGAGGCAGGTAGGTTGCTTGTCTGAAGCCTTTGCTTATTATCACGCCATCCCTTAATGGTTTTAGTTTTTCTTTAAGGTCTTCTGCATCTTGGTATTCTAACTCTTGCGGCACTGTCAATACGCTAATCTCTACTTCAATATCTTCTAGCTCTTGAGGAGAGACCGGATTAAACCTTATGTCTCTTGAAGCGGCGTTTATTGCGTTTCTATAGACACATTTGTATAACTCTTCTCTCGGCAATATTGTACCTATACATCCTCTCAATTGTGAATTCTTATTTAGAGTAACAAAACATCCTTTCTTTGATTTGAGATATTGGAGCTCTTCTTCCGGAAGCCTAAGCTCTTTGCTTATTCTATTTAGCATATCTTCAGGCGATTCTAACTTCTCACCCTTAACATGTTTTTCCAAAGTAGTTTTTGCCATTCTCATCAATGTTTTCTTTATATTCTTCGAGAGCTTTTTTTCAGACGAGTTTGCTTCTGAAGCATTCTTGAAGAAAGCTATTGAGTAATAGCTGACAGAATTGGAGAAATCTTTCATGAGATTTCCTGAGGTATCATAAGCAAGTGGCTGCCCTTTTGCATCTCCCATTAAATGGATTAAAACTGTTATGGGAAGATGGCCGCAGATTGTGGCGCCAGTTGTTTTAATGAATTCATGGAAGCCAGAGGCATTCTTTGTTACTATTAAACGTGCTGCTTCAGTATCCAATTGCTTTAGGTTTTCTTCAATATTCTCTCTAAAAGGCAAGTATCCGTAATTGGGGCCATAATGTGTGAAGTCGGAGCTGGCAATCACGATTGTTTTTGAGTTGATTAAAGGTTTTAATTGATTGGCAATGGATTTGGTTTCTTGAAATGATGTTCTCGGTCCTATGATGATGGGAATAATCTCAAATTCTTTTAATACCTGCTGGAGAAAGGGAAGCTGAATCTCTATTGCGTGTTCTCTCTGATGGGCTTCAGGGAGATTCTTGAATAGTTCGTTTTCTCTAACTAAGTCCTTGCTATGCTTGCTTACTTTAACCTCTCCTAGAGGGGTTTCATAATGAGTAAAATTGCATATGGAAGCGCCTGAGAAGGGCACATAATGGCTTGGGGCTAATATTATTACCCTTTCTATTTCTTGACTCTTCAGTTCGGAATATGCTTTCCCTGCAACTCTGCCTGAGAATCGATAGCCCGCATGGGGTACCACAAGTCCTTTTACGGGCTTCTTGATGCTTTTTTCACCTAAATATGATTTGATTTCATTGATTAATACGCTTCTATCAGCAGGATACCAAGAACCTGCAATAACCGAAGCCCTTACGTTCTTCTCTTCATTAGAATTTACCTCTTTCATTTTATCTCCCCCTTTTATAGCAAATATGATTATTAAAGCGATAATCATTGTTATAATCAATAAGCTCTTTAAAAAGACCACACGCCTTCTATTCTTTCTCCGCAGTATTCGCATTTTCCATCCTTTATCTTCGGTTTTTGAACGAGGTAACCCTGACGTTCTATTATTTTTTTGTTGCAGTTAGGACAGTAGGTGTCTTCAAACTCGTTTCCAGGGACATTCCCTATGTAAACATAACTTAAACCCTTTTTAAGGGCGATTTCTCGCGCCCTTTTCAATGTTTCTACGGGAGTGGGAGGCAGGTTGGTCAGTTTATATTGAGGATGGAACCTCGAGAAATGGAGAGGAACATCTTCTCCTAGATTTTTCTTTATCCAGTCGCATAACTCTTCTATCTTTTTTAAATCATCTGTATATGAGGGAACTATAAGATTCGTTATTTCTACCCAAATTCCCTCTTCTTTGTATTGCTTTATACTTCTTAGAATGTCAGGGAGGTTTCCTCCGGTAAGTTTCATTAATACATCCTTGTCAAATCCTTTTAAATCGATATTTGCTCCGTCAATTAGTTTGCTTATTTTCTTCAATGGCTCTTGGTTTATGTAGCCATTGGAAATTATAACATTTTTTAGTCCTTCTTGATGGGCCACTTGAGCAGTATCATGCATAAATTCATAGAATATAGTTGGTTCTGTATAAGTGTAGGCAATAATCTTTGAATTAGATAGCTTTGCTTGTTCAATAACATCCTTTGGGCCAAGATGACGGGTTTCTACATCGCCAGGACTTGCCTGGGATATACTCCAGTTCTGGCAATTAAGACAATGCATATTGCATCCCACTGTAGCAATGGAAAAAACCCTTGTGCCGGGGAGGAAGTGGAAAAATGGTTTCTTTTCAATAGGGTCGTTATGTGCTGCACAAACGCTTCCATAAACCAAGGTATAGAGAATGCCGTTTATGTTCTTTCTTACTCTGCATACACCCGTCATATTATTGTTGAGGATGCATTGGTTTGGGCAGAGCTGACAATAGACAGTATCTCCTCTGGTTTCATAAAACATTGCTTCCCTCATTCCTTGTTTAAGTTCTTCTGGGCCCATTTTTGCGGTTTCTTTCTTGGAGGAAATAAAAAGGTCTTTCAGGAGGGCGAAAGCTCCTATTGATACCCCTGCATAGATTGAATACTTGATAAAATCCCTCCTACTTATCTTTTTATGTAATAGGTCTTTTAAAATATTTGGGTTTTGTCTTTTACTTATCTTCTTTCTTGGTTTTTGTCTTGAATGGTCTTCTGACATAGCATTAGCTTTTCCCATTATATTTGTTAATTATTTTTGGTTTTTTATTACTTTTTCTGTTTTACCTTGTTTATTTGGCTTAAGAAAAGTTTTTTATACTGCTAAGATTGTCTTTATTAAATGGCTTTATTTGAGATTTTTAGCGGATTTGGAATACCTTTCCTTTTGATGCCCTTTCTTGTTTTCTTAGTTTTTGTGCTCATACTTTGGATTTGGGCGATATTTGATTGCGTTTCTTCTTCATTAAGGGCAGAAGAGAAACTGCTTTGGCTTTTAATCATCCTTTTAGCGCCGCTTATTGGAGCCATACTTTATTTTATTCTGGCCAGGAATCTTGCTCTGGAGAGAAATAAATCTTCTCGTAAGGGAAAAGGCCAGAAAGGAAAGATATTAACCAGAGATTCTTCAAATAAGATTATCGCCGGGGTATGTAGCGGGATAGCAAAATATTTTGATATAGACCCCACTCTTGTAAGATTGTTATGGGTTGTTGTTACTGTGCTCACTGGCTTCTGGCCAAGTATTTTAATATATTTGGTGGCTTGGGCAATAATGCCTGAGAAATAAATCTTATTCTTGCTGTTTCTTGGCTGTTTTTTCTTGTTTTTTCTCCCAATAAGAAAAAAGTTTATAAATAATCCAGATAGAGATAAGAGTATCTTAAGTATAAACTCTGAAAAATCAGAAAAGGTGTGAAAATGTCCTTAAATAGAAGAAGAAAATTCCTTTATAAAAAAGCTCAAGAAACGGCTACTCCTGCGGCAATGTTTGTTTTCTTCATACTGGTCTTTATAATACTTTACGTGCTTTTCCTCCCTCCTGAAGACAGAGAAGATTTGCTTAATCTGTCGGACGATGATGAAGGTGATGAGACAGATGAACCTGACACTAATGAGGATAACTTGCTGTTAGAGGAGCAACCAGGATCTCTTTTCTTTTCTGAAGAGAATTTCTTTAAGCACAGCCTCCCAGATGTGTATTTAATCAAAAAGACTGAAGGAGAGCTCTTGGGTGGCTGGAACTCAGTATATGTGAAGTCTGCGTTATTCAACAAAAAGCTTGGCAGTTTGGATTTTAGGGTTGAAGATGCTTCTGAGATTGGGGATGCTGAGCTCACTTTTGATATCGATAAGGCAGAGGGGATCATCCAGATTTTCCTAAATGATTTTTTGGTTTATGAAGGGGATTTGCAGAGGGGAACAATAAATCCTATTCATATTGATAAAGGAAATATTCATTCTTCAAATACATTGGTTTTGAAGGCCCTTTCTCCTGGGCTGGCCTTTTGGAAGAGCAATGAATTCATTATAAGGAATATAAAATTATATGGTGAGAGGACCAAAGAGACCTTGAGTGGAGAGATGAACTTCTTTGTTTATCCTGAAGAGTTATCTTCTCCCAAAAAGGCTATATTCCGCTTTTATGTAGAATGTAATCAGCAAGAAATGAGGCGGCTGTCTGCTCGCATCAACAGCCAATTGGTTTTTGATTCTATCCCTTCTTGTGGCAGTGTTAATCAGGTAGAGTTCTCTCCATCTATCTTGCGTGAAGAAAACAATATAATTACTGTTTCAGCGGGGTCTTCAGCATATGTGAGAGAATCCTCTATACGTATTGAAACATCAGATCCGATTTATCCCACTTATTATTTTAACATCAAAGAAGAGGATTATGATGATATTGTTAATGGCTTAAAGAAGGCAATGCTCTATCTAAGCTTTGTTACTGAAGAGAATAAGGCTGAAGTGGATATTAACGGAAATCTGCTTTATCTTGAGAGCGATGATTATATCTATCGGGACATCAGTGAATTGGTTAAGAGGACAGGGAATTATATCTCTTTAATACCTAAGAAAGATATAAAGGTCAATCTCCTAAAGGTTTATTTGGAAAAAGATGATTGAGCGTGGCAGCGTATCTTTTTTGAGGATTTTTGATGATTTATTTAGAATAGGTGGTTTTAGTTGGCTAATATTGGTGGAACTTTAAAGGGTTTGTTAGGAGGTGCAGCTTCTGGATTAGGTAAAGGAATTGCTATACTTGGTAAGAATTCTGGTGGTTTCTTAAAGGGCTTGGTGGCTCCGATGGCTTCTGGCGGAGGTGGTTACGCTGGATATGCTGCTAAGGGGGCAGCTTTTGCAGGAGGTGCTGCTTTGAGCAGGGGCATATTTGGTTTTATTGGCTGGATTTTGAAATTCCTTTTTCGGATTTTTTTCCCTGAGAATATACATGGCTTAATTATTGTTTACTATTTTTTTCAATGGTTCTTGTTGGATACCTTGATGTTAGGTGGCAATTACTCTCATCCTCTTATGTTGCAGTTCTACTTTTGGTCTGTTATAATATTTGGTTTCTTCCTGTTTTTATCAACTCTTAAAAGGAAAGAGGAAAGCGGAATCTTGGTTGATCTTGGGGTGATTGCAGGCGTGGTTTTGTTGTTTGGCGGTGTTTGGGCAATTACTTTCTTTGCTGTTCCTTTGTTGATGCAGCAGGTGCGATCCATTTCTTTTATATCGCGGGCAAGCCTTCCAATCTTTGCTTTATGGTTTGGAGTTTTTTTCTATAAGCAGACCAGAGTTGCTCCAACATATTTGGCGCTTATAGTTATTTTGGTTCTTCTTGGCAATTTAAATGATCCTGGCATAATATACAACACCTTTATTGCAATGCAAGCCGATGTAAGTGTTCCTAACATACGTGAAACTCAGCAATCTAGGACAGTATGGAATAACATTAAGTCTAATGCCCAGATGATATGGCATAACTTTAATCGGCTTCTTAATGGCTCATGGGTAGA
>CAZOKS010000001.1:16751-18351 GCA_964580745.1 uncultured Methanosarcinales archaeon | reverse complement strand
GATTCACTCCTGTGATTCATTCTTGTGATATCCGAATAGGAAAGGATGCTATGCCTGGTTTGATTAATGTTGAGGTAAAGGCTGAATATGATTATACAGGCGCTTCTAATTTTGATTTGGTTTTTGCGGATCAAGAATTACTGGCATCTTGTTCTGCGTCAGGACTTTCTGAACTTGCTTGTTTGGGTTATCAAAATATAAACTCTGTGTCCGAAAGCTCCTCCGGCCCGGTAATGCTTTCTATGGGCCTTCCTTCTACACTTCAAAGAGCTGTGATCCCAGTTGGTTCGAAGTCAGGTATGAATGAGGTCCCTTTGTTAATCTCAATAAGCAACGAATATAGTGGCAAGTTTGTCAAGATAAATGATCTCTTTTTAGCTTTGCCCTTGGGAATTACTCCTTTGCAAAAAGGGCTATGCCGTTTCAAGGGCACTGTGCCTTGTTATGATGTCTTTGGTAAAGGGCTTTCGGGGTACACCTGTTATCGCTTTGACTCTAGTTTCCTAAATAAGAAAGATATTACTAAGATGCTGATGGAAGGTTCTATTAATTGCGTAATGGATATTAATCAGGATGTAATTTTAGAAGCTGGAAGCAAAGCTGTTAAGAACATTAAAGCTTACTTGGATTACTCTTACATGGTATCGGCAAATGTTTCTATGGAATACACTGTCTGGGATGAGATTTCCGATGACCGCGAAGAGGGAACCCTAAAAGGAACCTGTAAATGTATTGATGAAAAATTGCTTTATTCCTATTGCTTGGAAGGAAAATTGCCTTCTTGTAAAGAGGATTCTTGTTCCTGTCTTGAAAAGACAGACGGTGATGAAGAAGGCCAGCAGGATGAAGCTCAAACAATCATAGAAAAGAGTTGTGCTTGCAGGGATGGAGAATTAACTGAGGATAACTGTGGGCAGGGCTATACTACGGATTGTTTGGATGATGATGTTTGCGGGTGCGTTATTGATGGATGATTATGAGGCTTTTAAATGAAGAAATTTTACAAGAAAAGCGCTATGGGTTTGATGGCATGGCAACTTGTTGAAATCTTTTTGATAGCTCTAACAGTATTTGGTTTTTTTAGTTTCGTTAGCGCTTTCTTTGGCGATCAGGAATATGTAAAAAGGTCCTTAATGAGGGAAATAGCCCTTTCTGCATCTGCTTTGTCTCTTTCAAACTCAAGCTCTTATTATGTTGTGGATTTGCCAGATTTTGATCCTACTTTTGTTTTTGCTGCAGAAAATGGCAAGATTACAATATATGAATCTGAAGTGTCATCTAATGCCTTAGAGGATTTCTTGTTTGCCCATTCATATATGGATGTGGTAACTCCGGCAACTTTGTTCGAAAAAGAGTTTGAGTTTGATTCTTCTAGTGCGATCAATATAACAATTGACTCCAAAGGCAAGTTGGAATTTAAAGAGGTTGTGGCTCAAAAATGATGATTCAATCCAAGAAAGGAGATATGGAGAAAGGCGTAGACCTCTTTTTCATAATATTTCTTCTAATTCTTGCTTTCACAGGTGTGCTAATCTTTTCTTATCAAGTAAAACAGGATCAGCTCGAAAGCTTTACCACTGAGAAAACACTTTATATTAAC
>CAZOKS010000001.1:0-16651 GCA_964580745.1 uncultured Methanosarcinales archaeon | reverse complement strand
AGTAAAACAGGATCAGCTCGAAAGCTTTACCACTGAGAAAACACTTTATATTAACCATATATTTTCAAAAAGGGATTGCCTTGCTTATGATAAAGAAGGCATCGTAATGCCTTATTTTGTGAATTATGAAGAGCTTAAGCCAAAAGGTTCTTCAGATGAGATTAAGGATATAAAAGGTTGTTTGAATCTTGATAAAGAAACAACTCCTTTTTCAATGCTGTTAGCTTTTTATCCAAAGGGACTTGAGCCAATCAATGTTTCCTATGATTGGAAAAGTTTTAAATCTTGGTCTCTTTTGCCGCAGGGCAGCTTAAGCCTTAAGCTAAGCAGCAATCTTAATCTCATGGAAAGCCGACGAAAGATTACCTTTGTTTTCCAAGGCAAGGAATATGGTGGCTTTGTTAAGATTTTTAGTATATTTCCAAAGTGAGCTAATATGAAAGGAAGAAAAGGAGGAATCTCAGAATACATAATACGGATTTTGACTGTGTTGGGGTTATTAGTTCTCTTTTTTGTTTTTTCTTTTCTGCTTAATCTAAGAGGGTGCATTAGAGGTTCAGATGTTTATAGAACATATGATAAATATAGTTACCTCTTGGAATCCGCAACAGACCAGATATTAGAATCAAGCTTTTTGTTTTCTATAACTGTCTCAGATAAAAGGCTTATTAGTGAGGAGAAACTTGAGTCTTTGAAGTCTGGAAGCGGAGTTGATGATTCTCTGATTGAGATTGTTCCAGATGAGGTGGGCCCTGCGAAATATTCTGAAGCCTTTTTTGATACTCAAAAAAAGTTTATTATATTGTCTCTTGAAGATGCGATTGCGTTATGGGCTCAGTATCAAAAATTCTTCGGTAAGAGTTGCTCAGATTTTAAAGATAAAAAAAAGCTACAGGTGTTGTGTTCTAAGGCAGTAGAGAAAGGTAGAAGGGATTTAAAGGAAAAGATTATTTGGCATTTAAGCTCAGAGTTATGTGGGTTGGAAAAATCAATCGGTTGGCATTCCTTTAGCATATTTACTTCTCCATCGTTGGAAGCTCAATCTTTTACTATAAATAATCGCTTCTTTCCTGAAGGTGAAGAAGGTATGCCGGTTAATAGATGTGATGTTGATGATGATGTTTTAAGTCGGGGTGGAGATTCGCTGTGGGCACCTTGCGATATTGTTTCAGTTGTCAGAGAGATTCCTCTTTTCGCTTCTGCTGATGAAGATTTTGTGTATTTGCAATTGAATTTTTATGATTGCGCCCTTAGCCGAGAATTTTATGTAGGTGAGAGTGATGAATAAGAGAGGTCTTTTTTATGAAATTTTCCTGCTTTTGACTGTTGGAATAACGCTATCCTCTATCCTAATTTGGACTTATTTCAACGAAGACCAAATCCAGTTGAAAGAGATAAGCAAACATGTTTCTAATGTGCTTGAGGCTCAATCTGCTCTTTTATCTCATAATCTTTTGGTAAGAAGGATGTTAATACAGAGTGGCTATGATACAATGTTTAAACTCGCCTTGACGGGTGGAGTGGCAGAAGATGAATCTTTAGGAAGGTATTATGAGCTCAATATTGTTGATTGGCATCATCCTTTAAGCAATGAACTTATAAAGAAATCCTTTTTAAGGGTGATTAATTCGAGTTTATTAGCAAGGCTGAATCGCTCTAAGGAATTTCTTCCTCCTCTGAAAGAAGAAGCTCCTGATTACCATGTTGAATATATGTTTGGGAATAAGCCGGGTTTATTTGTTGGTGTGAGGTTTCCTCAAGAACACTTTGTTCCTGTTCCTGTTTCTTTCCACATGTTGTTCTCCTCTGATGACAAGAAAGTAAAAGTAACTTCTAATGCAGAAGAATCTAGCTCCAAGCGTATTCCTTTACCAGATGTTTTTTGTGATTTTATAGGGGATTGCAAGACTTATATGATAGGAGAAGAAGATGCAGACAAGCTAAAGATGCTTTATTGGGCATATTTAAGGTATGGTTTATTATTAGATTTCGAGCTTGTTTCTGATTCTGATAACCCTGAAGATTATCTTTGTTTGTCAGCAGTGTATAACTCACTGACAGAAGGAAATCTTGCTAAAGTAGTGCGCTCCCTAAATATAGAGCAATGTAATAGTGAGATTAAGAAGAACTATTGTTGTTTTAAACTTTTTACATCAAGCGGAGGTAAGCTTACAGAATCTTTCTATACTGATTCTAAGTTCTTCAATGGTTTTGTGAGAAGGCCACTTGAAGCTTATAAGTACTTTGATTACCCTTTTTTGAATAGGTCTGAGGAATTTCTGGGGGTCATTGCTAAATTAAAAAAATGTATTAGTGGAAAGATTTCTGAGACAGACAGTAGAGAACCAGATTCTTTTTACTCCAAGAACTATCTTTCAGAATGTTTGGATGAGACCACCATAAACTCCTTTAAGGAAAAGGATTTCTATGTTTTTGATTACTCTATAATCTTTAAACAAAAACCGGAAAAACTACTTCTTTACAACCTCTCAGACACCTTTTCAATGATGGCAGAAACCTCGGATGTTGAATGTGTGGGCCCAGATGAGATTTCTCCCTTATTTCATGGGTTTGAAAATCCATCAAACATCGTTGTTAATAGAACTCATTTTGTTATGGAAGGCGGAGAGATGAGTGTTGCAGTTCAGAAATTAAACGGTTTTTCTTCTTTAGGTTCTCCTCAAATATCCTCAGAAGTTTGCGTTACTGACTTCTTAGGAGAGCCAATTTTGGCTTTTAATATTGTGGATGATAAGCTAACTATCCAAGAGATTCTAACTATATTTCCTAATAATTACATAAACTGGTATAAAGACGAAAATGGGAAGGTTTGTATTGCCCCAGTAAAGTTTTCAGATGCGTCAAAAATCAAGCTAGCAAAGTTATACCTCCAGACTTTTTATGAAAAAAAGTTAGAAGAAACTACTAAAAAGTTATTTCCCGGTCTTGGTACTCTTATAAAGGTGGCTGATTTAATAGAAAAACTTAAAAAGGGAAAGACAATTGTAGAAGATGCTGAAGATTTTTGTAATTTTTTAGAAAATAAAGGATTCACAAATGTGTATGATATCTTTAAAGAATGCGAAAACGAGAAATTAATAGGGATATCTTTCTCTAACTTCAACCAAAAACTGGACCAACTGAAAAAGCAGAAGTGTTCTGTAGTGAGGAGATGGTATGCGGTGGGTGCAATGGATAAGAGCTTTGAGTATCCAATGGGACTTTCTGATGGCAGCTTGTCTATAAGGCATCCAATATTTAGAGGTTCTTTCTTTGTGGGCTAGGCAAAATAAAATCTCCATGACTGATAAAACTAAAACTTTTTATATCTTCATTAATTCTAAAGGTTGGGGTGCATAGAATGTTCAATATTCCTTACGATAAGTTGATAGACAAAATAAGTCAGAAATCTGGCAAGTCAAAAGACGAAATAGAAAGTATGGTTAAGAAGAAAATTCAGGAGTTAGGAGGCCTTCTTACAGAAGAGGGGGCAGCCCATATTATTGCAAATAAGCTGGGTCTGGACCTTGTTGAGTCCTCAGAGGGTCGGCTTAAACTGGAGAGCATAGTTGAAGGGCTGAGGTCTGTTGAAACTGTTGGCAGAGTGGCTAGGACCTATGAACTTAGAGAATTTACCCGAAAAGACGGCAAGCAAGGCAAGGTATTGGCTATTCAGATCATAGATGATACAGGTTCTATTCGTGTGGTTTTCTGGGATGATATGGCTGACAAGTATTCAAAGCTGAATGAGGGCGACATCATCTTGATAAAGAACGGCATTGCTAAGAAGAACAGGAATGGGAATGTAGAACTTCATATAAACAGTTCTTCTGAGCTGGTTGTAAATCCTGAAGAGGATATCGATCTTCCTGAGGTGGGGGCAAGTTCATCTTCAGAGAGGAAATCTATTGCAGAGCTCTCAGAGAAGGATTCATACGCTGAGATTTTCGGCACAATTGTCAATGTGTTTGATATCCGATTCTTTGAGGTTTGCCCAAAATGCTCTAAACGAGTCAAGGAAGTGGGAGAGAGCTTTGTTTGCAGTCAGCATGGGGAAGTAGAGCCCTCATATAACTATGTGATGAATGTAATCCTTGATGATGGCACCGGTACATTAAGGCTGGTATTCTTCTCTTTGCAGATAGAACAGCTTCTTTCTCTTTCCAGGGAGCAGGTGTTGGCTTTCAGGGAAAATCTAGAAGAATTTGAGAAAGTTAAACATGAGCTTCTTGGCCAGCAGGTCGTTGTGCAAGGCAGAGTATCCAAGAATGAGTTGTTCTCAAGGATAGAACTTGTGGTAAACAAGATTGATATAAATCCTGATGCGGATGGCGAAATCAAAAAGCTTGAGAAGTGAGGATGCGAAATATGAGGTTCCTTACTCATTTTCTTTTTTCTGTTTTGGGCTTTTTGTTGTTTATTTCGCTTTCTGATTTTCTTCATTATTCCATAAGCTCTTATTTTCCTTTGAATTCAATGCTTATTGTCCTGTTCTTTCTTTTTTTAGGAACTGCTTTCCCTGATATTGATACGGCCTCCTCAAAAATAGGAAGAAAGGTGCCTTTCTTCTTGAAGCCAATTCAATTTATATTCAAGCATAGAGGATTTTTTCATTCAGTGTTTGCTGGTTTTTTGATAGCATATCTTATTTCGCTTATCGCCCCTATTGCTTATTCGCTTGTGTTCTTAATGGCTTATATGCTCCATATACTTCTGGATGGGTTTACTGTAAGAGGAGTGAAGCTTTTCTGGCCTTTTCCGTTTAGGTTTAAAGGGCAAATCAGGTCTGGCAGAATCGAAGAGAGTTTCTTGTGTTTGGTTTTTCTTGCCTTGGATATAGTGCTCTTTTTTCTGCTCATTGGACAATAATCTTTATTGGACATTTGCTGGGGCAAATTATTTAAAACAAGCTTTATGGCCACATAGAATAAGAGTTTTTCGTGTTATTCGCTTGTGGATTGCAAGAATTGCGTTTATTGAATCTAAATGTTTTTAAAGAATTCTTGCTTTCTAGGATTTAGAATAATCAAGAAGGTGAATTATAATGGCGCATAAGGAAAAGAATCAAGATGAAGTAAAAAAAGAGGAGACCCAAGAAGCTACAAAATGTGAGAAAGAGGAACCCCTTTCTCAGGAGGAAGATCCTTCTCAATCTTTAACGAATCTGCCTGGAGTGGGGGCTGCTACTGCGGAAAAGCTGCTTTCTTCGGGCTATGATACTATGATGAGCATTGCTGTCGCTAGCCCTGATGAGATTGTTGATGCTACTGGTTTGGGAGAGAGTGTAGCGAGACGGATAATCACTTCTGCGAGAAGCAAGCTTGAAATGGGTTTTGAATCAGGAGACAAGCTTTTGGCTAAGAGGCAATCAGTTTTGAAGATAGAATCTGGTTCCGATGCATTGAACAACTTGTTGGGCGGAGGCTTTGAAACTGGCTCAATTATTGAATGCTTTGGTGAGTTTGGTTCTGGAAAGACACAGATTGGGCATGTTCTGTCTGTGAGGGTGCAGAAGCAGGTAAAAGGTGCATCTGCTGTTTATCTTGATACCGAGAATACATTTAGACCTGAAAGAATTGAGCAGATTGCTAAAGGGCTTAATATGGATCCCAAAGAGGTTTTAAAGAATATAAAGGTTGCAAGGGCGTATAATTCAGACCATCAAATGCTTCTTGCCGAGAAGATAGACGACCTTATTAAGAAGGAGAAACTGAATCTTAAATTAATTGTGGTTGATTCCCTTACAGCTCATTTTCGGGCCGAATTTGTGGGCAGAGGCACTTTAGCCAATAGGCAGCAGAAGTTAAACAGGCATATGCATACCTTGCTTAAATTAGCCGACACATACAACCTATGCGTGTATGTAACCAATCAGGTTATGTCAAAGCCGGATGTCTTCTTTGGGGACCCTACAAATGCTATTGGCGGGCATATTGTGGCTCATGCAAGCACTTTCAGGGTTTATTTAAGGAAGGGTAAGAAGAGGACAAGGGTTGCAAAGCTTATTGACAGCCCAAATCTGCCTGAAGGAGAGGCAGGATTTGCGATTGTCGAAGCCGGCCTCCAGGATATATAAGCTTTTCTTTTGTTTTTTTCATACTGCTTTTTTAGAGTGTGTTTGGAAAAAGGGTAAAAATTATAGTTTTGAATGTTTGAGTGAATCTATGTTGGAGAGTTTGGATGATAGCTTCACATGTAATTCATTTTTTCTGTAATTTAATGTATTCCTCTGTGTTTTTTCAAGCTATCTTTTTTAGAAATATTTAAAAAGGCATTATCTTTTCACTTTTTTATAGCCCTGTTTGCATGGTGGCTGTAATCTGTTGATTACGGGCGTGCAGACGAGTCTACTTGGGCGCTAATAGAGTAGGCAAGAGAGATTTCTTGCTTGCTGTTTATTTGAAATGGAGGATGAAAATGAGTGAAAACGAACTCTTACTTGCTACGTCAGATATGTATCTAAAAAGTGGTATCCATATTGGTACTCAGTTTAAAACAAAACATCTAAGCGATTTTATTTATAAGACAAGGGTAGATGGTCTTTCTGTGTTCAATATAAGCAGCATAGATAAACGACTTGCTATCGCAGCTAAGTTTTTGGCAAGATACAATCCTGAGGATATTATTCTATGCGGCAGAAGAGAATCAGCCTGGCGCCCTTTGAAGATGTTTGCTAAAATTACTGGGGCAAGAGCGATAACAGGAAGATATCCCCCTGGGATATTGACCAACCCAAACCTAGACCAATTTATAGAGGGCAAGGTAATGCTTGTTTGTGACCCTTGGCCGGACAGAAATGCTATCAGGGATGCTTTAGTGGTTGGTATTCCTGTTGTGGCCATTTGCGACACAAACAATACTATTAATAACATCGATTTGGTAATTCCAGCAAATAACAAGGGTAAGAAGAGTCTGGCTCTGTTGTTTTTCCTTTTGGCAAGAGAATTCTTGAAGCAGAAGGGTAGTTTGAAGAGTGATTCAGACTTTGAATATACCTTGGAGGAGTTTATTGGTGAGAATTAATCTTTTAGAACATTCCTTTTTCTGTTATTCTAAATTTTACTTTTTTATCTTCTTCAATACTTCGGTGCTTCCTTAAAAACGCTATCCTTTCTCCCGAAGCTCCCTCTTCCGGTTTGATAAGCTCTATCAGGCATTTGGAGCCATACCTTAACAAATCTCCCCCCACGAATTTGTTCTTGCCGTTTCTTTCAACATCTGAGTAGATTTGATTGGTTATTAGAACAGGAATTTTGTATTTTCTTGCCAGTCTGGAACAGGTCATAATCTGTTTACCAAGCATTTTATTAATCTCGTAAACAGCGTTTGTTTTGCCAATTTCTAACCGATAAAGCATGGATATGGTGTCAATAATGACCAATCCAATAGCGCTTACAAGGTTGTCTCCAAGTTCATTGATAATCTTGTGCTGCTCTTTGAAGTCTACTGGCTTGAGAAATATAATCTTTTGCATAGCTTTCTCGAAGTTCTTGCTTACCTGCTGAAGCCGCTCAATAGAAAAACCCCCCTCGGTATCAACATATATCGTTTTAGAGCCTTTCTGAGCCAGTTCATCCGCCGCCATCATACATATATTGGTCTTGCCACTACCCGCTCCGCCATAAATCATAGTGACGATATCCTTCTCAAACCCACCATTTAAAAGCGAATCAATGGGCTTTATCCCGCTTGGAACCCTCTCTTTTCTCATTATAGCTTAAGAAATAATTATCCTTTAATAATCTTTATGCTCTTTTCTTGGAAAATCCAACTTGGCCTGGCAGTATTACTTCTTTCTAAAGAAAACCTCAACTTGCTTGCCTTTTATCTTAAAGCTGCTCTTCTCTCCCCCTTCCAAGTCAGAACTCTTCTTGTCTAATTCAAGCCAGTCGGCACCAACCCTCTCTTGTATCAATTCTCTGTTAAGCAAAAGCATCTCCAATATATCTTTTTCTGAAGCAATCCAAAGCTCGATATGGTCTGATTTGCTTAACCCTGATTTTTTCCTTAAGGATTGTACTCTTCGGATTACTTCCCTGCTAAAGCCCTCGGCTTTGAGCTCTTCATTTAGCTTAGTAGAAACTATTATGAAACCCTTGCTAAACTCGGCAAGTTCATAGTTTCCTTTAACCTTATGCTCTATGTTAAAGTGTTCCCTAAACAGCTTGAATCTTTCATTTTCAACATCGACCTTTATGTTGTTCTCCCTCTTGAGCTGCGCTACTACTTTTTCAGGATCAATATTGCTTACCTTCTTGATTATTAAATGAGCTTTTTCCTCGCCGAATGAAGCATATATCTTGTTTTTGTTTACGCTTGCCTCTACTTCATGTGGTTTGAATCTCTCTATGATTTTCAAACTTTTTATGTTTAGTTGGGATAGCACGATATCCTCTAATTCTTTAAGAGCATGCTTGAATTGCTCATCCTTTGTTTCCACAATAAGCTCTTGAAGAGGCCATCTCACCCCGTATCCAATCTTCTCTCTTATTGATAATCCTGTTTGTATGATTTCGTTTATCCTCTGGAAATTAGCTTCGAGTTCTTTATCGATGAGGTCTTTATCGTAAGAAGGCCAGTTTAACAAATGAATACTCTCCTCCTTCAAACCAAGCTTGTCTTTAAAATTCAAGAACACCCTTTCAGCAAAGAAAGGCGTGAAAGGGGCCAGGAGTTTCAGTGTTGCATTCAAGCATTCATAGAGCACTTTAATCACGATTTTTCGCTCATTCCCTTCATCAATAAGTTTATCCCTTACAAATTGGACATATTCCCTTGAAACATCGAGGAAAAAACTTTCTATCTCCAAAATACTGTTATTTATCTCATATTTGTCCATCATCTCAGTAGTGTTCTTAATTGTAGTATTCAGTCTTGAGAGAATGAATCTCTCTTCTTTTCCAAAGCCATTTTTGAAATCTTGCAAGGAGACATCTGTAGGGTTAAATCCAGCAAGTTCCGCATTCATCAGCAAAAGATTATGAAGATTCCATAGTATCCTCATATTAGACATCTTTACCTTTAAATCATCAAAGTTATAGTTAAGGTCAAGTCCAGGATTGGAGCAAGCTATCACAAAATACCTAAAGGCATCAGCTCCATATTTATCTATAACCTCATCCGGAGTAATGTAATTCTGAAGACTCTTAGACATTTTTCTTCCCTGAGCGTCCTGCACAAAGCCGTGCATGTATACATTCTTGAAAGGAGCCTTATCGAAACCAATCTCGCTGCAAATCATCAGGAGATTGAACCAGCCTCTTATCTGATCCTTTCCTTCTAAAATCAAGTCCGCAGGGAAATATTTCTTAAACAAGTCCTTTCTGTTAGGGAAATCAAGACAATTCCAGGAAGCTGTTCCAGAATCCACCCAAACATCTAGGATATCAGCTAAGCGCGTCATCTTTCCTCCGCATCCGCATTTGAGCTCAATCTTGTCAATCTCAGGGATATGAAGCTCTTCAACCTCTTTCTTCCCAGATTCTTTAAGCAGTTCTTTATAGGACCCAATCACCTTGGTTTCTCCGCATTTCTCGCATCTCCAAATAGGAAGAGGAGCACCCCAATATCTTTGTCGGGTTATTGAATTGTCTTTGAGGTTAGCTAACCAGGAGTCAAACCAGTTCTTTCCAGCCCATTCAGGCACCCATTTTATTTTTTCATTATACTTCCTGAGCTTATCCTTTATCTTCTCAATATTGAAGAACCATTGAGTTGTTTTTCTAAAGATAACAGGAGAATGGCATCTCCAACAATGTGCATAATCGTGTTCAATAGGTGAAACCTCTATTAAAGCATCCTTTTCTTTCAACAAAGCAATAAACCTCTTATCATCCTTCTTAGCAACCATGCCCTTAAACCTTTTCATAGAATCAGGGAATACACCATATTGGTCTATATTGTTGAAAGGTGGAATATTATTCTCTCTTCCAACCTCGTAATCCTCTGGGCCGCAGCCAGGAGCAAGATGCACAAGACCCGAGCCAGCTGATAAATCCACAAAGGTCTCGCTTAACACAACAGTATGCACCTTAGGATGTTCTTTCTTAAGTTCTTTATACTCTTGAATCTCTTCAGCAAAGGGATGTTCATATTCAACACCTTCTAGCTCCTTGCCCTTAAATATCTTGAGCTCTTTAAAGTCCTTTCCAGCAATCATTCGGATGACTCCACCTGCTAAAGCCCTAGCTAGAATCCAAATCTCGTCTTCTACCTTAGCTTCTATATATTCAAACTCAGGATGAGCCATTACCCCTAAATTGAAAGGGATTGTCCAAGGAGTAGTAGTCCAAAGAACAAGGTATTTGTTTTTGCTTCCCTTAACCTTAAATTTCACGAATATAGAATTGTCGCATACCTCCTGATACTCAAGCTCATGTTTAGCAAGCGCTGTGCCACAGCGAGGGCACCATGTCATAGTCTTTTCTCCCTCATAAAGCAAACCCTTTTCATAGGCCTTCTTGATAAGCCACCATTCACCAGAGATATATTCTTTTGAGGCTGTTTGATATGGGTTTTTAAAATCCATCCATACCCCAAGCCTCTCAAAATCCTGATTCATCTTCTCCATCATTTCTTGGGAATATTCTTTGCACTTCTTGACGAATTTTCCAAGACCATAGCTTTTGATGTCCTCTTTATTCTTAAGGCCTAATATGCTCATAACTTTGTTGGCGGTTGGCAGTCCATGCATGTCATAGCCTGCTCTATCCCATACATTATAGCCTCTCATTCGTTTATATCTCAGGGCGGCATCCTTTATCGTCTTGTTCCAGGCAGTTCCAATATGAACCTTCCCAGATGTATATGGAGGGCCATCTAAGAAATAGAAGTCTTCTTTACCTTCTCCCTTCTCCTTGACTTTCTTGTAAATCTCTTTCTTCTTCCAATATTCAAAGATGTCTTTCTCCAATTCCAAAGGGTTATAATGAGCCATTATTGCACCAACTCTTATTGCCTCTCTTCAAGGAGAATTTAGGGTTATATAAAAGTTTTTATTGGGTTATGTTTTAAGTTATTTCCCTAAGATATATTGAGAAATTCTTTTTGATTTGTGATTCTCTTTCTCCCCTTTTAGAACATCCGAATACTTGAGATATACCAACTCGGGATTTGGGATTACAACATAATTCATAAGAATATACTCCAACTCAAACTCATTCAATTTTCTTATAACTTTGTTTAATTCAAAGTTTCCTTCTTTGTTTAGTTTAAGCTGAGGACTTAGAATAAATGTTTTGTATCTTAGTTTATCAGATATTTCAGTTAATTTTGAGGAGTAAATAGGAAATATCGTGTCGTTTATTATAAGAGGATTGTTTTTACAGTCTTTTTTGTTCTCTCTCCACAGTAGATTAGCTAAACTGTGGTAGAATGCTATCTGGTGAGCATCTACTATCTTGTATCTGCTTCTTTTTGGATTGTTACTTCTGCTCTGAAAACTTTTGTCATAAAGATATAGAGGCGAACTGCTTTCTCCATTAAAGTTTCGCCATAAGTGGTATATAATCTCCTCGTTTGCTCCTGTTGAATCGTTACTCTTTTCTGATTCCATATCGCAATCAACATTTATGATGGGCAAATAATCTAAACTAACTTTATATACAGCATCTTCAAGATTTCCGCTTCTAATCCTTTGGAAATACTCTTTTGAAGGAACCTTTCCCGTAGCAGTATTGTTATATGTTTTTATTCCCTTAAAATAGTGTTCTATCTTCCCTCTAAAAAAAGGATGGGAGGCCAGAGCCAAGCCCTGTTCGCTAAGATTTAAATAAGTTCGGAAATAATTCCCTTTGGCTCCTTTTATCTTGAAACCAACAAACCTTTTAGTCCTTCCTTCAGAGTTATTTTCTAGATAATTTTTAGCATACTCCAGAGCTGCCTTATAGAGCTTTTTTGGAGATAGCTTTTCTTTTATTGAGAACCATTTGGTTAGTTCTTGTGGTAATTCCCTTTTATTTATAGGAGCATCAGATTCAGAGTTTATCTTTTTAATTATGTCTTTTGAATAGAGTTTAAGCGTTTGAAAAGGGTTTCTTATCTTCCTCGCTGATTTTGGATCATAACCACTTTCAGGCATTAAAAAAGCTGTTAATTCCTCGAATTGCGGTTGATCTGCTACTGAGGCAATCTTTATTGCTGGAATCCTTGGTGAGAATTCATGTTTTAGTTCTGATTCTTTCTCTATTTTCTTTTCAGCTAGATGCTCCTTTATTTTTTTCTCAAGATCTTTTGATGAAATGTCCGGATCATGGTATAGAAATTGGCTTATTGGGAAAGGAAAAGCGTATTTTTCAGGGAGTATTAGCATTTCATCTCCCTTTAATATCTCTTGGTTGATTTCTTGAACCTCTTTAATTAATCCCTCCTTAGCAAGCTCGTCAATTCTATTTTTTGTTATCCTTTTGAATTCATCTCCCCGTTTCCCGCAATGCTCTTTAACCAGCTCTGAAAGGGAAGGTGAATGATTCTGGGTAAAAAGAGATCTTGAAGAGGCCCTCATATCCTAAAACATGCTTTTTTATTTTAAAAGCATTTAGGAACTCCATTGCTTCTTTTTAAAGTAATATGTCTTATAGAGCCCCAAGGAAAAAGGTTAAATACTATTATCTCTTATATGTGAAGAGATGCTTGAAATAACCTATTTCAAAGTGTCTTAGGAAAATGTTTTTCAAGAAGAAGTATAAAATCCTGGGGGTTGTAAATCATCTTGGTATAATGCCAGATATGGATAAAATTGTTTCTTCCGAGGAAAATATAACCCTCTTCCTGAAATCTGTTAAAGACACTATTTCTTTCTGCAAGGATGCTGACATAAAGTATTTATCACTCTACCTCCTTGGATACCTATACAAAGAGGACTATGAAGAGCTCTATTTCCTTAAGAGGTTTATAAATAAGATTCGAGCAGATGCTTTTTTTAAGGATGTTAAGTTTTCTGTTGTGGGAGATTGGACGGAGTTGAATGGGATTCAAGATGCCCTTAAAGATATCATTCTCGAAGAAAGAGAAGAGCCAAAACTTACCCTTACTCTCTTTATAAATTATTCAAGTAGATCAGAGATTATAGATGCCTGCCGTATTATTGCCAAGAAGGTCTTAATAGAAAAGCTTGATTCTGATTTTGTGAATACATCAGCTATAGAGGAGTTGATGAAGGATTCTGGTCCAGATACAAGCCTGATTATCTTCTTTAACAACAATTCATTTAATGATTTCATAGGCTTTAAAGCACTGCGGGCAAAGTTCCATTATATAGAAAAGTCTTTCCTTAATTTCTCCGAGGATGATGTATACCAGGCCTTAGAAAAGGTTGGCTTAGCCAAGAAGATTTAGAGGTTGGGCAGAACTGGCTTTGTTGTTTTTATTGTATCTCTACATCAGTGCCGATTGACTGACCCGGCATTCCTTTCTCAAAGCGGGCTCTTAAGAAGCCGTTTCTGCCATGCACTGCTGTAATCTCACCCTTAATTTCTTTGGCTTCCTTCCCAGGGCTTTTCCACACAACCTTCTTGCCGACAAGTTTATCAGCCCCATCCTTATTTTCTATGCCTTCAACTCTTAGAATCATCTGATTGCCTTTTGTGGTATGTCTGCTTCTTCTGAAACTTGTGATTCTGCCTTTCATAAGAACACCTTTCTTTGTTAGTATTAATCGGTTATTCTATGGGAAAGGGCAAATATTTAAAAAACTTTCTAAATACCTTCAAAGCATGGAGATCAGTAACAAAATTACAAAGGCCAAGTTAATGAAGTATTTTGATATATCACAGGAGGCTATTGCCAAAGCTAAAGGGGCTGAATTCGACAAAAATCGAGAAGCACAGGTAAAGGATGTCCTAGATATGGTAGAGAGATATTACAAGGATGCTGAATATTTCTTTAAGAAGGGAGATTATGTTAACGCCTTTGCTGCGCTGAATTATGCTCATGGCTGGCTTGACGCCGGTGCACGATTGAGATTATTTTACGTATCGGATGATAGATTGTTTACAGTAGATGGAGAAAAGCTTGAGTTTGATTAGATATCTCAAGAAAGTTATTTATAGTTTGTATCGTATATTGTTTTTGTTATCTGATGAATTTCCTTTGGGGTGAAGAGAATGCCGAGAGAGAAAATCATTGTCACAAGCGCCTTGCTTTATGTAAATAATTTTCCTCATCTGGGGAATCTTGTTTGTGTTATCTCAGCGGATGCCTATGCCCGTTATCTTAAAAGCAGAGGCCAAGAGGTAATAAGTGTTTTAGGGACAGATGAACATGGTACTACAACGGAGATTAAAGCCATTCAGGAAGGGTTAAGTCCTAAAGAGATAACTGACAAGTATTTCAAGATTCATAAGAAGGTTTATGATTTCTTTCTCTGTGAGCCTGATTGCTTTGGCAGAACATCTTCTAATAAGAATAAGGAGATTACAGTCCATCTTTTTAAGAGGTTGGATGAGAATGGTTATATCTCTGAGGGAGAGTTGGAGCAATATTTTTGTCCTAAGTGCAACAGGGCTTTGGCTGATAGATTTGTTAAGGGCAAATGTAAGATTTGCGGCTACGAGAATGCAAGAGGGGACCAGTGCGAGAAATGCGGTTCATTGCTTGAACCAAACCAGTTAGATAATCCAAGATGCGCTATCTGCGGAGGAGAAGTAAAACTTAGAAAGAGTAACCACCTTTTCCTGGACTTGCCAGCATTGTCAAAGGAGTTGAAAGGACTTTTGGAAGCCAAGAAACAGAATTGGTCATATAATGCTGTTACTATGACGCAAAGTTGGTTGGAAAGGGGCTTGAAAAAGCGATGTATTAGCAGAGATCTCAAGTGGGGCATACCTATTCCCAAAAAGGGATTTGAAAATAAAGTCTTTTACTCCTGGTTTGATGCTCCTATTGGATATATAGGCATTACCGCGGAAAATAGGGAAGATTGGGAAGATTGGTGGAAATCGGAATCTACTCGCCTAGTGCAATTCATGGGCAAGGATAATATTCCATTTCATACTATCCTCTTTCCAGGGATTTTGATTGGAAGCAGGGAGAATTACATCTTATTGGACACTATATCAGTTAATGAATACCTTAACTATGAAGGCGGCAAATTCTCTAAGTCTCAGCATAAGGGCATATTTGGCGATGATGTTGCAAGTCTGAATATAAGACCTGATGTGTGGAGATATTACATTATAATTAACCGCCCTGAAAAAGCAGATACTGATTTCACATGGGAGGATTTTAGGGAGAAGCTGAATAATGAATTAGTGGCCAACTTTGGCAACCTTATCCAGAGAATAATAGTGTTCTTAAAGAACAAGTACAATTTGATTATGCCTGATTTGACTTTAGAAGAACAGGACAAGAAATTCCTGTCAAGGGCTCATCAGCATGCCAAGAAAGTTGAAGAATTGTTTGATAAGATACAATTAAAGGCAGCTCTTAAGGAGATTATGAAGCTTGCCTCACTTGGCAACCAGTACATGCAGGAGAACAAGCCCTGGTCTGATGAGGTGTCGCAGGCAAGGAAAGATACTGCAATGAATGTTCTTGCGAATTTTGCCAAAGACTTGGCTATCTTGGTTTATCCAATAATGCCGCAAGTAAGCAAGGACATCTTTGAGCAGCTTAATATTGAAGAAGAAAAATGGGATTTTTTGGGCAAGATGAGCATAAAAGCCGGCCACAAGGTAAACGAGCCAAAGCCCTTGTTTAAGAAGATAAGTGACGAGGAGATGCAATCATTCAAGCAGAGATTCTCTCAAGCCAAGGATGAAAATAAGCCAGAGAAAGATGCAGGTAAAGGCTCTTCTCAAGGAGAGAAACAAGAGAAAAAGTTAGATTTTGAGGCCTTGGATTTAAGGGTTGGGTGGATTAAAGAAGTAAAAGAGCACCCCAATGCAGACAAACTTTGGGTAATAAAGGTGGATTTAGGAGAAGAAGAACGACAGCTGGTTGCTGGGCTTCGTAAGGAGTATTCTTCAGAGGAATTAGAAGGCAAGAATATTGTTGTTGTAAGTAATCTTAAACCTGCCAAGTTGAGAGGAATTGAAAGCCAAGGAATGCTTTTAGCAGGAGAAGGTAAGGCTCAGGCGGATATTGGAGAAGATGATGCAAAAACAGAGGTCGGTTTGATTACCTCAGAAGCAGAGCCCGGCACAAGGGTTTGTTTGAAGGGTAAAGAAAAGGACAAGCAGTCATCTCCTCAGACCATTACAATAGATGAGCTTTTCGATAATTTCAATATGGAGGTAAGGAAAGGACTTGCTTATATTAATGGAGAGCAGTTATTCGCTGGAGGAAAACCCTTGCTTTGTGAAAGAGTATTTGAAGGCAAGATAAGATAACATAACCAAAATAGCTATAAAAGATGAACACCAATGCAAAAAAGAAGGATAAAATGAAACAAAAAGGCTGTCCACTCATTCTTATTATTCGCGATGGCTGGGGCATAAATCCTGATAAAGAGGGCAATGCAATAGCACTAGCGCATACACCTTTCGCTGATTCTCTTATATCTGATTTTCCTACTTGCAAGGTAAAAGCTTCTGGGTTATCAGTGGGCTTGCCTAAGGGCTACCAGGGCAACAGTGAGGTAGGTCATCTTACTTTGGGAGCAGGCAGGGTGCTTTATCAGTCGTTAGTTAGGATAAACCATTCAATAAAAACC